>NZ_JAMYMP010000038.1:0-50669 GCF_040318615.1 Mesorhizobium sp. M1078
GGGGGAGATTGGCTGTCGCTGCCGCCTTCGCCAATCTTACAACGGTGTCTCGCGCCACCCTCACCGCTTCACCTCCCACGTCGTCACGCGTTCGTTGGTGACAGGATCCTTGCCGTCCTTCAGCTGCACGCCTTGCTCCAGAAGCTCGTCGCGGATGCGGTCAGCTTCGGCCCAGTTTTTGGCGGCGATGAACTCCAGGCGCTGCGCGATCGACTTGGCAACGCTGTCCTCATCCACGGCGGCCGCGCCGATATCGAAGCCGAGGAACAACAGCGATGCCTTCAGCGATGCGGCCGCTTCGTTGCCCTCCGCGGCCTCACCGGCAAGCTGCGTGAGCTGCTGGAAGGCGGCATAGGTGGCGAGGTCGTCAGACAGCGCCGCCACAACCTCCGCCGGAACTTGCCCTGCCGACGGGGAGAGATCGGCGGCGCGCTTCCATTTGCGCAGCGTATTCTCGGCTTCCTCCAGCTTGCGCACGGAGAAATCGATCGGCTCGCGGTAATGCGTCATCAGCATCGCCAGACGCAGCACCTCGCCCGGCCATTTGCGGCCGCCGAAGGTCTCGGTCTCCAGCAGTTCGGCGATCGCGTAGAAATTGCCGACGCTCTTCGACATTTTCTGGCCCTCGACCTGCAGGAAGCCGTTGTGCATCCAGACATTGGCCATGACGTCGGTGCCGTGGGCGCAACGCGACTGGGCGATCTCGTTCTCATGGTGCGGGAAGATCAAATCGAGGCCGCCGCCATGGATGTCGAAGACATCGCCGAGATAGGCGGCCGACATGGCCGAGCATTCGATGTGCCAGCCCGGCCGGCCCCTGCCCCATGGGCTGTCCCAGCCGGGCTCCTCCGGTGACGACAATTTCCACAGCACGAAATCGCCCGGGTTCTTCTTGTGAGCGTCGACGGCAATTCGCGCACCGGCCTGCTGTTCGTCGAGATTGCGCTTCGACAGCTCGCCATAATCCGGCATCGAGGCGGTGTCGAACAGCACTTCGCCGGCGGCGACATAGGCGTGGCCGCGTTCGATCAAACGTTCGATGAGGGTGATCATGTCAACCTTGCCGTCGGCGCGGCGCGCGACGAACTCGGTGGCGCGCGGCTCGACCGTCGGCGGCAAGCAGCCGAGTGCGGCGACATCCTTGTGGTACTGGTCGGCGGTTTTTTCGGTGACGCGGCGGATTGCCTCGTTGAGCGTCAGGTTTCCCGACGCGATCTCGGCGCCGAAATCGCGCAGCGCGCGGGCGTTTATCTTGTCGTCGACATCTGTGATGTTGCGCACATACGTGACACCAGCCTCGCCGTAGAGGTGACGCAGCAAACGGAACAGCACGTCGAAGACGATCGCCGGACGCGCATTGCCGATATGGGCAAAGTCGTAGACGGTCGGACCGCAGACATACATGCGCACATTCGACGGGTCGATGGGGACGAACACGTCCTTCGTCCGCGTTAGCGTGTTGTAGAGGCTGAGACCCTTCGATGCGTCAGACATGCGTGCCCTTCCGGTCCGTTAAGTTCTGGAGAGAGCCTTACCTGTGCCAAGGCACAAATCGGGCTCCAGCCTGCTGGCCGGGGCGTTTGTCCACTCTGGGGAAAGATGAGGCGAAAACGTCCGGACCAGCGCGAAGCTAGCCAATAATGCAAATGCCACAAATGGCGAAAAACGTTTTCATCGGCGGCTTTATCGCCTTGGCCGGTGTTGCCGTCAAGTCGCAACTTCCGGCAAAAGCGTCGCTGGTTCATAGGTCAGGAGCCGCTGAAACATTTTATTAAACATGTCGGCACAGTCATGAAACATTCGCCGGCTAGTTCACCATAGGTCACGATTCGGTCAGATTCGGCCGGCAAACGCAGACACGGAAATGTTACCAGGGAAGAGATCGATGTCACGAACCAAGCAGGAATCGAGCCGCGCCAAGCAACCGGCGCTCGCCAACCACTACCGTGCGATCGGCCCGGCCGCGATCGTCGCCGCCCTTCTCCATACCGCGAAGAATAAAAAGCCGGCGCCGAAAATCACTTCGCCCCGCGCTGCCTGAACAGGCATCGTGCCGCCGCCGACAAGGCGTGCGCCGGAACGGAAGGCTGAGGCCCCATAGCGCGCCTGAAAACAGCAGCTCTTCCTATTGAGCAGGTTCTTCCCGAAGACCGGACATGGCTTCTTGGGAGCGCGCTCTAAAACAGCGTCATCTGACTGTCGTCCGCGCCGGGCTTCTGGCGCCTGACCTTGCCGGGCTCGACGATGCCCATGTCCTGTATCTCCGGCCCGGTGTTGGCGACCTTGTTGACGAGGTCGGAGACCGGAATTGCCTCGAAGAAAACGGGCAGCGCGGGCTTGAGCAGGTCGGCCACATCGCGCGGTTCGAGCGTGCGGCAGTCCAGCCAGCGGGCAAAATCTTCAGGCGCGATCACCACCGGCATCCGGTCATGGATATGGGCGATGCCGGCATTGGCGTTGACGGTAAGAATAGCGCCGGTGTCCATTTCCGAACCGCCCGGCTCGGCATAGGTTTCAATCAGCCCGGCAAAGGCGATCAACCCGCCATGCCGCGGCCGTATCCAGTAGGGCTGGCCCTTCTTGCCGCTGCCGGATTGCTGCCACTCATAGAAGCCGGAGGCCGGCACCAAGGCACGGCGATGGCGCATGGCGGCTTTGAACGAGGCTTTTTCAATAGCGCCTTCCGAACGCGCGTTGATGAGCAGCGGAAATTCCCTGGTGTCCTTGACCCAGGTGGGGATCAGCCCCCAGCGCACCAGCATCGCCTGGCGATCCGGGAAATTCGAGCCCGGCATGCGCGGCGGCCCCGACAACGCCATCAGCACCGGCTGCGTCGGCGCGATGTTGTAGCGGGCCGGAAAATCCTCCAGCTCCGCCAGGCCGAGCAAGGCGGCGGTCTGGTCGGGCGTCGCGGTCAGGGCAAAGCGTCCGCACATTGGCAAGCTCGATGAATTGATCCGATCGCGAACGTGGCGATGGAACCGGCGCTGCGCAACCGCTAAAGCTGCTCGCTGCCAGCCGGTCCACAGGGTGGGCCTCACATAAGCGAATCGATATCGATGAACGAGCAGCGCAAGATACTTCCCGCAGTCTCGGTCGCCGTCGTGCGCGGCAGGACGGTGCTGCTGGTCAAACGGGCGCGGCCGCCGTCGCAGGGGCTTTATGCCTTTCCCGGCGGCAAGGTCGAGCCCGACGAGACGCTGCAAGAAGCAGCAGTGCGCGAATTGCTGGAGGAAACCGGGCTGCGGGCGCAGGACTATCGTCCGCTTCGCGACATCCACATCGACGGCAGCGGCGAGAATCACCCGGTCGACTATCTGCTGACCGTGTTCGGCGCCGTTTATGCCGGCGGCGAAGCGACGGCCAGCGACGATGCCGAGACCGCCGCCTTCTATAGTCTTGATGAAATGGCGACGCTGCCGCTCGCGGGTGACGTCATGGAGGTGGCTGAAGAGCTTTTGGCCTGAAGCAGGCCCATATCTGCCGCTCCGAGAATCGCCTTGCAGGCGACAAAATGTTTCGTCAGATAGACTTATGACCCGCACCTCGCTGTTCCTTACCGCATGCATCGCCACCGCCACGGCTTTTGCCGTGCAGCCGGCGCTGGCCGCCGAGTCGCCGTTCGAGCCCGGGCTGATGCGACTGGCCGAGGTGCTGGGGTCGCTGCATTTCCTGCGCAATCTGTGCGGCGAAAAGGGCGACCAGTGGCGCACCGAGATGGAAAAGCTGATCGATTCGGAAAATCCCGATCCGGAGCGGCGTGCCCGCTTCATCGCCAGCTTCAACCGCGGTTACCGTTCCTTCGGCGGCACCTATACCCAATGCACGCCGTCAGCGACCGAAGCCATCAGCCGCTACATGAAGGAAGGCGAGACGCTGTCGCGCGACATCGCCTCGCGTTACGGCAACTGACGAGCGCCAGACGGCGTTTAGCGAACGCCTTTTCGAGCACCCGCCTTGTATCCACGGCACGTTGATGCAATCTTGGTGTTGCACTTGCGCAACAGTATTAACGAAACGTTAGCGCGCGAATGCGGAATTAACTCAAACTGAAGGTTTTCATCCCGCTCACCGGTCTAATCGGCTAAGTTTGAATCGGACCGAACGCAGGCGACGAAGTTTGTAAAGACGATCAAAAAAATGTCGTATTTACAGATACTTACTTAGCCTGCGTGAGATAGGGGCAGCCCAAGCCGGATCCGACCCGTCGGACCGCCGCTTGAAAAGGTGGACATCGCAAATGGAACATGGCGTCAACGACATCGACGCGCTGGTCAGGGAAGAAAAGCGCCTGACCGCGGTGGAAAGCCATAGCGAGGCCTGGGCGGAAGGTCTGTCGGCCGGCATAGAACCTGAAATCATCGCCGAGGCAGCGCTTGAAACCGCGTTCGGCGAGATGCTGCGAGCCAATGGCGAAACCTCGGCCCTTGCCCTGCTCGATCGCATGCGTGAAAAGGTGATCGCCGGCGCCTTCGAGCCGGAGCGGTTTCGGCACTAGGCGTCGCGCGTCTCAGAGGGTGCATCGCCAGCTTACCGGTTCTTTGACGACGGCGCGCCGTTTGGGCATCATGCCTGAACAGCCTAGGCCCAAGGAGAGGCAAGCGGTGAATTTTTCGATGTCAGGCCGGCCTCGCGGCGTGGTCCTCAGCATCTGGCTTGCCGCCTCTTGCGCCGCGGTTCCGCTGGCGCTTGTCCTGACCAGCAACCCTGCCTATGCGCTGAGCGAGATCAAGCGCGAGGAGCTTCCAGCTCCTGCCGGGCCACCAGCCAATGGTGAGACGGCGCCGTCTGAAAATTCAGTGCCAATGCCCGATCTGCCCGGCACGGCGCCACCGGCCGCCAGCCAGCCGAAATCGCCCACGGAGCCCGGACAAAGCCAACCGGAAGCCCCCGCCAACGATGGCGGCGTGGCCAACCCGCGTGCCGATCCAGAAGCGCCGGTGCCCGAAGTCGTCTATGACCTTTCCAAATTGCCCGAGCCCGTCAGGCGCATGCGCGATCTGATGGTCGAGGCCTGCGTCAGCGGCGACATCGAGAAGCTGCGGCCGCTGATCGGCAAGGGCGACACCATGACCCAATTGTCGCTGGGCGAAATCGAGGGCGACCCGATCGCCTTCCTGAAAGGGCTATCGGGCGACAAGGAAGGTCAGGAAATCCTCGCCATCCTGGAAGAGGTGCTCAATGCCGGCTATGTCCATGTAGACGTCGGCACACCGCAGGAACTCTATGTCTGGCCGTATTTCTTCGCCCTGCCGCTGGACAAGCTCAACGCCAGGCAGCGGGTCGAACTGTTCAAGATCGTCACCGCCGGCGACTATGACGACATGAAGCAGTTCGGAGCCTACATCTTCTACCGCGTCGGCATTACGCCCACCGGGCAGTGGACGTTTTTCGTCGCCGGGGATTGAGTTTCTGCAACGCCCTTACGGCTATTGACCAGGGCTGGAAAGCTCCGGGGCAATACCCGTGTCAGGCCAGATGCGGACGCCTTCACATCGAAGGGCCGAAATCGCTTCGACCGCCGCGTTGGGATCCATTTGCAGCACCTCGGCGGCATGCCGCAATTCTTCCTTGTCCCGCAGCCTGTTTACCACCCAAGCCACCTTGCGCTCGATATCCACGCCATAGGCCACCTTCGCCTTGCCAACAGCGTCGCTCGGAATTTCCTTATAGATGCCAACCAGCACTCCAAGATCGATGGCATCGCGATATGCAATTGCACGGTCCTGACATCGATCCGCGTTCGCCAGCAACTTCTCGGCAAACATATCCGCCGGGACCAGGGCGGATACATTCAGATCGTCGTCGAAATGGCCTCGCAGTTTTATGCGGCCTTCGCGGATGACTTCAAACTTGATCGTTTGGCCTTTCAACCGCACGATCGTCCGCAAGCCATATTGATCGATCTGGAAGTCCCGAACAGCCTCGACCGGCTCAGGAAAGAATGCTCTGACGCCACGTTCGGCTGCGGAGGTCCGCAATTCGCGATAGGCATCGCTGTCGGCACACAGGAAATCCACATCCAGTGAGCGGCGATATTCCCCGAATTTCATGACGATCGCAGTGCCACCGCCGAACCAGCACTGGTTTGCGGTCAGGAAATGGCGATCCATCAATCCGAGCGCTTCGGCAATGATCTGGTGCTCGGGCCTCTTGAATTCCATCATGACGCTCGCGGTGTGTCCTGTTGATATTCCGGCTGCGAGGAACGATCAGGTGAGGGAAATCAGCCGGCGGTCAAGAGCACGCCGTGACCGAATTTGTCTGCCAAACCTTGGATAAGCAGCTTCTCACGCACAGTAAGACGCTTTTGATCGACAAACCGCCAATTACGCTCATACAGCGCAAATGCCTCTTCGGCCGGAATCGGGCGTGCCGCATCGCGGTTCCAGGCGAGCGCCTGGAGCTCCGGAAACTCCGCAGGGACAATCATGGGCGCGATATCTGCGTTCATAATGCCCTTAACGTAGTGGATAGCGCTTAAAAAATCCAACGCAGCAAGAAACCGCTAAGCCGGCAGCGCCTCGGAAAACTCCACCGGCCTGCCCTGTCCTGGCGTGACGATCTCGCCGTCCCACATCACGCGACGACCGCGCACGATCGTGCCGACCGGCCAGCCGGTGACTTCCTTGCCGTCATAGGGCGTCCAGCCGGCCCTGGAGCCGGCCTGCGCATTGGTGATGGTTTCGCGGCGCTGGAGGTCGACAATGGTGAAATCGGCGTCATAGCCTGCGGCGATACGGCCTTTCCGGGCCATGCCGAAGATGCGCTGTGGGCCATGGCTGGAGAGGTCGACGAAGCGCTGCAGGGTCAGCCGGCCTGAATTGACGTGGTCGAGCATGATCGGCACCAGCGTCTGCACCCCGGTCATCCCCGACGGTGAGGCCGGATAGGGCTTTGCCTTTTCGGCCAGCGTGTGGGGGGCGTGGTCGGAGCCAAGCACATCGACGATGCCTTGCGCAATGCCGTGCCAGACGCCGTCGCGATGGCGGGCCGCGCGAACCGGCGGATTCATCTGGATCAGCGTGCCCAGCCGCGCATAGTCGTCGGCGGTGAGCGTCAAATGGTGCGGCGTCGCCTCGCAGGTGGCGACATCCTTGTGCTGTTCGAGGAACACGATCTCTTCGGCAGTGGAGATGTGCAGGACATGGATGCGGGCGCGGGTGCTGCGCGCGATGCGCACCAGCCGCTCGGTGCAGCGCAAGGCCGCGATCTCGTCGCGCCAGACGGGGTGTGAGGACGGGTCGCCCTCGACGCGCAAGCCGAGGCGCTCGCGCAGCCGGAACTCGTCCTCCGAGTGAAAGGCGGCGCGGCGGCGGGTGTTGCGCAGGATCGATGCGACACCCTCGTCGTCCTCGACCAGCAGGTCGCCGGTGGACGAGCCCATGAACACCTTTATCCCGGCAGCACCCGGCAGCCGCTCGAGCTCACCGACATCATTGGCATCCTCGCGTGTGCCGCCAACCCAGAAGGCGAAGTCGCAATGCATCCGGCTGGTGGCGCGGCGCACCTTGTCGGCAAGCGCCGCCTCGCTGGTGGTCAGCGGATTGGTGTTGGGCATTTCGAAGACGGCGGTGACCCCGCCCAGAACAGCGGCGCGAGATCCACTCTCGAGATCTTCCTTGTGCTCCAGCCCCGGCTCGCGAAAATGCACCTGGCTGTCAACGACGCCGGGCAGGACGTGCAGCCCGCGACAGTCGATCGCTTCGCCGGCCGAAGCTTGGCGAAGATCGCCCATTGCGACGATGCGACCACCCTTGACGCCGACATCGCGCGCGCCCTCGCCATCATGGTTGACCACCGTGCCGCCTGTCAGGATGAGGTCGTAGGTGGTGGCCATGGGCGTTCGGTCTCTTGCGGGGGGAGTATCGTCGGCTTACGTAAAGGCCGACCGTTTTGCAAGATCAGGTTCTTTGCCGCCCATGCCTTTTGCCCTGCTCAAAGACCGCGCTCTCATTTCTGTGTCAGGCCCGGATGCCGAGCATTTTTTGCAGAACATCCTCACCACCGACCTCGACACGCTGGGCGCCGGTGCGGCAAAACCCGGTGCGCTGCTTTCGCCGCAAGGCAAGATCCTGTTTGATTTCCTGATCTCGCGTAGCGGCGAGGACGGATTCCGGCTGGATTGCCGTGCCGACGTCGCAGACGACTTCCTGCGCCGGCTGATGCTTTACAAGCTGCGCGCCAAGGCCGAGATCGCCAAGCAGGATCAAGTGCTTGTGACGGTTGCGTGGGGCGATGATTCAAGCGCCTCACCTTCTGATTCAACGACACTTGCCGATGCCCGCTTCCGCGATGTGGTTGTGAGCCGTTCCTATGGCGGCGCATCCCTAGGTGGCGATCCGGCTGCATGGCAGACGCTCCGCATCGCCAACGGCATTGCCGAAAGCGGTCCCGATTATCAGCTCGGCGATGCCTTCCCTCACGACGTGCTGCTCGACGAGACCGGCGGCGTCGGCTTCAAGAAAGGCTGCTATGTCGGCCAGGAAGTGGTCTCGCGCATGCAGCATCGCGGCACCGCCAGGCGGCGCGTGCTGATCGTTTCGGCCGACCGCGCCTTACCCGCGCCCGGCACGGAGCTGACGGTTGCGGGGCGGCCGGTCGGCACGCTCGGCTCGACCGCGGGCACGGCCGGACTCGCCATTGCCCGCATCGACCGGGTCAAGGCGGCGCTCGACGCTGGCCAGCCGGTACTGGCCGGTGATGTCACCGTCTCGCTCGCCATCCCGGCCTGGGCGCAGTTCAGCTTTCCCAGGGAAGCCATCGGCGCGGAGGACGCCTGATGGCCGCCGATCGCGTCGGAGCGCCACCGCGCGCGTGGCAGCGCATGCTGTCGGGACGGCGGCTCGACCTGCTAGATCCCTCGCCGCTCGACATCGAAATCTCCGACATCGCCCACGGGCTTGCCCGCGTCGCCCGCTGGAACGGGCAGACCCGCGGCGATCACGCCTTTTCGGTCGCCCAGCATTCGCTGCTGGTCGAGGCGCTGTTCAGCGAGTTGCAGCCGGACGCCTCGGCCAATACTCAGTTGGCAGCACTGCTGCATGACGCGCCGGAATATGTCATCGGCGACATGATCTCGCCGTTCAAATCGGTAATGGGCGGCTCCTACAAGGAGTGTGAGCTGCGTCTCCAGCGCGCCATCCATCAGCGCTTTTCGCTGCCGCCCGAACTCGGCGTCGGCTTGCGCAAGGAGATCAAGCGCGCCGACCAGATCGCCGCCTATTACGAGGCGACGCTGCTTGCCGGTTTCTCGACCGCGGAAGCAACCGAGTTCTTCGGCCGGCCGCGCGGGTTCAATGCCGACCGCTTCGACTTTAAGCCGCACTCGGTGACCTCGGCGCAAGCTGCCTTCCTCAAACGCTACGCAACGCTTGAAAAGCAACGCCAGGCAACGGTTGCCGTGCATTCGGCGCAGTGAACATACGCTAAATTAACCAGCGGTAACCACAGTACCGGGTTTCGATCACGGTCAGCAGGCACGCCTCATGTCCGTTGCGCACGTCAAGGGTGGTTCGCCCGTCCGCAGACGGGGAGCCGGAGGCGTCGCCGCGCCACGGCAGATCGCCGACGAACTGCGCCACCAGAACGAGCGCTTTTCCGCGGCCGTCGAGAATATGTCGCATGGGCTGTGCATGTTCGACGCCGACGAGCGGATGATCATCTGCAACGGCAACTATATCAGCATCTTCTCCCTCGACGCGAAGATCGTGCGGCCCGGCATCGCGTTCCTGGACATTCTAAAGCACAGCGTCGACATCGGTGTCGCCTCACAGAGCGCCGAAGACCTGTATGCCATCCGCAAGCCCTATATCGAGCGCGCGCAAGCCTCGACCTACGAGGAAATACTGTCGGACGGACGCATCGTTTCCATCACGCACCGGCCGCTGGCCTCAGGCGGCTGGGTGTCGATCTATGAGGACATTACGGAGCAAAGGCGGGCCGAGCAGGAACTGAAGGAGCAGCACCGCCGCTTCGATGCGGCGCTCGCCAACATGTCGCAAGGCCTGTTGATGTACGACGCCGAAGGCACGCTGATCGTGCGCAACCAGCGCTTCCTCGACCTCTACAAGGTCACGCCTGACGACTTCCCGCTCGGCATGAGCCAGCGCGCCCTGCTCGAACAGATGGTGCGACTGCGCATCTATCCGTCGATGGACATCGACGGCGAGATCGCCAACACCAGAGCCAGCCTGCAGGCCGGTGAGGAGCGTTCGACAGACCGCAGCCTTGCCGATGGCCGAACGCTGCTGGTTGCGCGCCGGCCGCTTGCCGGTGGCGGCTGGGTGGCGACCTTCGAAGACATCACCGAGCGCCGGCGCGCCGAAGAGCGCATGAGCCACCTTGCCCATTACGACACGCTGACCGACCTGCCCAACCGCTCGATGTTTCGCGAACGGCTCGACCAGGCGATGGCCGGCGATACACCGTTGGCGATCTTCTCGCTCGACCTCGATCGCTTCAAGGCCGTCAACGACACCTGGGGACACCCGGCCGGTGACTGGCTGCTGAAATGCGTGGCGGAGCGGTTGCGGCACAGCCTGCGCAGTGACACCGATGTGGTCGCCCGCCTCGGTGGCGACGAGTTCGCCATCCTGCAGTTCAATCCCAAAGGCGCCACCGATGCGGAACAACTGGCAAAACGCATCGTCGCTGTCGTCAGCCAGCCGTTTCGCGACAAGGGCCGCGACATGCATGTCTGCATCAGCCTTGGCATCGCGCTGTATCCCGGTGACGGCAAGGACGCCGACACGCTTTTGAAGAACGCCAACATGGCGCTTTACAGCGGCAAGAGCGAAGGCCGCAACGTCTACCGCTTTTTCGAGCCCGGCATGGATGCCTTGGTGCGGGCGCGCCTGGCGCTCGAAACCGATCTCGAGACGGCACTGAAGCGGCGGGAGTTCGTGCTGGAGTTCCAGCCGATCACCAACATCGCGTCGGGCAAGATCGTCGGCGCCGAAGCGTTGATGCGGTGGAATTCACCGACGCGCGGCCTGGTGGCGCCCGACGATTTCATCGCAGCCGCCGAAGACAGCGGGCTGATCGTTCCGCTGGGCGAATGGGCGCTGAAACAGGCCTGCAGCGTGGCCGCCGGCTGGCCGCCTGGAATGCGCATCGCCGTCAATGTCTCGGCAGTGCAGATCAGAAGCGCCGACTTTGCCCGCAGCGTGATTTCGGCGCTGGCCGTTTCCGGCGTGCCGGCCAGCCGGCTCGAACTGGAAATCACCGAGACCGTGCTGATGGATGAGAGCGAGACGGTGCTGAAGACGCTGAGACAGCTGCGCGAACTCGGTATCCGCATCGCGCTCGACGATTTCGGCACCGGCTATTCGTCGCTCGGCTATCTCAGGCGTTTTCCCGTCGACAAGATCAAGATCGACCGCTCCTTCATCCACGATATCGACAACAAGGACACGGCGGCGATCGTGCGCACGATCATCGGGCTTGGTGCCGAACTTGGCATCACTGTCACCGCCGAAGGCGTCGAGACCGAAGCGCAGCTCGACATATTGCGCAAGGCTGGCTGCGTCGAGGCGCAGGGCTTTCTGATCGGCATGCCGTCAAAGGCCGCCGACATGGCTCGACTTCTCAAGACGAGGGCAGCGTCCCGGCGCGCCTGAACATCCCCGGCGTCATTCCATGCGCGGCGCGGAAGGTGCGCGAGAGATGGCTTTGGTCGGAGAAGCCGGCCGCAAAGGCGGCACCGGCGAGATCTGAACCTTGCCGGATCAGCAGATCGGCACGGCGCAGCCTGCGGTCACGGATGAAGGCAGCAGGGGTGAGACCCAGCACTTTCCTGAAATCGCGGATAACTTGAAAGCGCGTCACGCCTGCGGCTTCAGCGAGCCGCTGCAAATCGAGGTCCGAGTTCAGATGGTCTTCGATGACCTGTTCATAGACCCGGAGCCGGCTTTTCGATCCGAAGCTTTCGACCGCCTCGCGCCGCCGGCCGCCCCAATCGCCATGGCGCAGGATGAGCTTGCGCAAGGCGATCAGCATGGATGTTTCGGCGCTGGTGGCATCACCCGATGTCGAAGCCAAGTGCGCGACGCCTACTGCCTGGACGAGATCGGCATCATCGACGATCGCTTGCGAAAACAACGGCGGGCGATCCTGCCCGAGCTCGTCCGCGATCGCACCCATGAGCGAGGCCGACGGATAGAAGGTGCGGTAAGCCCAACCCTGGTCGGCACCCGCCTCGCCGTCATGCCATATCTCCGGATCGACGAGCAGAACCGTGCCCGACGGCGCGAGGACAGTCTCGTTGCCGATGCGGACCCGCTCGCACCCTTGCGTGATCAGGGCGACGACATAGGTCGGGTGCGTGTGCAGCTGGTAGCGATGCCGCGTGAAGCGCGCCTTGAGCATGCCAAGATCGCGAAAGCGCGGATGACGCCAGAACTGCGTCGTCTCCTGAGGCTGTTGAATTCCAGACACGGTCAATCCTGTTCAAGACGCTGCCGGCGCAAAACCTTTACGTGCTGGCATCGACAAGGCCGAATTTAGGATAGCCGGCAAGGAGAGCGCAATGCTGCACAACGACCCCATCGCCGCCCTCACCCCGCAGGTGGTGGAATGGCGGCATCACATCCACGCCAACCCCGAACTCGGTTTCCAAGAGTATGAGACCGTGCGCTTCGTCGCCGACAAGCTGCGCACCTTCGGGCTCGACGAGGTTCATGAAGGCATAGGCGGCACCGGCGTGGTTGGCGTCCTCAGAGGACGGCCAGGCGTGCGCGCCATCGGGCTTCGGGCCGAACTCGATGCCTTGCCCGTGCTGGAGAAGACAGGATTGCCATATGCGTCGAAGAAAGACGGCGTGATGCATGCCTGCGGCCACGACGGGCACATCGCGATGCTGCTCGGCGCCGCCAAGCTGCTCGCCGACAACAGAGCCTTCGACGGCACCGTCTGTTTCATCTTCCAGCCGGCGGAAGAAAATGAAGGCGGCGCCATGCGGATGATCGAGGACGGACTGTTCGAGCGCTTCCCCGTGGAAGCCGTCTACGCCGTCCACAACTGGCCGGGGCTGCCGCTCGGAAAGATCGCGGCCCGTGCCGGGTCGATGATGGCGGCCGTCGACACTTTCGAACTGAACTTTGAGGGGACCGGCGCGCATGCCGCCATGCCGCAGCTAGGCGACGATCCCGTGCTCGCGGCCGGCGCCTTCGTCCAGGCCGTGCAGCGCATCGTCAGCCGTTCGGTAGACCCGCAAATGGCGCTGGTCGTCTCGATCACCCAGATCCATGGCGGCAACGTCGGCAACATCGTGCCAAGCAAGGTCTGGCTGCAGGGGACCTGCCGCTTCTTCGAGCCCGCTTTGTCGGACCATTGCGAAAGGCTGATCGGCGACATCGCGCAAGGCATTGCCTCGGCGCATGCCCTCACCGCCAAGCTCGCCTACAAGAAAGGCTATCCGCCGCTGGTCAACACGTCGGCTGCCACTGACCGGGCCGTCCAGGCGGCAACCGCGGTTGTCGGCCGCGAGCAGGTCGAGACCGCATTCAACCCGAGCCTCGGCTGCGAGGATTTTGCCTACATGGTCCGCGAAGCCGGCGGGTGCTATGCTTGGGTCGGCGCAGGAGCGGTCAGACTGGGCGAAGGGCTGCACGGCGATCGCTATGTCTTCAACGACGCCATCGTCCCCACCGTGCTCCGCTATTTCGTCACGCTCGTTGAGCAGACGCTACGCTGACGGCCGAGCGCCTCAGCGCAAGGTCTCGACGTATTTCTCGTGGAAGCTGACATAGCCGGGTTCGACGACTTTGAGATGGCGCTCGATCAGCTGGTGGAAGGCCGGCAGCTGATGGAAGGGCACGCCGGGATAGGCGTGGTGCTCGGCGTGATACGGCATGTTCCAGGCGACTTTGCGCACCAGCCAGTTGGTCAGCGTGGTGCGGGTGTTTTCCAGCATGTTGGCGACAAGCGGGCAGCGGCCATGCTCGGCCAGCAGATAGAGCCTGAGGAAGGGCTGGCCGAGCAGCGCCGGCACGATCCAGACATAGAGCAGTACACTTGCCTCGAACCACAGGGCTAGCGCGGCGACCACGACATAGAAAGCGATCATGGCGCGGGCTTCAGTGCGCACCTTGGGCAGGCCTTTCGGCGGGACGTAGCTGTCGTGGCAGCCGCCAATCGCGTTGGTGTAGAGTGTCTGCAAATGCCCCCACCACACCGGCAGGCCCGAGACGTGGACGATGTATTGCCGCATCGTCTCCGGTTTCGGGAAGGCGAGTTCCGGATCGTTCTCGGGATCCTGGGTGAAACGGTGATGGCCGAAGTGGAAATAGCGAAACCAGTCGGCGGGCAGCGCGATCGCCAGGCTGCAGACCCTTGCGGCGGCATCGTTGAGCCACTGCGTCTCGAACGCCGTCCTGTGCACCGTCTCATGCAGCAGCGTGAACAGGAAGACGATGAGAATGCCTTGCGGCAACATCAACAGCGGCCAGTACGGCACCTTGGCCGCAATCAGCCCGCCGATAGCCACAATCGCGCCGAGATGGAAGGCGAGTTGGACCAGACCCGGCCCGTCCGACTTGCCGGTCAGGCGGCTGCGCTGCTCATTGGTCAGAGACGCGACGACGTCGCGATGGTCTCTGGGTTCAAACTGGGCCGACACGGTCATGGCGCCAAGATACTCGATAAGAAAGCTTTCGAAAAACGAGGATTTCTGCGACATAGATAAGCTTACCTTACCTATCGGATAGCCCATGACCGCGCTTCCTTCCCTGAGAGGACTTCAAGCCTTCGAGGCGGCGGCGCGCTCGGGGAGTTTCGCCGCAGCGGCGGATGAGCTCTCGATCTCGGCGGCCGCGGTCAGCCAGCTCATTCGCACCGTCGAGGAGCAGATGGGTCGAAAACTGTTCCATCGCGTCAACCGCCGCGTGGTGCTGACGGAAGCCGGCGTCGAGATGCTGCCCCGGCTGACCCTGGCTTTTCGAGAGATCGGCAGCATCGCGCAGGGCAGCGATGCCTTCCGCCCGCGGCTTGTCGTATCGGTGCCGCCGTCCATGGCGATGGGCTGGCTTTCCGAACGCCTCGCCGGCTTTGTCGCCAGCCACGGCGCCGTCGACATATCCCTGCGCGGCGATGACGATCCGGTGCCGTTCGACCGCGAACTGATCGACATCCGGCTGTCCTTCGGCCCGCACTATCGTGAACACCCGACCGAGGAGATCGTCAGGGACGCCGTCTACCCCGTCTGCGCGCCAGAACTCACCGCCAAAACCGACAGCCTCGCCGGCCTGCCACTGATTCACACCGACTGGGGACCGACCGGCGCGTCGTTTCCGTCTTGGCGCACCTGGTTCGAGGCGGCGCGCATAGAGCCCGGCCGCGCAGTGCAGCGCGGCCTGTCGGCGAACTCGTCGCGGGCAGCGCTCGACCTTGCCATTTCAGGGCTGGGCGTGGCGCTGGCGCAAGGCATTTATTGCGCCGGGGCGCTGGAAGACGGCCGTTTGGTCCGGGCGAATGCCCTATCGATCGCGCTGCGTCAGCCATATTGCCTGACGATCCCGGAACGCAGTGCAAGGCGCGACCTGGTGGAGGCGTTTCGCAATTGGCTGATTGAGGAATGCCGGCGGTCGGTGGGTTCGCCGGTGCTCGGCTGATGGACCGAACTGCTCAGAGATGGCCGGCCAGTGCGGCGACCATGTCCTTGTTCGTCGCCACGGGAATGATCTCGAACTCCACCAGGTCAGACCATTCGATGACCCAGCGCTGCAGCAGCGTGACGTCATCGGCCTCGACCAGCAGGAAGCAGCGGCTCATATCAGCCGCGATCCAGGAGTGGTGCACGACAAGCGCGTCCGGCTTCAATCTGCCGCGCTCGCCGAAACGGCGGTAGATCTCCTTGCGGTCGCAGCCGGTGAAATCCTCGATGACGATGAACTGCATTTTTCCCCCTCGGTTGAATTACCGCCCGGGACCGCAAACTAACGCCCGGGACGGTCCAGCCGCTCCAGGAACCATTGCGTCAGCCGCACCCAGACTTCGTCCTTTTCGCCGGAATCCTCCCAGCCATGGTCGAGGTTCGGGTTGTCGTTGACCTCGATGACGAAGACGCCATCCTTGGTTTCCTTGAGATCGACGCCGTAAAGCCCGTCGCCGATGCAGCGCGCCGCCTTCACCGCGGTGTCGACGACATGCGGCGGCGTCTCTTTCAGCGTGAAGGTCTTGATGCCGCCCTGGTCGGGCTTGCCGCTGGCCTTGTGGTTGACGATCTGCCAGTGTTTTTTCGCCATCAGATAATGCACGGCAAACAGCGGCTGCCCACCGAGCACGCCGACGCGCCAGTCATATTCGGTCGGGATGAATTTCTGCGCGATCAGGAGATCGGAATCCTCCAGCCACTCGGTGGCGAGCGTCTTCAGTTCTTCGAAGTTGCCGCATTTCTTGACGCCGCGCGAGAACGATGAATCCGGGATCTTCAGCACCAGCGGAAAGCCCAGCGTCTGCGCCGCCAGTTCGAGGTCCGAGGTGCCGGCTATCATCACCGTCGGCGGCACCGGCACCTTGTTGTAGGCCATCAGTTCGTTGAGATAGACCTTGTTGGTGCAGCGGATCATCGACAGCGGGTCGTCGATCACCGGCATGCCTTCCTGCTGGGCGCGGCGCGCGAAGCGGTAGGTGTGGTTTGAGATCGAGGTGGTCTCGCGGATGAACAGCGCGTCGTAATTGGCGAGCTTGGCCAGGTCCTTCCTGGTGATCGGCTCGATTTCGACGCCCATCTTTTCGGCGATCTTGGCCCAGTAACGCAGCGAGGAAATCTCCGACGGCGGCAGTTCCTCATGCGGATCGACCAGCGTGGCGAAGGTGTAGCGTGCCGGCGTGCGGCCCTTGGTGTCGCGCCACTCGCGGTTGGTGTACGTCTCGAGCGCCTGCACGAAGAGGGCTTCTTCCTCCTCGGCCATCCTGGCCAGCGGCAGGAAGCCGATCTTGCGGATCGAAGCCCATTCGGCGCTGTCCTTGATGTGAACCTCAAGCGCCGGAGCGCGGAACCAGTCGAACAACAGCTTGGCGAAGCGGTCCCAGACCTTCGACGGTCCGATGCCGAAGAAGATGCAGATTTTTTGCGGGAATACGCCACCGAGATCCTTGCGACATTTGTTGAGCGCCAGCTCCAGTTCCGGCAGCGCGTGCTCGTAGAGCTTGCGCTCGGACAGGTCGATCATCGTCTCGACCGTCGGGATGACCTTGTGGCCGCGCGAACCGGCGAGCAGAGAGGCATAATAGCCGCGGCTCTGGTAGGCGTAATTGTTCGACAGGTTGATGACCTTCGGCTGCTGGCCGCGAAACAGCGCCGGATGCGCAAGATAGTCACGGTTGGTGATGATCTTGTGCGGCGTCGCCGCCGGGTCGAGATCGTTCTGACGGCCGGTGAGGATGACCCAGGTCATTGTTATCAGCGTTTCCCAAGAGTGATGGCAGCACGCAGTCCGTCGCGGCCGAATTGCGCCATGTTCATGAAGATGCCGTGCGGCACGGGAATGTTGGCGGCATCGAGGATGGTCTCCTGTCTTTCGTCCTCGACCCAGGGATCGTGGATCAGGATGTGGTCGCCATCGTCGCCGATAGCCAGCACCCAATGCGGCACCTTCTTGCCGAACATCAGGAAGCCGCTGATCAGCACCAGCACCAGTTTTCCCTGAGCCAGGGCGCCGCGGATATCATCGATGGTGAACGGACGGTAATTCACCGGGATGCCGTAAAGTTCCGCGCGGCGGCGAAAGTCCACCTGGGCAAGTTCCATCACCCGGCGCTTGTCGTCGCTGCGCACCGATTGCAAGAACAGCGCGCCATAGAAGGACACGAAGATTTCCGCCGCAAGCCCGCTTTCGTAGCCGGAAACCGCAAGGCCGAAGGGCTCGCAGCCGCCCGGGCCGGACATCATGAACACGGTCGTTGCCTCGCGCCATAGGCGGATTTCCATGACCGGATCGGGCACGAAGCCGGAATCGAAATTGGCCATCGCCATCATCAGGCAGCATGGACCGCAGGTGAACTCGCAGGTCTGCTGGTAGAACGGGACTTTGGTGGCGACCGGAATATCGCCGCGCAAGGTCTTTTCGTAGCGCAGCGCGGTGGCGCCATCCTCGTAATAGTGGGGCTCGCGACCGATCTTGCGGTAGCCGCTCTGCTCATAGATGCCGATGGCGCGAAGATTGTCCTCGCGCACTTCGAGGCGCAACATCATGCGGTCGTGCTCGAAGGCAGCTTCTTCGGCCGCTGCAAGCAGCATGCGGCCAATGCCGCGGCCGCTGAAAAACGGGCTGGTGGCAAGCGAATAGAGCCGGGCGACGCCGCTGCCCTTGCGAAACAGCACGATGGCGTAGCCGGCGACACGGCCATCGCTTTCGGCGACCAGCATCTCGGCTGTCTCGCGTTCGATCAACAGGCGGAAGGAGCGCCGGGAAATGCGGTCACTGGAAAAAACCGCCTTCTCGATGGCGGCGAGGTCATCGACGTCGGACGCGCGGGCCTTGCGAATCTCGGCAGGCATGCGGGTTTGGAAAACCTCGATTGGGTGGAGGAAAAGGCCGCGGTCAAAAACGTCGCAAACATCAGCCGAAACGCCGATATCAGCCAAGCGCTATCGCACCTTGAATAGGGCCGAATTGTGACAGTTCCACCGCGAGTGGCGGGCGGTGACCGCGGCACCGCCAGGTGCGGCGCCGCCTCGGCGCATGACGCCAAAACCGAATGTGCTCAACTGGCGATACCGGCCAGAAGCTGACCGTAGGCGCGCTTGGCGACCGCGGCCAGCTGCTCTCGCGGCAGCGAGCCGACGACGGCGCAGGCATAGCCCTTGTCCAGCCAGTAGACCGCCTCGGGGCCGTCGGCGTCCGCCATGTAGGTGCCCTTGGACTTGGCTGAGGAATCAGCGGTAACGAACAAGGAGATGCGCTGACCCTTGGCGTCCTCGTAAAGCAGCATCGCTGCCTTGCCCTGGCCGGCGGGCAGCAGCCGGCCGCCAACCAGCTGGAAGCCTTCCGCCACCAGATCCGGCGCCACCAGTTTCAGGCCGACGCGGTTGGACAGCCAGGTCTGCAGGTGATCCTTGTCGCTTGCCGGCACTTCCACCGCATGGCGCTGTTCGGCGGCATAGATGACATGGGCGGCGATCGCCTCTTCGGCCAGTTGGTCATCGGCGCCATCTTCCCTGCCGATGCCGTCGATGCCGGCAAAATAGCCGCCAAGACCGCCGATGACGAGCACTGCGGCCGCCGCGGCCGCAAGCCACCAGCGCGACTGCCGCGCCGCCGCTTTGGTCGCGCCTTCACCGCTAACGATCTGCTTGAACAGCACCGGCACGGGCTCGTCGAGCACACCGGCAAAGGCGGCGCGCAACGCGGCGCGGTCGGCGGTGTAGCGGGCGCTTTTCGCCTTCATTTCGGGATTGGCGTCGATCCAGGCGTCGTAGGCGGCGCGCTCGTCGCCCGGCAGCTCGCCGTCGAGAGCCATGTGGATATCGCGTTCGGAAAAATCGCGGCGGGTCATTTCTCGACGATCCTTATCGAGCGGCGGCGCGCCGTGTCATCGAGCAGGCTGCGCAGCTCCTCGCGTCCGCGCGCTATGCGCGACATCAGCGTGCCGGCGGGCACGCCGAGAATGTTGGCGGCTTCGGCATAGGAGAATCCTTCGATGGCGACCATGACGAGAGCGGCGCGGCGGTCGGGGCTGATCGCCTGCAATGCGTCGATGATCTCGCGCGAGGCGGCGTTCTCGGCCTGCTCGGCGGGGACTGCCTGCGCCTCGTTTGCGTCAAGCGGCAGGATCGCCGCCTCACCGCGCCGGTTCACCTTGCGCATCTGATCGATGAACAAATGATGCATGATCGTAAACAGCCACCTCCGGGGGCTTTCTCCCGTCTGCCAGCTTTCAAGCCGCAAGAGCGCTCGTTCGAGGCAATCCTGGACGAGATCGTCAGCGGATTCGCGGTCGCGCAGAAGCGAGCGTGCGTAGCGGCGCAGGCGCGGTATTTCGCCAAGGATTGCTGCCTTCTTTTCGTCCATGACCGCTGGTTCTGAGGTCGCCCTTGTTTAACCCGATTGAACGCGCCTTCCCGGCGCGGCGCAAGCGGCCAGCGCGAAGCGGTCTGCCGCCCCGGTCACCCAAGCAGTGAGATAACGAGTTGATCGGCTAAATTATTCCCCGCAATCAACAAAAGGGCCGAATTATCCTAAATCGGTCTGTGCGAAATCATGGCCTTTGTATAGCAGTGGAAGATCGCGGCTTTTCGCGCAGGCGTAAGCAAAACAGTCCCCGAGATTCAGATCCGCCTTGTGGCCAACGGCTTTGCCGTAACGGGCACTCGCGTCAATGGCCCGAGAGCTGATGTTGTCGTCAATGGCCAGACTCTCTCCCATGATCTCCACAATGAACTCATCGATCAGATCGCGGGCATGGAGAAGGGCTTCAGCGCTGGGTCTGCGCGGGCCGGCGCCGGCCCTTGCCAATGCCTGTGTTGCTTCGAAGTGAACCAACGGAGAAACCCAGACCTGCCCGGAAAAACCGGATAGCTGCTTCAGCAATTCCTCCCACCCAGGTTCCTGGTTGAGAATGGCGACGATCACCGACGCGTCGACAAACATCAGTCTTCCCACATCTCGTCGGTGAACTTCTTCATATCGAAATCGGGATTGGGCAGGCCAAGCTTCCTGGCCCTGTCCTGAAGACTGGCGATCCGATCGCGCAGCGGCACCTTCGCCCGATTGCGCTCAAGTTCGTGCACGAGCGCGACCCGCACCGCCTCCGTTTTGCTCGGAGCGTTCGTCTCGCGTTGCAATCTGCTGGCCAGCGCATCCACTTCGTCGTCGCGGATATAGAGCGGCATCGAATATCCTCCGTTGGATATTCATATATTCCATCTCGTATATCACTTCAAGTTGCAGCGTTGGCCTCCCTCGCCGCCCGCGTCAGCAGCCGCTGGTAGAACAGGCCGATGCCGATCAGCACGGCGCCAAGACCGATGAAGGACAGCGCCCTGAGCACCCCTTCCAGTTCCGACATGTCGAACAGGAAGACTTTTACCACGGCAATCGCGATCAGCGCCGCCGAGGCAATGCGCAGCACCTGCGACTTCAGCCAGACGCCGGCGGTGAGCAGCACGACGCCGATGATCAGCCAGAGCGCCGAATAGGTGTAGGTCTCAAGCTGCCCGAGGCCGCTCCACAGGCCGATGAACTCGCCCTTGAACACGCGCCTGACCGACAGTGTGGCGTAGGCGAAGACAAGCAATGCCGCCACCACCGCCAGCATCTGCGCATACCATGGCGGCCGCTTGTCCCTGGCATAGAGCGCCAGCCCGCCGGCGGCTATGGCCGGCAACAGGTAAGCCAGGAACAAGAGGTTGAACACCGGGATCTGGCCGGTCGATTCGTCGGTGAACAGCGGATTGAGCACCAGGAAATGCTGGAGGACGATGAAGGCGACCGAGAGCACGCCGGCAGCCATCGAGCCGTAGCGCAGCACAGAGCTTGGCGAGCGCATGTCGATGGCCACCAGTATCGCGCCGGCGCCGATGGCGATCAGCGTATAGATCGCCTGTTCGGCGAGCGTCACCGGGCCGGTGTCGATGACGCCGCCATGCATGGCGTGGCGCACCAGCATGGCGACGGTGAGCAGCGCAAACAGGGCTGCACCCGCCTCCATCGCTAGGCGCGGCCGGCCATTGCCAGTTGTTGGTAGTGCGGGGGTGGTACGCGCGAGTTGCCAGGCGGCAAAGCCGAAGGCTAGCGCCGGTACGCCGTATCCCGGCAGCAGCCAGTTGAACACCGGCGTCGTCGTCAGGAACTCGGCGCCGACGATGGTCGGATCGAAGGCGACGCGGCCGAGCACGGCGACGACCGCGCCGACCGAAATCCGGCCCAGCACGGGATAAGAACGCCAACGCGTCGCCAGCGCCGGCACGATGGCGGCAACGCCGGCAAGCAACGTGGTCCAGCCGGAACCGAAGGCCATGTGCAGCATCAGGAGCCCGGCCATAGCCGAGCCGCAAAGCGCGAAGGAGACGGCGACGTCGCCCTTGAGCGGCGGCTGTTCGGCGCGCGCAATCCATTCGCCGCCGGCGGCGAAGACGACGACCAGAAGGGCAGCTATCGCTGCGTAGACAAGGTCGCGGTCGAGATTGCCGTAGGCGAGCCACAGCGTCAGCAGAATAAGCAGCGGCGAAGCGACGCCCCATGCCGCCCAGCATGCCGCGCGGACCCGTGCTGAGGCGGCGAAGCGGCGTGCGGCCCAGAAGCCGGCGCCGATGAAAACCAGGCCGAGGGCAATGCCGATGCGCAGCGTCAACGGATTTCCGGCCGCCACCGGCATGCCGTCAAAGCCGATATTCCCCTGGGTTATGTCGGAGCCGATGGTGGTGGGCGGAATGATGCCGAGATGGATCATCACGCTCACCACGCCGGCGGCATGCAGCAGCGGCAGCGCGCGCGGCCGGTAGAGTGCGGTGGCGACAAGGGCGACGAGGACGAAGGCGCCCGGCAAGGCGCCACCGGCGGCGACCAGCGTCGTGTCGACGGACAGGCCTAGCGCTGAAAACGCAACGAAAACGCCTGGCACGATCGAGGGCCAGTCGAAGCCGGTCTTCGCCGTCTCCGCTTCGCTGTCACGTGTGCCCAGCCAGACAAAGGCAAGCACCGCCAGCGTCACCGCGTCGATGAACAGGATGACGGCAAGGTCGGCGACTAGCGTGCTCATCATGTAGACGATGGTCCAGGCGCCGGTGCCGAAGAAGGCCGCCGCAATCAGGAATTTCCAGTCGCGAATGCGGGCGATCACGGCTGTAGCGGCAAGCACGATCGCCAGGTAGACGAACAGCGCCCATGGGTTGGGCGCCTGCGAGGACACAAGCGCCGGCGTCGCCATCGAGCCGACGAGACCGATGCCGGCCAGGGCCTGGCCGTGGACGAGGGCGGCGACAATGGTCGCCACGCCGATGGCGCCGAGCACGGTGAAGGCGAAGGCCGGCCCGACGAAACCGTAAATGGCATGCGCGGCATAGACCGTACCGAACAGGATGAAGGCGCCGGCAGCCGTCAGGATCGCCGGAATATAGGCGCCTGCAGCCCCTTGCACCGGCACCTTGAAGCCGGTGCGGCGGATGAACTCGCCGCCGCCGATCAGCACCAGGCCGAGCAGCGCCGCCAGGGACAGCCGCACTTCAGGGCCGAAAATGCCGGCCTCGATGGTGTAGCGGATCAGGAACAGGCCGCCCAGGGCCAGCGCGACGCCGCCGACCCAGACCGCCCAACGGGTGCCGAGCGCCGTTTCGACCTCTGACTGGCGGGCTGCCTTCGACGTGGCGGCAGGCGCGGATCCGGTGAATGCCGCCTTGGCCGCGGCCGACAGTTCTGGCACGGCCTCGCTGGTGGCCGCATCGGCTTCGGCGGCCGGTGCCTGGGCATGTGCCGCGTCTGCTGTTGTTGGCGAAGCTATGTCGGCAACTGGTGCGCTAGCGTGAGCGGCATCCGCCGGTGCGCTTGCAGCCTGCTCGGCCGGTTTGGCAACGGGCGGTGTCGCATGCACTCCGGACAGAACCAGGCTGCGCAGCGCTCCGAGCTCGCGCTCGATCAGACTGACGCGGCCCTGCTGGCGCAAGACGAGGACAAAAAGCACGATAACGACGACGGCGCCAATCAGGCTTTCAAACATGGCGGTTCCCCCAAACCAGGCCAGTTTTCACTGACAATTGCGGCGGCCACACGGCCACCCCAGACGGCTATTCAAGTCACGCCACCGCAATGGTGGCCGAAAAGAAGTTATCGAGCATGTTTCGTCGGCAAATTCCAGCGGCCTACGGTCTTTCTCCTCACCCATCATCTGAGATAGCCAGGAATGGCATGCCGCCGCCACTTGCCCAGGAGCCATGCTATCCTCGGATGAACTACGAGGAAATCGAATGCCGAAACGAAGTGCAGGGCTGCTGATCCACCGGACAAGGGCCGGCATTCTCGAATTTCTGCTCGTCCATCCCGGCGGCCCGTTCTGGGCAAGGAAGGATGAAGGCGCTTGGTCGATCCCCAAGGGCCTCGTCGAGGACAATGAAGATGAGTTGGCCGCCGCCCGGCGCGAGGCTGGGGAAGAACTCGGAGTCAGCATCGATGGCGATTTCGAACCTGTCGGCAGCTATCGGCAAGCCGGCGGCAAGATCGTCATCGCCTGGAGTGTCGAAGCCGATTTCGATCCCGATGCCGTTAAAAGCAACATGTTCACGATGGAATGGCCGCCCAGGTCAGGCGTGACGAGGGAATTTCCCGAAATCGACAGGGCCGGCTGGTTTTCCTTCGCCGAGGCCAGCCTCAAGATCCTCGGCGGTCAGCGCGCCATCCTCGATGATTTCATGGAGCATCGCAAAGCCGGCTGAGGCTCTTGCCCTACGAGTACCCCCACCCTAACCCTCCCCACAAGGGGGAGGGAATGCTCCCGCATGCAGCTTTTGGTGTGAACCTGGACGGTTTGCGGAGGTCAGCACCCACCGAGTCTCCCTCCCCCTTCTGGCGCAGCGTCTGCCGTAAGGGCGGCCTTGCCGCCCGAATGATGCTTGCGCAAGGCGGCGAGGAAGCCGGCACGGGCATCGGGCTGTTCGATGCCGCGCGGCTCGTAGACATGGCGGGTGAAAAAGAAACCGGTCAGATGGAAGGCGTCCTCGAGTGCCGCGTGGTCCGCCCGCAAGCCGGAGCCGCGCCGCAGGAAGGCCGGCAGCGCCAGCATCTTGTCGCGCCATGGCGCGCCGGCCTGGCGCGAAACCGCGCGGCCGGATTTCGGCGAGACATAGGCCAGATCCTGCCTGGCGCCGGTCGCCGCGCACTGGCTGAGATCGAGGCCGAAGCCGAGTTCGTCGAGGATGAGCAGTTCGAAGCGCGCCACCAGTTCGCCGGCGGCATCCGAATCGTCCAGATGGGCGATCATCACGGCAAGCGTCTCATACAGGCCGCCATGGGCGTCGCGCTCCGGCAGGAGCCTGAGATGCGCGGCCATGGTCTGCAGGCCGTAGACGGCGACTGCGCTGTCCATCAACCGGGCGGCATTCATCTCGATCGCCTCGGCCTGGAAGGTGCCGAGATGCTCGTCGAGGCGTGCCCGCCACAAAAGGTCGACGCGGTTGCCGGGCTGCAGCACCGGCTGCTGCTTGCGCGAGCGCCCGCCGCGCACCAGGCCGAGATGGCGGCCATGCGCACGCGTCATTACCTCGAGAATGGCGCTGGTTTCGCCATGCTTGCGGGTGCCGAGTATGATTCCCTCGTCGCGCCATTCCATGGCAGGAGCTTGTCACCGGTTGCGTGGCTAAATCAAGGTTTTGGCGCGCCGCGTGCGATCTGTGCTGACATTGGATCCCCACACATCGTCGAAAGGCTCTGATCACGCGAATTCCCGGTGATCGGCCAGGACGTCGTCGATGACGCGGCGCGATCGTTCCGCCTCGGCCTGGTTGGCGTCGTGTCCGGCAACGGTGATCAGCGCTTTCCACAGCGTCCAGCCGCGGCCGCGCGCCCAGGTCGCTTCATCGACGTCGATGGCAGCCCGGAATGCCTCCCGGCTCTCGCCCTGGAAGAATGTCCAGGCGATCGCCAGGTCGCAAGAGGGATCGCCGATGCCTGAGGTGCCGAAGTCGATGATGGCGCTCAAACGGCCGTTTTGGACCAGAAGGTTGCCCCAGGCGACGTCGCCGTGAAACCAGACGGGCGACCCTTGCCAGGTGGCGGCAAGGGCCGCATCCCAGACAGCGGTGGCCGCCTGGGTGTCGATCTGCCCCTCCAGCGCCTGGAGTGCTTCCCTTGTCTGGTTGTCATACACGCTCAGCGATCCGCCGCGGAAGAAATTGTGCTGGCCCGCGGGCGGCCCGCCCGCCGGATCGATCCGCCGGAGCGCAATGAGGAACTTGGCCAGATCGACCGCGAACTGTCGGCGATCGGCGATTTCGGCGGTCTTGGCTGTTTCGCCGTCGATCCAGCGGTAGACGGACCATTGCCAGGGGTAGTCCTCCCCAGGCTCGCCCATCGCCAGTGGAACCGGGATCGGCAGCGGCAGAAGCGGCGCCAGCGTGGGCACCCAGCGGTGCTCTTTTTCGACCTGCAAGGCATATGGTGCGGCACTCGGCAGCCGCAGAGTCATATCATTGCCGAGGTGGAAGGTTCGGTTGTCCCAACCGCCAAACGCCACCGGGCTCACCCGCAGATGCCGCCATTGCGGAAACTGCGCGTTGACCAGCCGGCGCACGAGATCGGTATGGATGGTCGGTTTTGGATCAGGCATGTCATCGTCTCAAACTGCCGGGCGGCATTTCCAGACGATGAAGCTCAATGGGGAAACTCAAGCCCCATCTCACGGTAGCGTTCGGGGTCGTCGCCCCAGTTTTCACGCACTTTGACGAACAAGAACAGGTGCACTTTCTGCTCGAGAATGCCGGCTATTTCCATGCGCGCCGACTGGCCGATGGCGCGGATCGTCTCGCCCTTGTGGCCGAGCACGATCTTCTTCTGGCTGTCGCGCTCGACATAGATGGTCTGGTCGATGCGCACCGAGCCGTCCGGTTTCTCTTCCCATTTCTCGGTCTCGATATGCGAGGAATAGGGCAACTCCTGATGCAGCCGCAGATACAGCTTCTCGCGGGTGATCTCGGCGGCCAATTGGCGCATCGGCAGGTCCGAGATCTGGTCTTCCGGATAGTACCAGGGGCCGACCGGCAGCGCTTGCGCGAGATAGTCGAGCAAATCCTTGCAGCCGGAGCCGGTCAGCGCCGAGACCATGAAGGTGCGCTTGAACGGCACCTTTTCGTTTGCTGCCGCGGCCAGGGCCAGCAGCGCCTCGTGCTTGACCCGGTCGACCTTGTTGAGGATCAGCACCATCGGCTGGCGGACGTCCTTCAGCCGCTCGAGGATGGCGTCGGCGTCACCCCTGATGCCGCGCTCGGCATCGATCAGCAGCAGCACGATATCGGCGTCCTTGGCGCCACCCCAGGCGGTGGTCACCATCGCGGTGTCGAGCCGGCGCTTCGGCTTGAAGATGCCGGGCGTATCGACAAAGACGATCTGCGCGTTGTCATGCGTGGCGATGCCGCGCACGATGGCGCGGGTGGTCTGCACCTTGTGGGTGACGATCGACACCTTGGCGCCGACCAGTTGGTTGACCAGCGTCGACTTGCCGGCATTGGGCGCCCCAATCAGGGCAACGAAGCCGGAATGCGTGGCCTCCGCTGCCGGAGGGAGATCTTCGCTGCCGGTCATGCCGCACTCCCTTGGTTGGCCCAGATGCCTTCGCGCGTAAGAAACGCCGATGCCGCCGCTTCTTCGGCTGCGCGGCGAGAGCCGCCCGTGCCGCTCGCCGGCGCAAAACCGCCGACCTTCACCGACACCGTGAAAACCGGTTGATGTTCAGGTCCCTCGCGTTTCTCGATCGCGTATTCGGGCCTGACATCGCTGGTCTTGGCGATCCATTCCTGCAGGTCGGATTTCGGATTGGGCGGCTTGGCCACCACCTTTTGCGAGCGCGGCTCCCAGTAGCGCAGGACGAATTGCCTTGCCGCATCGAGGCCGCCATCGATATAGACCGCCGCGATCAGCGCTTCGACTGCATCCGCCAGATAGTTTCCGCCCGAGCCACGCGAGCGCGCCTTCAAGGCAGCGTCGGCCCGAACCAGATCTTCGAGCTGCATTTCAATGCCGATCTCGGAGCATGTCCGCGCATCGACCAGGGCATTGAAGCGCGGGGCGATTTCACCTTCCGGCGCCTCAGGAAACTTTTCAAAAAGCAGGTCGGCAACGATCAGGCCGAGCACGCGGTCGCCAAGGAATTCGAGGCGCTGGTTGTTGCTGCTTGCCTTGACCGCGCTGGAATGAGTCAGCGCGGTCTCGAGCAAACGGACATCCCGGAAGGAATGGCCGGTTTTGGCTGTCACCAAATCGGCCAGAGTTTCACCCGTCGGGCGCTTCAAAGCCATCAATTCACGAAATGGAACAGGCGCGACAGGCGCACCAGGGACGGCCATTTCCAGATCTCGAGCGGGCTCGCCTTCCCGGCGATCGAGAAGAAGACGATGTTGGCGCGGCCGACAAGGTTCTCCGCCGGCACGTAGCCGACGCTGAGGCGGCTGTCGGAGGAATTGTCGCGGTTGTCGCCCATCATGAAATAGTTGCCGGGGGGCACGACGAACTCGCGGGTGTTGTCGGTGATCGAATTCGGTGTCAGGTCGAGCGTGTCGTAGCTGACGCCGTTGGGCAGGGTCTCGCGATAGACGTCGACCGGCTCAGGCACTTCCGTGATATCAGGATTTTGGATCTGGCCGGTTTTCACACGAGGCACGCCCTGGCCGTTGATGAACAATTGGCCGTCCTTCATCTGGATCTTGTCCCCCGGCAGGCCGACGACGCGCTTGATGTAGTCGAGCGACGGATCCGGCGGGAACTTGAAGACCACCACGTCGCCGCGCTTCGGATCGGAACCCCAGATGCGGCCGGAAAAGATGTCGGGGCCGAATGGCAGCGAATAACGCGAGAAGCCGTAGGACCATTTGGTGACGAACAGATAGTCGCCTTCGAGCAAGGTCGGCCGCATAGAGCCGGACGGGATCGAGAAGGGCTGGAACAGCAACGTGCGGATGACCATGGCCAGCAGCAAAGCCTGGATGATGACGCTGACGATTTCGCCAAGCCCGCCGGATTTCTTCTCGGATTTTTCAGCCACGCTCATGTCGTCCTCGATTGTGCGTTGGATGGTATAGAGTCTCGGCGCGCGCTGGGCAACGTCAAGTCGGCGTTAGATAGCGGTCGTCTGATGCAATCAATGTGGCGCTTGTTCGGCGGGCAACGCCTCGATGATCACAAAGGCTTGAGCAAGCGGGAAATCATCGGTGATTGTGAGGTGGATCGCCGCTCTGTGCCCCTGTGGCAGGATTTTGGCCAGCCGTGCCGCCGCTCCCCCGGTCAGCGCCATCGTCGGCGCGCCGCTGGGCAGGTTGGCGACCCCCATGTCGCGCCAGAACACGCCCTGCGCCAGGCCGGTGCCAAGCGCCTTGGCGCAGGCCTCCTTGGCGGCGAAGCGCTTGGCATAGGAGGCTGCGCGGCCCTTGCGGCCTTCCGAGCGGACCTGTTCGACCTCGGTGTAGATGCGCTGGATGAAGCGCTGACCATGCCGTTCCAGGGACTTTTCGATGCGTCTGATGTCGATCAGGTCGCTGCCGATGCCGATGATCATTCCGCCGGAACTTCCCGTCCGCGGTGCTCGGCCTTATGCGCCCGCTCTGCCATGCGCTTCCTGCGCTGCTCGCGAAAGGCTGTCATCCCCCAGCGGGTGATACCGTAGAAGATCAGCCCGAAGATCAGGCCGAGCGGCACAGCGCCGATCAGCATCGGCTCGAGCACCGGATGCCACAGTTTTGCAAACGACAGCGTGTGCATCATCTCACCAAGATGCGCAGGCGGTCCGTTCTTGGGCAGGCGTTCATGCAGGATCAGCTTGCCGACTTCCCAGGACGCTCCCCACAGCAGCGGGAAAGTCAGCGGATTGCCGAAGAATACCGCGCCGAGGGCGGCGGCCACCAGATTGCCGGCGACCACCCAGCAGAGCACGGCGGCGACGGCGAAATGGAAGCCGAGCGGAAAGAAGGAGGCGAAAACGCCGGCCGCGACGCCGGCCGCGACCGCATGCGGTGTCGCCTTCAGCCGCAGGATGCGCTTGGAGAAATATTGCAACGAGCGCGAAAACGAGCGGCGCGGCCACAGATAGGTACGCACCCGCTCCAGAATGCCATCAGGCTTTCGGCGTCGAAAAAGCACTCTGTTCCAGTTCCCGGTTCGTCACGCCCAAATTGCAACCATCCCTGGCCGGGCGCGGTCGCTCCATCTTGCGCTTCGAGGGCGCAGAAAGGCAACAACGACTTTGATATAGCGACTGCCTTGCGGCGGAACAATGAAACGCCGCCGCGATGGTCTGCCGCAGGCGGGTAACAAGAGCGCCATTGGGGCGAAACTGAGGACAATATCGATGAAAGCTCCCTGACGACGGCAATGTCCGCGCGAAGACGACGCCGAGGCGGATAGACTATTCCCGATATTCGCTGACTTCGACCAAATTGCTGTCCGGATCGCGGAAATAGACCGACATCATCTTACCGCGGGCGCCGGTGCGCTCGACCGGACCGACTTCGATGGCAACGCCATTGGCTTCCAGACTGGCGCAAATCTCGGCAAGCGGCCTTGCGGCGATCAGGCAGAAATCGCCGGAGCCAGGCATCGGCATCTTGGCTTTCGGTTCAAAAGTGTGCGTTGCCTGATGCAGATTGATCTTCTGCGATCCGAACAGCAACGCCGTCGGCCGCTCCGGCTCGTCGAGGCGCTTGAGGCCAAGCACCCGCTGGTAGAAGGCGCAGCTGTCCTCCACCGAGCGGACCGTCAGCACGAAATGATCGATGCCGGCGATCATGGTGATGTCCCCTAAATGTTGCGGCTACCCGGCTTGATCGCCGGGATGGCGGCAAGTTCCGGCGGCAGGCGGTCGGCGGGATAGGCCGGCACCTCATATTCGGCAAGCGCGATCAGCGGCACGCCGACATTGGTCTTGCCGGCCGAGCGGTCGATGATGCAGGCCGCCGCCACGACCTCGGCGCCAATCGCGCGCAGGCAGTCGATGGTTTCGCGAATCGACAGGCCGGTGGTGACGATGTCCTCGACGATGACGACGCGCGATCCCGGCGCGATCTCGAAGCGGCGCAGCCTGAACTCGCCGCCTTCGCGCTCCACCCAGATTGCTGGCACACCGAGATGGCGCGACGTCTCATAGGCCGGGATCAGGCCGCCGATCGCCGGGCCGACGACGTAGTCGATCTTGCCCGGCACCGCCTTGCGGATCTTTTCGGCCAGCGCCTTGCAAAGCCGCTCGGTCTTGTCGGCATGCATGAAGACGCGCGCCTTCTGCAGGAAGACCGGGCTGCGCAGACCCGACGTCAGGATGAAATGTCCCTCCAGAACAGCGCCTGCCTCGCGGAAAATGCCCAGAACTTCATCGGTATTCATAACTCGCCCCATGTCCATGGTGAATGGTGAATGGTGAATGGTGAATGGTGAATGGTAGTGAGAACGCCTTCTTTCACTATTCACTATTCACTATTCACTATTCACTATTCACTACTATTCACTATTCACCCATTCACACGCCGCGCATCGCTGACGCTCGAATTATCCTTGAGCTGCGACAGCAGCCGGTTGAGGTGCTTCAGATCCCAGACTTCGAGATCGATCAGCATTTCGGTGAAGTCGGGCGCGGTGCGCACCATCGACAGCGTATGAATGTTGGCGTCGTTGGAGGCAACGACCTGGGCGATGTCGGCGAGCGAGCCCGGCGCGTTGATGGCGGTGACCGAGACGCGCGCCGGAAAGCGCTCCTTGGTCTGCTCGTCAATGTCCCAGCGCACGTCGATCCAGCGCTCCGGCTGGTCGTCGAAGGCCTGCAGCGCCGGCGACTGGATGGGATAGATGGTGATGCCGGTGCCCGGCTGGACGATGCCGACGATGCGGTCGCCAGGCACGGCCCCTTCCGGCGCGAAACGCACCGGCAGGTCGCCGCGCACGCCGCGGATCGGCACCGCGCCATCGCGCGGCTGGTCCTTGTCCTTGCGCGCGGCTCGGGTGCCGGGCATCTGGAACAGCATGCCGGCGGCGTTGCGGATCTTCGACCAGCCCTCCTCGCGCTGCTTGGGGGCGCTGACGGTGACGCGCTCGTCCTTGTAGTCTGGGAAGACCGCCTTCATGACGTCAGTCGAGGCAAGTTCGCCGCGCCCGACCGAGGCCAGCACATCTTCGATGTCCTTGCGCGCCAGCCGGTGCAGCACCGGCTTCAGGCTTTCCTTGGTGAAGGTCTTGCCGGCGCGCTCGAAGGCGCGCTCGAGAATGCGGGCACCAAGACCTGAATATTGCTTGCGAATGGCGTTCTTGGTGGCGCGGCGGATGGCTGAACGCGCCTTGCCGGTGACCACCACCGACTCCCAGGCCGCCGGCGGCACTTGCGCCTTGGAGCGGATGATCTCGACCTCGTCGCCGTTCTTCAGTTCCGTCATTAGCGGCATGATGCGGCCGTTGACCTTGGCGCCGACGCAGGTATCGCCGACATCGGTGTGCACGGCATAGGCGAAGTCGATGGGCGTGGCGCCGCGCGGCAGCGCGATCAGCATGCCTTTCGGCGTGAAGCAGAATACCTGGTCCTGGAACAGCTCCAGCTTGGTATTTTCGAGGAAGTCTTCCGGGTTGTCGCCTTCTGCCAGTTGCTCGATGGTGCGCCGCAGCCAGGCATAGGCGTTGGTCTCCTTCGAGATCGCATGGGCGGCACCGTTCGTCTTGCCGCCGGTGTCCTTGTAGATTGAATGGGCGGCGACGCCATATTCGGCGATCTTGTTCATCTCGCGGGTGCGGATCTGCAGTTCGACGCGCTGGCGCGATGGGCCGACAATGGTGGTGTGGATCGAACGGTAGTCGTTCTGCTTGGGCGTCGAGATGTAATCCTTGAAGCGGCCAGGTACCATCGACCATGTGGTGTGAATGGCGCCGAGCGCGCGGTAACAGTCTTCGACGCTGTCGACGACGACGCGGAAGCCGAAGATGTCCGAGAGCTGCTCGAAGGACAGCGCCTTGGCCTCCATTTTGCGGAACACCGACCAAGGCTTCTTCTGCCGGCTCTTCACGCCGGCGTTGATGGCATGCTTTTCGAACAGCGCCGACAGCGCCTTTTCGATGTCGGTCAGCACGCCCTTGTTGCGCTCGAATATCTCGGCAAGCCGCGCGGTGACGGCGCGATAGGCTTCCGGATTGATGAAGCGGAAGGCGATCTCTTCCAGTTCCTCGCGCATGCCTTGCATGCCCATGCGCCCGGCGAGCGGCGCATAGATGTCCATCGTCTCCTCGGCGATGCGCAGGCGCTTGGCCTCGGGCATGTGGTCGAGGGTGCGCATGTTGTGCAGACGGTCGGCGAGCTTGACCAGCAGAACGCGGACATCCTCCGAGATGGCCAGCAACAGCTTGCGCAGGTTTTCCGCCTGCTCGGCCTTCTTGGAGACGAGATCGAGCTTCTTCAGCTTGGTCAGGCCTTCGACCAGCTTGCCCATTTCGGGGCCGAACAGATCGTCGATCTCGGCCCGCGTCGCGGTGGTGTCCTCGATCGTGTCATGCAGCAAGGCGACGGCGATCGTCGCCTCGTCCATGTGCATTTCGGTGAGGATGGCGGCGACTTCGAGCGGATGCGAGAAATAGGGATCGCCGGAAGCGCGCTTCTGGTGGCCATGCTTCTGCATGGCGTAGACATAGGCCTTGTTGAGCAACGCCTCGTTGACGTCAGGCTTGTAGCGCGCAACGCGCTCGACAAGCTCATACTGACGCATCATGGGCGGGTTCTCACGGTGCTGAAATGATTGATGCGCCGCACTGATGTACGGCGCATCTCATAGATAGCCACGAAACTCACGGGACGGAAGTGCCGGAACCATATTCCCGGCAGGTCCAGGGCAGCGATTAGTAGTCGTCGCTCTTTTCCGGGGGAACCAGGCCCTCGATGCCGGCCAAAAGGTCTTCCTCGGTCATGCGATCGAAGGTGACGTTTTCTTCGGCGTCGTCGGCATCGGTAGCTGCAACTGCGTTGCCGGTCTGGTCGGCGATCGCCTCGCCGTCGGCCTCGGGCTCGTCGACCTCGACGTGCTTCTGCAGCGAGTGGATCAGATCTTCCTTGAGGTCGTCGGGCGACAGCGTCTCGTCGGCGATCTCGCGCAGCGCTACGACCGGGTTCTTGTCGTTGTCGCGGGGCACGGTGATCGGCGCGCCCTGGCTGATCTGGCGGGCACGGTGGCCGGCGAGCAGCACGAGCTCGAAGCGGTTGTCGACCTTGTCGATGCAGTCTTCAACGGTTACGCGGGCCATTGATTGCCCCTTTCATGCCTGGATTTGATGGAAAACAGGCGCGGTCCATAACCCGAACGCCGCCAAAATACAAGCATTATGGCGCCGTGGCCCCATGGGCTGGCGAATGCCAGTCTCTGGCGCCGGTGAATGCCTTGCCGGCAAAGCCCGCCTACCGGCGACGACACGGCTCCGATCACAATTGCTTGCAGTGCGCCCCGGCACCCTTGGATTGCCGTAAAACTGGCGCTATCTCGGTTGACGAAAGGTCAGCCGGTTTATTTACGAGCCGACCGATATAACGACCCATTTCGATTAGTCCGCCACCTATTTCGAAAAAGGAATATTGCCATGTTCGACCCCCGTGAAAAAATCGCTCTTTTCATAGACGGCGCCAATCTCTACGCCACCTCGCGCGCACTCGGCTTCGACATAGACTACCGCAAACTGCTGTCCAGCTTCCAGAAGCGCGGCTATTTGCTGCGCGCCTATTACTACACCGCTCTGGTCGAGGATCAGGAATACTCTTCGATCCGCCCTTTGATCGACTGGCTCGACTACAATGGCTTCAAGGTGGTGACCAAGCCGGCCAAGGAATTCACCGACTCGACCGGCCGCCGCAAGATCAAGGGCAATATGGACATCGAACTGACCGTCGATGCGCTCGAACTTGCCGATGTTGTCGACCACTATGTCATCTTCTCCGGCGACGGCGACTTCCGCACACTGGTCGAAGCGCTGCAGCGGCGCGGCCGCAAGGTCTCGATCGTCTCCACCATGGCCTCGCAACCACCGATGATCTCGGACGATCTGCGCCGCCAGGCCGACCATTTCATCGATTTGACCTCGCTGAAGAACGAGGTCGGCCGCGATCCCTCCGAACGGCCGGTGCGCAGGCCCGAGCCGGCCGAAGTCGAAGAGGAAGACTATTGACGGCGGCGGCCTTGGACGCCGCTCCCGAACCCGACCGCGACTGCCCGCTCTGCCCGCGCCTGCATGATTTCATCGCAGACTGGCGGCAACGCGAGCCGTCGTGGTTCAATGCGCCGGTGCCGACTTTCCTGCCGCCTGATGGCGAGGACGCCGTCGAGCTGCTGATCGTCGGGCTGGCGCCCGGCCTGCGCGGCGCCAACCGCACCGGGCGACCGTTCACCGGCGACTATGCCGGCGACCTGCTCTACTCAACGATGATCGCTCACGGTTTTGCCCGCGGCGAGTTCAAGGCGCGGCCGGATGACGGCTTGCAGTTGGTCGGCACCGCGATCACCAATGCGGTTCGCTGCGTGCCGCCGGAGAACAAGCCGGTCGGCGCCGAGATCGCCACTTGCCGCAGCTTCCTGGTGCCGACGATCGCGCGCTTTCCAAAATTGCGCGCCGTGCTGGCGCTGGGCTCGATCGCGCACCAGTCGACCGTCAGGGCGCTGGGCCAACGCGTCGCCGCCTATCCGTTCAAGCACGGCGGTCAGTTGCCGGCCGGCGGCGTCACGCTGTTTTCCAGCTATCACTGCTCGCGCTACAACACCAACACCGGTGTCTTGACGGAGACGATGTTCGTCAAGGTTTTCAGCGACATCGCCGAGTTCCTGCGCAATTAAGCCTTCAGAACCCAGCCAGCACGATCTTGCCCTTGGCTTGCCCGGGCGCGGATGACGAAGCTTGCCGAAAGGCAGGCACGACGAGACAGGCGCTCTCCAAAGCCTTGAGCGGCGACGGGAACCCGGAATTGCGACAATCATGAAAGTCCGGAAGCGCTCGGTCTGAAACCGACCTTCGTTAGCGCGCAGACTGGCCGGAACGCTGGGTAGGGCCGATCAGCGCCGCGATGTTTGGTTCCAATCTCGCGCCGGTCGAGCACGCCAGGTCAAGGCGCGGCAAACAACTCAGCCAGCTTCTCCTGCCCGCCCTTCAGCACATTCAGATCGACATCGCCGACGATGCCGTCGACGCGGCCCATATTGTGGTACTGCCAGTAGATCCAGTCGTTGCGACCTGGCTCCAGGAGCAACGAGCGACGCCAGAGCGGGCGAACGTCGATTTTCCCGGCATAGGCGTCCTCGGCCTCGTCGGTCAGGTAGATGATCGCCGGCTTGCCGAACGCAGCTTCAACCGGTCCGAGGAAGGCCTGGAGTTCCGCGCTCAGCTGCTCCGGCAACGGGCGTTGCGGGCAGTTGCCGCCGAATTCGATGTCGACGACCGGCGGCAGCAGCGGCTGGTCGTGCGGCACCACCGCGATGAAATTTTTCGCCTGGTCGGCGCCCGGCCGGCAGAAGGTGAAGAAGTGATAGGCGCCGACGGCAAGTCCGGCCGCGCGCGCCTCGCGCAGGTTTTTGGCGAAGGCATCGTCGACATGGTCGCCGCCCTCGGTCGCCTTGATGACCGCGAAGGCGACATCGTCGGCGGCAACGCGCCGCCAGTCGATCTCACCCTGATGATGGGAAACGTCGATACCCCTGACCGGATAGCTGTCACGATCCGGCGAGAACGTCCGGAAATAGAAGATGCCGCCTGCGGCGACGATGCCGGCGAAGACCAGACTGGCCGCACCCCAGAGGATGATCCGGTTCTTCAAGCCTTCCCCCGTCGTGTTTTGCTGTTGCAGCTGTTCGAAACTTGAAAGCCGATGTCTGGCTTTTCTGGGGCTGCCTGAGATTCTAGCCGCGTTCCTTCATGAGCCGGCCCTTTTCGCGCGACCAGTCGCGCTGCTTTTCGCTCTCGCGCTTGTCGTGCAGTTTCTTGCCGCGGCCGACGGCGAGCAGCAGCTTGGCACGGCCCTGGTCGTTGAAGTAGATTTTCAGCGGCACCAGCGTCATGCCTTCGCGGTCGATGCTCTGCGCCAGTTTTGCCATCTCGCGCTTGTTGAGCAGCAGCTTGCGGCGCCGCCTGGGCTCGTGGTTGAAGCGGTTGGCCTGCAGATATTCCGGCAGATAGGAGTTGATCAGCCAGATCTCGCCGCCCTCGACCGAGGCGTAGCTGTCCTGGATGTTGGCCTGACCCTGGCGCAACGACTTGACCTCGGTGCCGGTCAGCACAAGGCCGGCCTCGACCGTGTCGAGCACCTCATAGGAAAACCGCGCCTTGCGGTTTTCCGCAACGGTCTTGTTGTTGGGATCGGCTTTTCTGACCTGGTTCATGATGCGGAGAGGTGGCGCCTCATCCTTAATTTATCAAGCCGGCGTGCTTCATCGCCGCATCGATCTTCTCGGCGGTCGACGCCTCGATGGTCACCAGCGGCGAGCGCACCACGTTCTCGACCTTGCCAATCTTCGACAGCGCGTATTTGACGCCGCACAGGCCGGGCTCGAGGAAGATGGCCTTGTGCAGCGGCAGCAGACGGTCCTGCAATTCCAGCGCCTTGGCGCTGTCACCGGACAGTGTGGCTTCCTGGAATTCGGCGCACAGCCGCGGCGCGACATTCGACGTCACCGAGATGCAGCCGACACCGCCATGAGCGTTGAAGCCGAGGGCAGAGGCATCCTCACCTGAAAGCTGGATGAACTCCTTGCCGCAGGTGGCGCGCTGTTCGGACACGCGCTCGACCTTGCCGGTGGCATCCTTGACGCCGACGATGTTCTTGAAGTCGTGCGCCAGCCTGCCCATCGTCTCCGGCATCATGTCGATCACCGAGCGCGGCGGGATGTTGTAGATGATGATCGGCAGCTTGGTCGCCCTGGCGACGGCAGCGAAATGCTCGTACAAGCCGCGCTGTGTTGGCTTGTTGTAATAAGGCGTGACGACCAGAGCGGCGTCGGCGCCCGCCTGCTCGGCGTACTGCACCAGACCGACCGCTTCAGCGGTGTTGTTGGAGCCGGCGCCGGCGACGACCGGAGCGCGGCCCTTGGCCACATCGATGCAGACCTTGACGACATGGCGATGCTCGTCATGCGACAGCGTCGGCGACTCTCCGGTGGTGCCGACCGGGACGAGGCCCGTCGTGCCCTCGCCAAGTTGCCATTCGACGAAGGCGCGAAAGGCTTTCTCGTCGAAACGTCCGCTCTTTTCGAACGGCGTCACGAGCGCAGTAAGCGAGCCTCTCAGCATGTCGTCCAACTCCTTGGAACTTGTTTGTTTATGCATGTCGTCGTCCCAAAACCGGTTCCCGCTTTTGGGCGACATGCATCGGGCGCCTTCTAGCCGAAAGCGAAGCCGCGCACCATAGTCTCGACACTGTTGCGCGGCAAGCATGCCGATGGTGCCAGCAAGCGCAATTCGAACGGCCTCGATAACCCTTTGTTTACGAGCTCTTCACGACCTAAGTCTAGGCTCTCGGGCACCTGGGCTTGCCATCTAAAGTGCCGCAACAGGGAAAGATCAGGATCATGCCGGCCGGTCGGCCACTCCGCTTCATATTGCTTGGCGCCGTTGCCCTGCTGATAGTGGGAACGGCGGCAAACGAGAGCGTCGACGAGCAGACGACCTCATCGATCCCGATGCCTGACATGCAAGATGGAGCGCAGACCGATGCGCCCTCCGCCAATATCGCCGTGTTGAAAGGCAGTCTCGACGCGTTGGCGACCGGCGATATCGCCGCGGCACGAGCGGTGCGCGAAACATTGCCGGCCAGTTCGCTGGACCGCCATATCCTGGCCTGGGCGATCGCGCTCTATGGCGGCGACCGTGTGCCGAGCAGCGAGATTGCCGATACCGCAAAGATGTTGCCGAATTGGCCCGGCACCATCGCTCTGCGCAAGAACAGCGAGCGCGCGCTTTATCGCGAGAACCCCTCGCCGCAGACCGTGGTGAAAGCCTTTGACGGCAGCCAGCCGCTGACCTTTCAAGGCGTGGTCATCCTTGCCCGTTCTTATGTAGCTCTTGGCAACACCAAGGCTGCGCTTTCCGTGCTGTCGCCATTCTGGCGCACCGAGAAGCTGGAAGCCAGGGACGAGGCGGCCGTCAGCAAGGAGTTTGGCGCCATCATTCCGGCTGCCGACCATCGTTTCCGCATGGAACGGATGTTTTATGCCGACCGGGAGAATTCGGCACTGCGGGTCGCAGCACTTGCCGGCGCGCAACCGCTGGCCGATGCCTGGGCCGCCGCCTCGCGTGGCGACAAGAACGCGGCCAAGCTGTTGAAAGCGGTGCCTGCCGCGCAGCAATCGGCCGGCTATTTCTTCGCGCAAGCCGAATATCTGCGCAAGCAGCGGAAGTTTGCGGACGCCGCCGCGGTGATGATGAAAGCGCCAACGAGCCGCGACGCGCTGGTCGATCCCGATGCCTGGTGGGTCGAGCGCCGCGTGCTGTCGCGCGCACTGGTCGACCAGGGCGACTGGAAGACCGCCTACAAGATCGTTGCCGCGCATGCCGCCGAAAGCCCCGCCAGCGCCGCCGAGGCCGAATTCCACGCCGGCTGGTATGCGTTGCGCGGCCTTAACGATCCTGCGACGGCCTCGACCCATTTTGCCCGCATCGCCGATCTCGCGCAGGGACCGATGTCGCTGTCACGCGCCTATTACTGGCTTGGCCGCGCGGCGGAAGTCGGCGGTCCCGGCAATGCGAAGGATTATTTCACCAAGGCGGCAGCCTATGGCACCACTTTCTACGGGCAGTTGGCGGCGGAACGGGTTGGCTTGCGCACGCTGAACATCGTCTATCCCGAGCCAAGCACTGCCGACCGCCAAAGCTTTGACGGCCGCGAAGCCGTCAGCGCCATCAAGCGGCTGCAGGAGGCGGGCTACGACCGCTATGCCGAGACGCTTTACCGCGACCTCGCCGGGCAGTTGACCAGCCCCGGCGAGCTGGCGCTGCTTGCGGTGCTGGCGGAAAAGCAGGGCAATCATTTCATGGCGCTGAAGATCGGCAAGATCGCCGGCGCGCGCGGCATCGATGTCGGCGCGCTGTCGCATCCGCTGGGCGTCATTCCCGACACCGCCGACATATCCGGCTCGGGCAAGGCGCTGGCCTATGCGATCGCCCGCCAGGAAAGCGAATTCAATGTCGGCGCCGTCTCCAGCGCCGGCGCGCGCGGCCTGCTGCAGCTGATGCCGGGCACCGCCAAGCAATTGGCGAAGAAGGCAGGACTGAGCTTTTCCCAGGATCGGCTGACCAGCGATGCCGGTTACAATGCGACGCTGGGGGCTGCCTTCCTTGGCGAGCAGCTCGACCGCTTCGGCGGCTCCTATGTGCTGACCTTCGCCGGCTACAATGCCGGCCCTAACCGCGCCAGCCAATGGGTAGCCAAGTACGGCGACCCGCGCGGCAAGGGCATCGACGCCGTCGTCGACTGGATCGAGCGAATTCCCTACACCGAAACAAGAAGTTACGTGCAGCGCGTGATGGAGAATTACGAGGTCTACAAGATGCGCATTTCGGGGAAGTACGATATCGTTGGGGATTTGGTGAACGGAAGAGGCTGAGGCCGCAGAGCTGTCGCCACGGGCAGACGTTGGCGATCCTTCGCGCCCCCCTTGCCGGCCATCTCCCCCACGAGTGGGGAGATCAGCTGTCATTGCCGATTTCGCCGATCTCCAACGTCGAAGGAAGGGCGTAGCGCCTGAACCGCCAATCTCCCCCCTCGTGGGGGAGATGTCTGGCATTTCCAAGAGTGTCAGCTTGCCGACAACCCTCGATTTGACCGCTCCCACCCTCGCCTGTAGCAGACGGAGACAATCCGGACAGGGAGTCCTTTTAATATGTCGAGCACCGACGGCTTCTCCGACTTTTTCTACACCGCGCCGGACGGGCTCAAGCTTCACGCCCGCGTCTATGGCGAGACCAATTCGGCAGACTGGCAGGTCGTTTGCCTGCCCGGCCTGACCCGCAACGCGCGCGATTTCCATGAGCTGGCGCTTTATCTGTCGCAGCGAACCGACAATCCGCGCAAGGTCATCGCCTTCGACTACCGTGGCCGCGGCCAGTCCGCTTACGATCCTGATATCTGCCACTACAATGTCGGCATCGAAGCCGGCGATGTCCTCGCCGGACTGGCCGCTCTGAACGTCGAGGAAGCGGCCTTTATCGGCACATCGCGCGGCGGGCTGATCATCCACGTGCTCGGCGCGCTGCGGCCGGCCGCGCTGAAAGCCATCGTGCTGAACGACATCGGACCGGTGATCGAGGCCGCGGGGCTCGCCTATATCCAAACCTATCTCGACCCGGCACCGAAACCGAAGAGCCGCGCTGAGGCGATCGATGCCCAACGCGTCGCGCACGGCGCGGATTTTCCCGCTCTGACCGCAGCGGATTGGGAGCGGATGGTGTCGGCCCTCTACCGCGAGACGGACGAAAGCCTCCTGCTGCCGGATTTCGACACGCAGCTGGTCGAGACGGTGGCGGGCCTCGACCTCAGCAAGCCGTTGCCGGATCTGTGGCCGCAGTTCGAGGCGCTGGCGGCCATACCTTTGCTTGCCATTCGCGGCGCCAACTCGAAACTCCTGTCGGCCGACACACTCGACGAGATGCAAAAGCGTCATTCCGGCATGGAAGCGATCACCGTCGAGGGCCAGGGCCATGCGCCCTTCCTGGAGACAGGCAACCTGCCGGGCGCTATCGCGACCTTCCTGGATGGAGTACCAAATGCGGCCCAGAAAAAGTAAACCCCAAGATCAAAGATGATCCTGGGGTTGCCGAGGCAGTATATGAAAGCCTTGGGTAACTATTTGGCTTTCGAGCTTTTCCGGGGCGCCTTGGGTGCCTTCGCCGCTGCCGCTTTACTTTTTTGAGCAGGCGCTGGCACTGAGGCCGTGGTCAGCGGCGATGCGAAGGCCGAGCTTTTTCCATCGCCGGATAACCCCTCGCCGCGGGGCGTTTCCAGCACGACAACGCAGCCGTCGAGATCGTTGGTGGCCAGATGCGCATAGCGCATGGTCATCGAAAGCGTCTGGTGGCCGAGCCACATCTGCACGCGGCGGATGTCGATGCCGCCCTGGACCAGACGCGAGGCACAGGTGTGACGCAAGATGTGCGGAACCACCTGGTCGTCGGCGCCGAGACCGACTTCGGCCTTGGCATCGTTCCAGATCGCGCGAAATTGTGCCTGGCTGAGTTTGGTGAACGGACCCTTGGGCCGGCGGCCCTCTGACGGGGGCAGTTTGATCACCTCTTTGACCCGCTCGGTCATCGGGATGGTGCGGCTGCGGCCGGATTTGGTGATCCAGAACGAGACGCGATGTTCCTGGATATCGTTCCAGATCAGTCCGAGCCCCTCGCCGAGACGGCATCCGGTGTCCACGAGAAAGCACGAAAGACGGTAGGCGTCTTCGCTGCGGGTCCTGATGGCGGCGAACAGCCTTGCTTCTTCGTCCCTTTCGAGGAAACGAATTCGTCCCGCCCGCTCCTTCTGGCGGCGGAACTCGGGCAGGCTGTGGATATCCCCCATCTTGTAAGCCTTGCGCAGCAGTTTGCTGAGGGCAGCCATCTTTCGATTGATGGTTGCGTTGCTGTTGCCGCGCTGGCGCAAGGTGCCGATAAGATTGTCCAGGGTGCTCTGGTCGAAGGCGCTGAACCGTTCTCCGAGGAGAATCTCGTCTATTTCGCCGATGAAGGAGCTGACATTGTATTTATGTCGCCCATCATCCCAGAGTATGTCTCGGTACGCTGAAAAAAGCTCTCGGACCCGGTGCGACTTTACTTCTCTAATCTTGTTGTAGCTGTATTTTATCTTCGCATTTTGAGAAGAGAACATTGAGAAATGTTCGGAGGGGTCGCCCTCTTGTATCGCGTCGCTGGTCATAAATTGCCACACCCCCGAGTGGATAGAGTCAGACCTACCCGCTTGGAAGCGTCCTTTCAAGAGATTTAATCACGCAGTTGTGAATTCATCCGCCCATCAGCGGATCCCACGAACGCACCCTACGGACTGTTCAGCTGCCGATTCCCCCTGTTCCTTCTGCTTGTCTTGTCCAGTCACGAAACAAAAACAGCCCGGGCGTTTATGCGCCCGGGCTGGTATTCACTTGCCTAAAGCCAGACCTTAGAACGAGCGCTGGAAGCGGAGCATGCCGCCGATGGCGTCGTCGCCATCAGTAATACCGGTCCAGTTGTGGTTCGTGCCAAGGGTATCGACCTCATCGATCTTGCCTGCATTGACGTAGTCAACTTCGGCAGTGATCGTGAACCCAGGAACGACGTCGTAGGCGATGTTGGCTGCGATGCCGAGGTTTTCACCTTCGTCATACGAAACCTGAGCGTTGAACGAGGTCTTCTCGTTGATGGTGTAGGTGCCACCACCCCAGACTGCCCAGTTGCCATCCCACGGCTTGTAGAAGCCGCGGCCGCCGGCCGGGAACGCGTAGCCCGTATCCGTCAGGTTGTCGTCGGTGCCGTAGCCGCCCATGATGAAGAGCGACAGGTTCTGCATCGGGGTGATGTCCAAACGAACCTTGCCGGAGACTTCTTCATAGTTGCTGTCGTAAGCGACGACGCCGGTGATGGCGCCCCAGCCCTGCGTGTACTTCAAGCCGCCGACGACATGCGGAACGTAGCTGTCGATCGTGCCCACGCCGTAGGAACCGGGAGTACCGCCGCCCGCGCCTTCTTCGAGCGAGATCACGGCCGAGAAGCCGTTGCCCGCATCGAAATAGTACTGGATGACGTTGGTGTCGAAGTCGCCGTAGGGAACCAGCGTATCCTGAATGACGTTGCCGGCGTAGCCGATGAACGTGTTGAAGGCCGATTCGTCCTTACCGACGCGCAGGCCACCGAGCTGGATCCAGGCGAAGTTCAGCGAGACAGTGTCGCCGTTGCCAGCAGCATTGGGCGAGCCAAAGAGGGGGCCGGCTCCGTCCGGATCGAAGCCCGAATCACGGTTGTTGTTCTGGAAGTTGAAGCGGGTCTCGGTGTAGGTCTTCAAGGTGCCGAGCTCGGTTTCCTGGCCGGTCCAGGTCTTCAGCGAGAAACGGGCGTGCTTGAACCAGGTGTCGTTGCTGCCACCGTCCTCAACGTCGGCAGACGTCGCACCGTCGAACGAGCCGACGTCGCCGGCGCCGATATCGTAGCGGATATAGCCGCCGATGCGCAGGCAGGTTTCGGTGCCGGGGATGTAGAAGTAGCCCGAGCCGTAAACGTCGCAAATCTTGACGTATTCAGCCGGTTCCGGCTCGGCGACGACGACGGCGTCGGCGGCGCGCGCACCGGAAACTGCGATCAGGGCCGCAGCGGAGCCGAGAAGAAGGCTCTTAATGTTCATTTTCTGACCTCCAGTCAAAAGTTAAAAAACGGGTCTGGGTATTCTTTGCTGAAGGACAGCGTTCCCTGCCCCATCCCCACTACCGAAAAAGATGCGCACCGCGCCGCTCCTTCGAAATCGACATTACCCATGAGGCGGCGGCGTTCAACCACGATCGTACGGGCGAAAGGGCTGTGCGGACGCTATCCCCCGGCGTTGTTGCACAAATGACACGATTTGGCCTCAGTCAGAAAGCTCTCATTAACTATCGAAGGGCCTGCAAGCCTTATCCAGCGCCGCGCAATGTGGCCGAATCCGGCGATGGCCGGCCGGAATTGCGGCCATGTCGCCGACTCGCCAGCCAGGGAACTGCCGTAGAATCGCCGCATGCAAAACGCGCCGCTGCGGCGGAATGCGGATTTTTCAACGATTATCGCGCCGGCTTGTTGATTGTGCCGGCGCTTTTCTCTATCCAGCGGCGCAACGGAGAGGTGGCCGAGTGGTCGAAGGCGCTCCCCTGCTAAGGGAGTAGAGGTCAAAAGCTTCTCGTGGGTTCGAATCCCATCCTCTCCGCCATCCTGCTTCGCTCTTCGAGCTTCGCAGGACAAGCCCAACCCTCAGCGCGAAGCAGGATGGCGGAGAGGATGCCCTCCGAAGCCTTGGCGTAGGAGGGCCGGACCGTGTGGTGTGCTACGTGCCGCACAGCGTAAGCCCAGAGAACCCCTTGCAAAATTCGATTGGCAGTCCTGCTTCGCTCTTCGAGCTTCGCAGGACAAGCCCAACCCTCAGCGCGAAGCAAGATGGCGGAGAGGATGCCCTCCGAAGCCCCGGCAAAGGAGAGCAGCTCATGTGGTATGTGTATCTTCTGGAGAGTACGGCTGCGGAAGGCGAACGCTATATCGGCATAACGAAGGACCTGAAACGACGGCTTGTCGAGCACAATGCGGGGAAATCCAGCCATACATCCAAGTTTCTGCCGTGGCGGATCGTCACCTATATGGCCTTTTCGAACCAGGCCAAGGCAGCTTCATTCGAGCGCTATCTCAAATCCGGTTCAGGGCATGCTTTCGCAAACAAGCGCCTGTGGTGATGGCCGCATCACCCGCAGCAAAGTCCATTTTTCAATAAACCTCAACAATAACAACTGATTACAGCGAAAACGCCTGTCGCCGGCTTCACTGTCTTGTTCGATTCTGACTGGAGGTCAGAAAATGAACATTAAGAGCCTTCTCCTCGGCTCCGCTGCGGCCTTGATCGCAGTTTCCGGTGCGCGCGCCGCCGACGCCGTCGTCGTCGCCGAGCCGGAACCGGCTGAATACGTCAAGATCTGCGACGTCTACGGCGCCGGCTACTTCTACATTCCCGGCACCGAAACCTGCCTGCGCATTGGCGGCTATGTCCGTTACGACATCGGTGCCGGCGACGTCGGCTCGTTCGACGGTGCGAGGTCCTTCGACCATAAGGATGGCGACGAGCAGGACACCTTCTACAAGAACGCCCGCTTCACGCTGAAGACCTGGACCGGCCAGGAAACCGAACTCGGCACCTTGAAGACCTACACCGAGACCCGCTTCAACTTCGGCAATCGTAACGGCTATCCGTCGGCAGACGATCCGGCGACGGAAGCAGACGAGTTCAACTCCAACCCTGCCGGCAACAAGAACGTTTCGCTGAACTTCGCCTGGATCCAGCTCGGTGGTCTGCGCGTCGGTAAAGACGAATCGGCCTTCGACACGTTCATCGGCTACGCCGGCAACGTCCTTCAGGATACGCTCGTTCCCTACGGCGACTTCGACACCAACGTCGTCCAGTACTACTTCGATGCGGGCAACGGCTTCTCGGCCGTCGTCTCTCTCGAAGAAGGCTCGGGCTTCGACACCATCGACAGCTACGTTCCGCATGTCGTCGGCGGCGTGAAGTACACGCAGGGCTGGGGCGCCATCACCGGCGTCGTCGCTTATGACAGCAACTATGAAGAAGTCGCCGGCAAGGTTCGGTTGGACATCACCCCGATGCAGAACCTGTCGCTGTTCATCATGGGCGGCTACGGCACCGACGACAATTTGACGGACTCGAGCTATGCGATCGACGCCGGCGGCCGCGGCTTCTACAAGCAGTGGGGCGGCAACTGGGCATTCTGGGGTGGCGGCACCTACACCATCAACGAGAAGACCTCGTTCAACGCCCAGGTCTCGTATGACGAATGGAAGAATCTCGGCGTCGCCGCCAACATCGCCTACGACGTTGTTCCCGGCTTCACGGTCACGGCCGAAGTCGACTACCTCAACGCAGGCAAGTTCGACGACGCCAACTTCTCCAACTTCACCAACGCCGACAAGAAGAGCAGCATTGGCGGCCTGCTGCGCTTCCAGCGCTCGTTCTAACAGGCTCTGACTGGCTCAAAATCGAACCCGGCGGGCAACCGCCGGGTTTTTCTTTTTGAAGCATCCGTCGCCATAGTCATTGGCTGCAGTTTGAAGCATCCGTCGCCATAGTCATTGGCTGCAGTGCTGGCCTTCAAAAGGTTGCCGCCTACCGGCAGTCAGGTCGTAGAGCGTGGCCACCCGCGCCGATTTCATCCCGGGCGTCATGGCCGCTATTTCCAGCCGCGCCAGAACTTGCGCCGTCCTATCGGGCACGCTAGCAAGAAGGCCCCTCTTCTCGTCGTGAGCCTTTGCCATGCGCCAGCGCCCTGCCCTCACGCCGCTTGTCGGCGCACTCCCCTCGACGGTGCCGTTTGTCGGCCCGGAGGCGCAGGAGCGCGAGCGCGGCCGCGCGTTTCGCGCCCGCATCGGCGCCAATGAGAGCAGTTTCGGGCCTTCACCGCGCGTTATCGCCCGCATGGAGAGCGTCGCGCGTGACCAGTGGATGTATTGCGATCCCGACAATTACGATCTGAAGCAGGCCACCGCCCGCCATCTCGGGGTCGGCGCCGAAAACGTCGTGGTCGGCGAAGGCATAGACGGGCTGCTCAGCCTGGTGGCGCGCATGTATGTGGCGCCCGGCGACGCGGTGGTCACCTCGCTCGGTGCCTATCCGACCTTCAATTTCCACATTGCCGGCGTCGGCGGCCGGCTGGTCACGGTGCCTTACGAGAACGACAAGGAAAGTCTGGACGAACTGCTTAAGGCAGTTATCAAGGATAAGGCGCCGCTGGTCTATCTCTCCAATCCGGACAATCCGATGGGCAGTTGGTGGGAAGCAGGAGATATCACCCGCTTTGTCGAAGCGTTGCCGGAAACCACCATGCTGGTGCTCGACGAGGCCTATGGCGAGTTGGGACCGGCCTCGGCGCTGCCGCCGATCGATGTCGCGCGGCCCAACGTCATCCGCATGCGCACCTTCTCCAAGGCATACGGGCTGGCCGGCATTCGCTGCGGCTATGCGGTGGCCGAGGCTGAGGTGATCCGCGATTTCGAGAAGATCCGCAACCATTACGGCGTCAGCCGCATGGCGCAGATCGCCGGCGTCGAGGCGCTGGCCGACCAGGACTGGCTGCACAGCGTGGTGGCGCGAGTCGCTGCCGGCCGCACACGTATAGCCGGGACTGCGGAGACGAACGGGCTGAAGCCGCTGCCATCGGCGACCAATTTCGTCACCATCGATTGCGGCAAGGACGGCGCCTTCGCGCTGAAAGTGCTGCAAAATCTTTTGTCGCGCGACGTGTTCATTCGCAAACCGATGGCGCCAGGGCTCGACCGTTGCATAAGGGTCAGCGTCGGCCTCGATCATGAGCTCGACATCTTTGCCGAGGAACTGCCCGGCGCACTCGCCGCGGCGCGGGGAAACTAGCCCGGCCGATTGCCGTCGCGACACGGCCTGCCGACGCCGCCAAAAGCCACGATAAAATCAGCCGAGTCCCCGGCTTCCGTCGATCCAACAACAATCCAACCGTTCAAGGCTGTTGCTTTCGTCCAATCCCGCGCCAGTTCTTGAGCATGGGAGATAACGACCGGCAAAAGGCGGTGCAGGCGCGCGTGCATGGTAAGGTGCAAGGCGTCGGCTACCGGATGTGGGCGCGACGCGAAGCGATAGGGCTTGGCCTCGTAGGTTGGGTACGCAATGAACGAGACGGCACGGTGACGGCCTCGATTGCCGGTGCCGATGCTGCGGTTTCCACAATGATCGAACGGCTCCGGCAAGGGCCAAGGGGAGCTTCGGTTTCGAAGGTCGAGATCGAAGAATTCGAACTCCTCGACGCGCCCATCGACTTTCGGATCATTGCCTAGACGGAACCACTTTATTGCCGCTTGAATTAATTGAACGTTCGTTTTATTAGTAAATATCGGGAGACGATCATGGCACGCACAACGGGATCCGATGGCGAAAAGACTGAAGCGGCCGTCCGCGAGGCAGCGGTCAGCCTGATCGCCCGCTTCGGCTACGAGGCGATGTCGATGCGGCAGCTTGCCGCCGAGGTCGGCGTCCAGGCCGCCGCGCTCTACCGCTATTTTCCGACCAAGGAAGACCTGCTGTTCACGCTTATGCGCGAACATATGGAAGGGCTGATCGAAGCGTGGGACGCCGCACGCCCCGATGCCGCCGATCCGGCAACGCGGCTTGCCGCCTATGTCGAAAACCACATCGCTTTCCACATCGAGCGCCGCCACTGCACCCATGTCTCGAACATGGAATTGCGCAGCCTGTCACATGACCGGCTGACGCAGATCCTTCGCATGCGCACCGCCTATGAGAAGGAGTTGCGCGCCATCCTGCGCGACGGCGCGGAGGCCGGCGCCTTCAGTGTCGATGACACCGGGCTCACTGCCATGGCCCTGATCCAGATGATGACCGGCGTCATCGTCTGGTTCCGGCCGGGCGAGCGGCTGTCGATGGCTGAAGTCACGGCGACATATCTTTCAATGACAATGCGCCTGGTTGGCGCGAAGATCGACGGCAAGACTTACAGCGCCGCGCGTCCCTTCGGACGCGCAAAGGACGCTGTATCATTTTGATTTCGCGCATGATCCTTTCCGAAAATCGAAGTCGATTTTCGGGGTCATGCGGCAGGAGGGAACGGCATGTACACGAACACACTCAGCTTCGGGCATGACGAGGACATCGAGGCGCTGCGCGATCTGGTGCGCCGCTTTGCCCAGGAGAAAATAGCGCCGATCGCTGCCGAGATCGACCGCAGCAATCAATTCCCCACGCATCTGTGGAAAGAGCTCGGCGCGCTCGGCCTTCTCGGCATCACCGCCGATCCCGATTTCGGCGGCAGCGGCATGGGCTATCTTGCCCACGTCATTGCGGTGGAAGAGATTTCGCGCGCCTCGGGCTCGGTTGGTCTCTCCTACGGCGCCCATTCGAACCTCTGCGTTAACCAGATCAACCGCTGGGCGACGCCGGCGCAGAAGGAGAAATTCCTGCCGGCATTGTGCTCGGGCGAAAGGGCAGGTGCGCTGGCCATGTCGGAATCGGGCGCCGGCTCCGACGTCGTCTCGCTCAAGCTGCGCGCCGAAAAGCGCAAAGACCGCTATGTGCTCAACGGCTCGAAAATGTGGATCACCAACGGCCCCGACGCCGAAACGCTGGTGGTCTACGCCAAGACCGATCCGGAGCGGAAATCGCACGGCATCACCGCCTTCATCGTCGAAAAGACGATGGCCGGCTTCTCGGCATCGCCAAAGCTCGACAAGCTCGGCATGCGCGGCTCCAACACCGGCGAACTGGTGTTCGACAATGTCGAGGTTCCCTACGACAATGTGCTGCATGAGGAAGGCCGCGGCGTTGAGGTGCTGATGTCGGGCCTCGACTACGAGCGCACCGTGCTCGCCGGCGGCCCGCTCGGGCTGATGGCGGCGAGCCTCGATGTCGCCATCCCCTATGTGCATGAGCGCAAGCAGTTCGGCCAGCCGATCGGGGAGTTCCAGCTGGTACAGGGCAAGCTCGCCGACATGTATTCGACGATGAATGCCGCGCGCGCTTACGTTTATGCTGTCGCGGCTTCCTGCGATCGCGGCCAGACGACACGCAAGGATGCCGCCGGCTGCGTGCTGTTTGCCGCGGAAAAGGCGACGCTGATGGCGCTCGACGCCATCCAGCTGCTTGGCGGCAACGGGTATACCAACGAGTATCCGACCGGCCGGCTGTTGCGCGACGCCAAGCTCTACGAGATCGGCGCCGGCACCAGCGAAATCCGCCGCTGGCTGATCGGGCGCGAGATCATGGCGGAAGGGGTTTAGTGCCTGCCAAGATGGCAGGCTGTAGTTTTGCGGGTATCGAGAGACAAGTAGGGCGATAGATGGTTACGTCATCGGGGCATCCAGTCACAAGGCGGGGGATATTTGCGATGGCTTTGTTTTCCATAATCGCTGGCTTTCTCGGGCGCGCGAAGGCTCAGAAGCGTCGCTTTTCTAATATGGCGGAATTCAGAGAGCTCGTAATTGCCGAATTCAAACGGCAGCCGGGTGTCGATAGCGCTGTCGCAGACCCATCGGATCCTGCAAAAATCGGTGCAAAACTCGATGGCGCAGAAGTGACGGCAGACGTCACAAACGTGTTCGGGCACTTGAACTCATACCCCGACGAAGACGCCGATGCGGCCATACGCAGGCTTGTCCGAGGCATCGCCGAAATACGACCTAGGTGTTTGATCCCAGGCTTTGATGGTGCATACTTTTCGTCCGAATCAAAGGATGCGCTATGGGCCAGGTTCTTCATGGGAGCGCCACGACGACAGAGGCGATCCG
>NZ_JAMYMP010000039.1:0-45963 GCF_040318615.1 Mesorhizobium sp. M1078
CGGGCCCTTTCCCCCCGCCCCGCCCAAAATCGCCCCCCCGGGGCGGCCCAAAACCCCCCCCCCTTTTGCGCCGGGGGCTTTTCCCCCCCCCGCCCCCCCCCCAAATGGGGGGGGGGCCGGTCCAGTCAAGGATGATTATCAGTCCTTGGAGACGAAGCGGGACGGATGGATGTCCATCACATTGTCATCGAAGCCATGCAGCTTCGAGGAAACGATATCGTGGAAGCTGTAGTAGAGAAGCGGAATGTTGCCGACGTCATCGACAAGGATGCGCTCGGCCTCAGTGAGGTCCTTCATGCGCTCTTCCGGCTTGCCGCCGGCAGCCGCGGCCTTGTCCATGGCCGCCTCATATGCCGGGCTGACGTAGTTCGAATAGTTGTTGCCGCTGGCCTTGCGGGTGATGCCGAGGAAGGTCTCGGGATCCTTGTAGTCGGCGATCCAGGCGGCACGCGCCACGTCGTAGTTGCCCTTCTGCTCGAGGAAGGAATAGTGGGTCTTGGTATCGGTGTTGAGCAGCGTGATCTCGACGCCAAGCGGCTTCAACTGTTCCTGGATGGCAACCGCGGTGTTCTTGTGGTTTTCCGAGGTGTTGTAGCGGATCTCCATCTTCAGCGGATGCTCGGGCGTATAGCCGAGTTTCTCAAGGATCTTCTTGGCGGCGTCCTCGCGGTCGATCTGCGGCATGTCGGCGTATTTGGCCATTGCCGGCGTGTAGCCGGCGATGCCCGGAGGCACCATCGAATAGCCAGGCAGCATGGAATTCTGCCAGACCTTTTCGGCCAGGAAGTCGCGGTCGATCGCCATCGAGATGGCGTTGCGCAGCTCGACATTGTCCCACGGTGCCTTGTCGGTCTTGATCGCGTAATAGTAGGTGCCGAGATACGGTCCGACACGGACCTGATCGCCGAACTTGGTCTTGAGGTCAGCGAGCTGTTCGGTCGGCAAGTCGCCGTAGCTGTCGAGTTCGCCGGCCTCGAAGCGCTTCATCGCCGATGAGCGGTCTTCGGTCGGGATGTAGTTGACGACGTCCATCTTGACGGTCGCGGCATCCCAGAATTTCGGATTCTTGACCAGCTTCATGTGGTCGTTGGGAATCCACTCGGCCAGCGTATAGGCGCCGTTCGAAACGAGATTGCCCGCCTTGATCCAGTCGGCGCCGAGCTTGTCGATCGAGGCCTTGTTGACCGGATAGGTAGCCTGGTGGGTCAGCATCTCGAGGAAGTATGGCGTCGGCGCCTTCAGCGTCACCTCCAGGGTGTTGGTGTCGATCGCCTTGACGCCCATGTCCTCGGGCTTGCCTTTCTTGGTGTTGACTTCCTCGGCGTTCTTCACGGGATAGAGCATGGAAGCGTATTCGGCGGCGGTCGCCGGATCCTCAAGCCGACGGAAGGAATAGACGAAGTCGTCCGCCGTCACCGGGCTGCCATCCGACCACAAGCCGTCCTTGCGCAGCTTGAAGGTGTAGACGGTGCCGTCATCAGATACCGTCCAGCTTTCGGCGGCGCCCGGGATGAGGTTCGTCTTCTGATCGTGCATGACCAGTCCCTGGAACAGGTCGCGTATGATATCGGCTTCGTAGACGGTCGAGGTCTTGTGCGGATCGACCGTCTCCGCTTCGGCGGCGCTGCCTCTGTTATAGACGGTCTCGGCAAGGGCCGGCGTCAGGAACGTGCCTGCGGCAAAGGTCATGGTCGCGGCGACAAGCGTCGCCTTCAGCATATTTTTCAGCATGAAGTCTCTCCCTGTGGCGCTGCCCATCGGCTGCGCCTTACGAGTGTTGACGCCCCGGAACCGATTTCTGGCCCCTTCGAGCGCGCCGCCGGTTCCCGTTCCGGCAGCTGGTGGCAGGAGACTAGACAGACGGAAATATTATTTCAACCGAGTCTTGCTTGACGCTAAGTGAGCATCCTCACCCTAAACCAGCCATAGCTAATCTATACTATCAGGTTCAATTGGGTGCAGCTTGAGGTTGTCCTGTAATTTTGCCTTTTGCCCTCAGCAGTTGTCATTAGCGCAACCAACTGGAAACATTTCAGGAATGCCGTTCGGGGCCAAGCTCGACGAAAGTACCGAAGAAGCCCGAAAATGAAAAACGTGGCGCCGGTGACGTTGCGCGGATCACTCGGCAATGGTTGCATGCGGACACGATCTTTTTTGAAGGCGGACGGCGTCCCTGAAAGATCAGCCTACCTTGCCGACAAACCAGCCCAGGGCAGGCAGCAACAGCCCCTCCTCCTGCAGGACGGCACCGCCACCCAGAGCGATCGCCTCGACAAGCTGGAGATCCGGCGGCAGCCGCCAGTCGGCCGGCTTGTCGGCGAAATTGAAGACGCAGAGCAATATCTCGTCCTCGCCCTGCCGGATGAAGGCAAGGACATCGCCGTCGGTATCGAGAAAGCGGATCGGGCCCTTGACCAGCGCCAGATGCGCCTTGCGCAAGGCGAGCATCGTCCGGTAGCCGGCGAGCACGGACTTGCCGTCGGCGTTCTGGATATCGACCGCCCGAGCGCGGTGGCTTTCCGGCACCGGCAGCCAGGGTTTTCCCGAGGAAAAACCGGCATTGTCGGCGCCCGCTTCCCAGACCATCGGTGTGCGGCAGCCGTCCCTGCCCTTTACCCCCGGCCAGAAACGGATGCCGACGGGATCGCGCAGATCCTCGAAGGTCAGTTCCGCCTCCTCCAGCCCAAGCTCTTCGCCTTGGTAGAGACAGATCGAGCCCCGCAGGCAGGAGAGCAAAGCGATAGCGAATGTCGCCACCGCATCTGGATCGCCGCCCGGCCGCGTCCAGCGGCTGACATGGCGCACGACATCGTGGTTGGAGAACGCCCAGCAGACCCAGCCGTCGGCGACAGCTGCCTCGAAGGCCTCGACGCAGCCGCGCACATGGGCGGCTGAGAATTGCGGGCCGAGCAGGTCGAAGGTGTAGCACATGTTGAGCTTGTCGCCGCCGGATGTGTAGGCGGCCAGCGTCTGCAGCGAGCGGCCTTCGTCGCCGACCTCGCCGACACTGGCGCGGCCGTCATATTCGTCGAGCAAAGCGCGGAAGCGCCTGAGGAAATCGAGGTTTTCCGGTTGCGTCTTGTCGAACAGGTGCTCCTGGAAGAGATAGGTGTTGGTTTCGCCGTTGGTGCCGGCGACGCTCGACGCCAGCGGCGGGTTGCTGCGCAGCCAGCGGTCGTGGACATAGTAGTTGACCGTATCCAGGCGGAAGCCGTCGACGCCGCGCTCGAGCCAGAACCGCACCGTCTGCAACAACGCGTCTTGAACCTCAGGATTGTGGAAGTTGAGGTCCGGCTGCGAGGCGAGGAAATTGTGCATGTAGTATTGCCGGCGGGTCGCGTCCCACTCCCAGGCCGGGCCGCCGAAGACCGACAGCCAGTTGTTGGGCGCGTTGCCGTCCGGCCTGGTGTCGGCCCAGACATACCAGTCAGCCTTGGGATTATCCTTGCTGGCACGGCTCTCTACAAACCATTCGTGCTTGTCGGAGGAGTGCGACAACACCTGATCGATGATCACCTTCAGGCCGAGCCTGTGCGCCTCGGCAACCAGCGCGTCAAAGTCGTCGAGCGTGCCGAACATCGGATCGACCGCCTGATAGTCGGAGACGTCGTAGCCCATATCGGCCATTGGCGATTTGAAGAAGGGCGACAGCCAGACGGCGTCGACGCCGAGCGAGGCGACGTGCGCCAGCCGTGAGGTGATGCCTGAGAGGTCGCCGCTGCCGTCGCCGGTGGTGTCCTGGAAGGAGCGAGGATAGATCTGGTAGATGACGCAGCCGCGCCACCAGTCGGCGCTCTGTTCGGGTCCCGGCTGGGCATTGTCGTCGGCCATCACGGACCCTTCCTGGCGCGGGCCTTTGCGGTCCGGCGCTCGATCATGAAACTGACACTGCGGCCGGGCAGCGGCCACGCGAGGTCGACCGCTTGCGCTTCAACAGCCGGCTGCCATTCAAACCCTTGCCGCGCGGGCAGCGTGAAGACGCATTGGCGGCGATCGCCATTGACGATCACAGCCAGGCGGCCCTCCCCGCCGTCGCCGAGCAGCATGACGAGGCGATGGCGCGAGCCATCGTTCCAGTCGGCTTCGCCGAGCGGCGCGCCGGTCTCGGTCAGCCAGGCGACGTCGGGCACATCAGAACCGGCCGGCGGCTCTCCGGTCAGGAAGCGCGTATCGGAAAGCGCCAGCACCGCGCGGCGCAGAGCTGCGAGCGCCGACACATGGGCTTCCAGCGCGACGTCGCGCCCGGCCCAGTCGAGCCAGGTGATAGCATTGTCCTGCGCATAGGCGTTGTTGTTGCCCTGTTGCGTGCGGCCGAATTCATCGCCCGCCGTCAGCATGATGGTGCCGCGCGAGGCAAACAGAGTGGCGAGCAGCGCGAAGCGATCATGGGAACGGGCCTCGGCAATCGCCTTGTCCGAGGTTTCGCCCTCGACGCCGTTGTTCCAGGACAGGTTCTCATTGTGGCCGTCGCGGTTCTTCTCGCCATTGGCTTGGTTGTGCTTGGCTTCATAAGCGACGATATCGGCCAGCGTCATGCCATCGTGCGCGGCGATGAAGTTGACCGTGCGGCTGGCGGATTGGCCCTCCCTGCCGAACACATCGGAGGAGCCGGCGAGCCTTGTCGCCAGCGCACCGACCGTGCCGGCATCGCCGCGCCAGAAGCGCCTGACGTCGTCGCGGTAGCGGTCGTTCCATTCGAGGTAAGGCGGCCGGAAATTGCCGAGCTGATAGCCATTCGGGCCGATGTCCCAGGGCTCGGCGATCAGCACCCTGTCGGCAAGGATGGGATCGGTTGCGATGGTTTCGAGCAACGGGGCTGCCGGATCGAATGCGCCATCGACGCGACCGAGGACCGGCGCCAGGTCGAAGCGGAAACCGTCGACGCCGGCTTGGCGGACGAAATGGCGCAGCGTGTCGAGTACCATGTCACGAACGACCGGATGGTCGCAGGCGATGGTATTGCCGGTGCCGGTATCGTTGGCCAACCTGCCGTCCGGCTCGCTGCGGTAGTAGGCTTGATTGTCGAGGCCGCGCAGCGACAGCGTCGGCCCGAGCCGGTCACTTTCGCCGGTATGATTGAAGACGAGATCGAGGATGGTGCCAATGCCAACCCTGCGCAGCACCCCCACAGTATCGCGCAACTCGGCGAGGCCGCCGGGCGCCAGGCGCGGGTCGAGCGCCATGAAGGTGACTGGGTTGTAGCCCCAGGCATTGCTGAGGCCCAGCGGCGGCAAATGGCGCTCATCGACCCATGCCGTCACGGGCATTAGCTCAACGGCGGAGACGCCGATCTTCTTGAGATGTTCGACGATAGCCGGATGGGCAAGGGCTGCAATGGTGCCGCGCTGCGCTTCCGGTACGTCCGGATGCAGCCTGGTGAAGGAGCGGACGTTGAGTTCGTAGATCAGGCCGCCTGGCTGGAACAAAGGCGGCTTGGCCGGCAGCGGCTTCGGTTGAGCCCGCGCGATGGTCTTCGGCATCAGTGGCGCGGTGTCGGCGCCTTCGTTGCGCCGGGCGGCAAGCCGCCAATGATGCTGGTAGGGCCGGTCGATCTCGACGGCGTAGGGATCGGTGAGCAGCTTGTCGGGATCGAACCACAGCCCGCGCTCCGGCGCATATTCGCCGTCGGCGCGAAAGCCGTAGCACGTACCTGCGGCAAGGCCGGCGACGAACAGCGCATGGACGCCCTCGCCTTCCGGCTGGAGTTCGAGCCGGTCGGTTTCGCGAGCGCCGGTGTCGCCGAAGATCGACACCCAGAGCCGCCGCGCGGACGACGACCAGGCGGCGAAGCGGATGCCTTCGGGAGTGACGGTTGCGCCGAGCTGGGTCATCGGCGCATCCTCCACCCTCGCCCTTGTGGAGAGGGTCGCGAACGTAGTGAGCGGGGTGGGAGTCGGCGCGGGGAAAGCGCTTTACGAGCACCCCCACCCCGATCCGCTGCGCGGATCGACCCTCCCCACAAGGGAGAGGGTAAAGACGTCACCACCCTCAAGTAATCACGCTCGGCTTGTTGCGCCCGGTGTGGCTTTTGATCCCGGCGATATCATCGGCAGCCGCGATCAGGTCGGCGAGGGCCTCTTGCGTGTCGAGATCATGCCGCGCTCTGTCCGGCTCGTAGCGCTCGATGTAGACGCGCAGCGTAGCACCCGACGTGCCGGTGCCGGACAAACGAAACACGACGCGCGAGCCGCCCTCGAACAGGATCCGGATGCCCTGGTTCTTGCTCACCGAACCGTCGACGGGATCGTGATAGGCGAAGTCGTCGGCATTGGCGATCTTCAGTCCGCGCACGCTGGTGCCGGGCAGCGAAGCGAGCTTGGCGCGCAACTCGTCGACCAGGGCGTTGGCGCGCTCGGTTTCGACCTCCTCATAGTCATGACGTGAATAGTAATTGCGGCCGTAGGTCGCCCAATGTTCGGTGACGACGTCCTTGCAGCTTTCGCCGCGCACGGCCAGGATGTTCAGCCACAACAGCACCGCCCACAGCCCGTCCTTTTCACGGACATGGTTCGAGCCGGTGCCGGCGCTTTCCTCGCCGCAGATCGTTGCCATGCCGGCATCGAGCAGATTGCCGAAGAACTTCCAACCGGTCGGCGTTTCGTAGATGCCGATGCCGAGCTGTTCGGCGACGCGGTCGGCAGCGCCGCTGGTCGGCATCGAGCGGGCGATGCCTTTGAGGCCGTCCTTGTAGCCCGGCGCCAATTGCGCATTGGCGGCAAGCATGGCCACCGAATCCGACGGGGTGACGAAAATGCCCTTGCCGATGATGAGATTGCGGTCACCGTCGCCGTCGGAAGCGGCGCCGAAATCGGGCGCATCCGGTCCCATCATCTCGTCATAGAGATGTTTGGCGTGGACCAGGTTCGGATCCGGGTGATGGCCGCCAAAATCCGGCAGCGGCTTGTAGTTGCGGCAGGTGCCATTCTCCGCGCCGAGCCGGCGCTCGAGGATTTCCTTGGCATACGGGCCGGTGACCGCATGCATGGCGTCGAAGCGCATGCGGAAGCCGTATTTGAAATTGGCGCGGATGGCGTCGAAGTCGAACAGGCTCTCCATCAATTCGGCATAGTCGGTGACCGGGTCGATAATCTCGACCGCCATGCCGCCGGCGGTCACCGTGCCGATCTTGTCGATGTCGATCTGGTCGATGTCGGCGGTCTTGAAGCTCGAAATCGTCTTGGTCTTTTCGAAGATCGCGTCGGTCAGCTTTTCCGGCGCCGGGCCGCCATTGCCGGCATTGTACTTGATGCCGAAATCCTCGTGCGGGCCGCCCGGATTGTGACTGGCCGACAGGATGATGCCGCCGAAGGTCTTGTATTTGCGGATGACATGCGACGCCGCCGGCGTCGACAGTATGCCGCCCTGCCCGACCATCACCTTGCCGAAGCCGTTGGCCGCCGCCATGGCGATGGCCTTCTGGATGACCTCGCGGTTGTAGAAGCGGCCGTCGCCGCCGATCACCAGCGTCTTGCGCTCAAAGCCCTCCAGCGCGTCGAAGATCGACTGGATGAAGTTCTCGGCATAGTGCTCCTGCTGAAAGACAGGCACCTTCTTGCGCAGGCCGGACGTGCCGGGTTTCTGGTCGAGATAGGGTTTGGTGGCGACGGTCCGGATCATGCTTCAGGCAACCCTTTTCGAAAGCAGCAGGCGGTAGAGTTCAACGTATTTGTCGGCGCTCTTGTCCCAGGAGACATCGGCCTTCATGCCCTGGCGCTGGATCTGTTCCCAGACGGCCGGGCTCGAATGCGCATCGACCAGCCGGCGGATGGCGTGCAGCATGGCGCCGCCACTATTGGGCGCGAACTGGAAGCCGGTGGCGACACCGGCCGAGATCGCTGCTTCATTGGCGTCGATGATGGTGTCGGCAAGGCCGCCGGTGCGGGCGACGACCGGCACGCAGCCATAGCGTAGGCCGTAAAGCTGGGTCAGCCCGCAAGGCTCGAAGCGCGACGGGATGACGATGGCGTCGCAGCCGCCCTGCATGGTGTGGGAAAGCCCCTCGTCATAGCCGACGACGACGCCGACACGGCCGCGATGGCGGGCGGTGGCAGCCAGCAGCGCGCCTTCCAGGCCGGCGTCGCCTGAGCCGAGGATCGCCAGCCGCGCGCCGGTGGCGACGACGCCGTCGACCACAGCCGCCAGTATGTCCATGCCCTTCTGCCAGGTCAGCCGGCTGACGACGCAGACGATCGGACTGTCGTCGCGCTCGAGGCTGAAACGGTCCTCGACAACCGCCCGGTTGGGAAGCCGAGCCTTGAGCGTCGCGGCGGAGTAGGCCGACACCAGATGCTTGTCGGTCTCCGGGTTCCAGATGTCGGTGTCGATGCCGTTGACGATGCCGTAGAGGTCGGAAGAGCGCATGTTGATCAGGCCGTCGAGGCCCATGCCGAATTCCGGCGAGCGGATTTCCTGGGCATAGGTGGGGCTCACCGTGGTGATCGCCCAGGCCGCCTGCAGGCCGGCCTTGAGGAAGCCGACGCCGCCATAGTATTCTACGCCGTCGAGCGCCATCGCCGCGGCCGGCAAGCCGAGCTCGCCAAAAATGCCGGCGCCGAACTGACCCTGGAAGGCAAGGTTGTGAACCGTGATCAGCGACGGCACGCCGACTGCCTTGCCGTAGCGCATATAGGCCAGCGTCATCGCCGACTGCCAGTCATGGGCGTGGACGAGATCCGGCTGGTAGCCGGAAATGGCGCCGCCGGCGATATCGCCACCGACCTGGCTCAGCGCAGCAAAACGCCGCCAATTGTCGGGCCAATCGGCGCCGGCCGCATTGCCGTAAGGGCCGCCGGGACGGTCGTAGAGATGCGGCGCGTCGAGCACGAACAGGTCGAGCCCGGCGATCTTGACGGCATGGACCGAAGCCTTGCCGCCCTGCAGCAGCGGGTATTGATAGACAGCCTTCTTTTTCTTGAAGGCGTCCATCACCTGGGGAAAGCCGGGGATGAGCGTGCGCATGGTCACGCCCTTGGCGGCCAGCGCGATCGGCAATGCGCCGGTCACGTCGGCAAGTCCGCCGGTCTTGATCAGCGGGAATATCTCGGGCGTGACCGACAGAACCTGCATGCGTTTATGGTACCCCGTCTTACAGCTTCAGCTTGTCGATCATGTCCTGCGTGACCAGGCAGATGCCCTTTTCCGAAACCCGGAAACGCTTGGCGTCGAGAACAGGGTCTTCGCCAACCACCAGCCCTTCCGGTATCCTTACACCGTGGTCGATGACGACGCGCTTCAACTTTGCGTTCCGGCCGACATGAACGTCGGGCAGCATGACGACCTCTTCCAGCGTCGAATAGGAGTTGATGCGCGCGCCGGTGAAGATCAGGCTGCGCTTCAGCGAAGCACCCGAGACGATGCAATCGCCTGAGACCAGCGAGGAGACGGCCGAACCGCGCCGGCCATCCTCGTCATGCACGAACTTTGCCGGCGGCTTCAATTCGGCATAGGTCCAGATCGGCCAGTCGCGGTCGTAGAGGTCGAGTTCGGGAGTGATGTCGGTCAGGTCGATATTGGCTTCCCAGTAGGCGTCGACCGTGCCGACATCGCGCCAATAGGCCTCGTTCTCGGCCGTCGAGCGCACGCAGGATTTGGCGAAACGGTGCGCGATCGCCTTACCGTGCTGTACGATGTAGGGGATGATGTCCTTGCCGAAGTCGCGGCTGGAGCCTGGCTCGGCCGCATCGCGGCGCAGCTGTTCCATCAGGAACTTGGTCTTGAAGACATAGATGCCCATCGAGGCCAGCGCGAATTCCGGCTTGTCGGGAATGCCGGGCGGGTCGGCGGGCTTTTCGACGAAGGCGATGATGTTGTCCTTGCCGTCGACATGCATGACACCGAAGCCGGTCGCTTCCAAGCGCGGCACTTCCAGGCAACCGACAGTGACGTCGGCATTGGCATCGACGTGCTGGCGCAGCATCAGCTCGTAGTCCATCTTGTAGATATGGTCGCCGGCCAGGATCACCATATATTCAGGGCCATAGGCCTCGATGATGTCGATGTTCTGGTAGACGGCGTCGGCCGTGCCTTCATACCACTGGGTTTCCGAGACACGCTGGGAGGCCGGCAGGATGTCGAAGCTTTCGTTTCGCTCCGGCCGCAGGAAGTTCCAGCCGCGCTGCAGGTGGCGGATCAGCGAATGCGCCTTGTACTGGGTGGCGACACCGAGGCGGCGGATGCCGGAATTCAGCGCATTGGACAGCGCGAAATCGATGATGCGCGTCTTGCCGCCGAAATAGACAGCCGGCTTGGCCCTGCGGTCGGTCAATTCCTTGAGCCGGCTGCCGCGGCCGCCGGCCAGCACATAGGCCATGGCATCGCGCGCCAGCGGCTGGGTTCTCTTCAAGTCTGCCATCTTTACCCTCCCAAATTACCAGTCTGGAGCATCGCCCGGTCCGCAACGAGTCGACGGACCTAATCCGAAACGAGTTGACGGACCTAGTCCGCAACGAGTTCAAGCATGATCGTCGACAGCGGCGGCAAAAGCATCGTTGCCGAAATGCCTCCTCCTTCCGCCCTGGCTTCGACCACACCGCCATTGCCCTTGCCCGAACCACCGTAGTCCGAAGCGTCGGTGTTGATGATTTCGCGCCATTTGCCGACCTTGGGCAATGGCACGCGATAATTGTCGCGCGGCACTGGCGTGAAGTTGGAAATGACGGCGATCGGGTTGCCGCCGGGCGCGCTGCGCAGCCAGGCGAAGACCGAATTTTCCTTGTCGTCGACGATCAGCCAGGAGAAGCCGTCCGGCTCGCAGTCGCGCGCATGCAGCGCCGGGCGCGAGCGGTAGAGATAGTTGAGGTCGCGCACCGTCTGCCAGACGCCGCGATGCGGGTGGAAGTCGAGCAGGTTCCAGTCGAGCGCGCGCGCCTCGCTCCACTCGCGGCGCTGGGCGAATTCCTGGCCCATGAACAACAGCTTCTTGCCGGGATAGCCCCACATGAAGGCATAGAAGGCGCGCAAAGTCGCGAACTTCTGCCAGTCGTCGCCGGCCATCTTGCCGAGCAGCGTGCCCTTGCCGTGCACGACCTCGTCATGGGACAGCGGCAGCACGAAATTCTCGGAGAAGGCGTAGGTCAGGCCGAAGGTCAGGTCGTTGTGGTGATGTTTGCGGAAGATCGGCTCCTTGGCGAAATACTCCAGCGTGTCGTGCATAAAGCCCATGTTCCATTTGAAGCCGAAGCCCAGCCCGCCTTCATGCACCGGCGCCGAGACCTTCGGCCATGAGGTCGATTCCTCGGCGATGGTCATCACGCCGGGATGGTGGCCGTAGACCTCCTTGTTCATCTTCTGCAGGAAGGACACCGCTTCGAGGTTTTCGCGGCCGCCTTTCTCGTTGGGGATCCATTCGCCAGCCTTGCGCGAATAATCGAGGTAGAGCATCGAGGCCACTGCATCCACGCGCAAACCGTCGACATGGTATTTCTCGGCCCAGAACAGCGCGTTATTGACGAGGAACGACACCACCTCGCGGCGGCCGAAATTGTAGATCGCGGTGTTCCAGTCGGGATGAAAACCCTTGCGCGGATCGGCATGCTCATAAAGCGCTGTGCCGTCGAAATTGGCCAGGCCATGCGCATCGACCGGGAAATGCGCCGGCACCCAGTCGAGGATGACGCCGACGCCGGCGCGGTGCGCACCGTCGACGAAACGGGCGAAGCCGTCGGGGTCGCCGAAGCGCGCCGAGGGGGCATAAAGTCCGGTTGTCTGATAACCCCATGACGGGTCATAGGGATGTTCGGAGATCGGCAGGAACTCGATGTGGGTGAAGCCTGTCTCGACAGCATAGGGGATGAGCTGGTTGGCGAGTTCGTCCCATGACAGGAAGCTGCCATCATCGTGCTGCTGCCACGAACCGGCATGGACCTCGTAGATCGATATGGCTTCGCGCCGGGGATCGGCCTTTCGCCAGTAATTGCGATGCGCCTCGTCGCCCCATTCATGCGCCGGCGGCACCGCCGTCACCGATGCTGTGGCCGGGCGCAGTTCAGACTTGAAGGCGAACGGATCGGCCTTGAGCGGCAGGCGCACGCCGTCGGGGGCAATGATCTCGTATTTATAGGGGTGGCCGGCGCCGATATCGGGAATGAACAGCTCCCAGATGCCGGTGTCGCGGCGGTCGCGCATCGTATGGCGGCGGCCGTCCCATTCGTTGAAGTCGCCGACCACGGAGACGCGCCTTGCATTGGGCGCCCAGACGGCGAAATTGACGCCCGACGCGCCTTCATGGTCGAGGAGATGGGCGCCGAGCTTGTCGAACAGCCTGAGGTGCGACCCTTGCGCGATATAGTAGTCGTCCATCGGGCCGAGCACCGGGCCGAAGGAATAGGGATCGGTCAGCCACCAGTCGCCGCCGGCATTTTTGGCGTGATAGCGCAGCGGCTGACGCTTCTTGATCGACAGTCTGCCTTCGAAGAAACCGGCGTCGTCGCGCCGCGTGAGTTCGCCGGCGTTCTTGCCGGCCAGCGTGTATGCGGTGACGAACTCGGCATTGGGGACGAAGCAGCGGGCAACCAGACCCTTGCCGGCTTCATGCACGCCCAGGATTGCAAAAGGATCGCCATGCGTGCCTGCAACAATTGCGGCGACATCGCCGGCTGACGCCAGCCCGTCCGACCCGCTCGTCGTCGCGGTCGCGCGCGGTTTCTTCATCAGGCGGTGTCCCTCCCTGGGAACCAGTTCTTTGTGCACAAGACCCTTTGCTCGTGGCCTCATGCAATCATATCAGGCGGGCACGTTCCAGATTTCTTTCGCATATTGGCGGATCGTGCGATCGGAAGAGAACCAGCCGACGCGGGCAACGTTGCGGATAGCGCGCGCGTACCAATCGGGGCTGTTGCGCCAGACCGCGTCGACATCGCGCTGGGCGGCGGCATAGGCGTCGAAATCCGCCGCCACCATGAACCAATCGCTGTTGTAGAGACCGTCGACCAGCTCGCGGTAGCGATCCGGCTGGTCGGGCGAGAACACGCCCGACGATACTGCGGCAACAGCCTGCGCCAATTCAGGGGAGCCCTCGATCACGGCGCGCGGGTTGTAGCCATTGCTGCGCCGCTCGGCGACTTCCGCCGTGCTCAGGCCGAAGATGAAGATGTTGTCGTCGCCGACGCATTCCTTGATCTCGACATTGGCGCCGTCGAGCGTGCCGATGGTCAAGGCGCCGTTCAGCGCGAACTTCATGTTGCCGGTGCCCGACGCCTCCATGCCAGCAGTCGAAATCTGCTCGGACAGGTCGGCGGCCGGCATCATCACCTCGGCCAGGCTGACATTGTAGTTCGGCACGAACACCACTTTCAGCAGCCCGCGCACCGACGGGTCGCTGTTGATGACCTTGGCGACGTCGTTGGCCAGTTTGATGATCAGCTTGGCATTGTGGTAGCTGGGCGCCGCCTTGCCGCCGAAAAATTTGACGCGTGGCATCCAGTCCAGCTCGGGATGCGAGCGGATCTGGTCGTAGAGCGCGATAGCTTCCAGGATATTGAGCAGCTGGCGCTTGTATTCGTGGATGCGCTTGACCTGAATGTCGAACAGCGCCGACGGGTCGAGCTTGATGCCGAGCCGGTCGGCGACCAGATTGGCGAGCTTGACCTTGTTGGAGCGCTTGACGGCGGCGAACTTGTCGCGGAAGGCGGCGTCGCCGGCAAAGGCTTCGAGCCCCTTGATGGCGTCGATGTCGTCGAGGAAACGGTCCCCGATCGCCGCGCGGGTGAGCGCGGTGAGGCCTGGATTGCACTGGATCAGCCAGCGCCGTGGCGTGATGCCGTTGGTCTTGTTGTTGATGCGGTCGGGATAGAGCTTGTGGAGATCGGCAAACACCGTCTCCTTCATCAGCTCGGTGTGCAACGCCGACACGCCATTGATCGAGTGCGAGCCGACAAAGGCCAGGTTACCCATGCGCACGCGGCGGTCGCCATTTTCCTGGATCAGCGAGATGCGGCTGATCTGCTCATTGGAAAACTGGTTGGTGGCGCGGGCCTCAAGCAAAACCTGCGCATTGATGGCGTAGACGATCTGCATATGGCGCGGCAAAAGCCGTTCGAACAGCGGCACCGGCCAGCTTTCCAGCGCCTCTGGCAGCAGCGTGTGGTTGGTGTAGCCGAAGGTGCGCTTGGTGATGTCCCAGGCCTGGTCGAAATCCATGCCGTGGACGTCCATCAGCAGGCGCATCAGCTCGGGCACGGCGATCGCCGGATGGGTGTCGTTGAGGTGGATCGCCGCCTTGTCGGGGAGCGAGGCGAGATCGCCATACTGGCTGAGATGGCGCTGGACGATGTCCTGCAGCGACGCGGTGGAGAAGAAATATTCCTGCCGCAGCCGCAGTTCCTGGCCGGCCTTGTGGGAATCGGCGGGGTAAAGCACGCGCGACAAGGCATCGGCCTTGTTGCTTTCGGCCAGCGCGCCGATGTGGTCGCCGGCGTTGAACTTGTCGAGCAAGATCGGATCGACCGGCATGCCGGACCAAAGCCGCAGCGTGTTGACGCGGTTGGCGCGCCAGCCGACCACCGGGGTGTCGTAGGCGACGGCCTGGACATGCTCGGTCGGCTTCCAGACGTGACGTTCGAGCCGGCCATCCTTGGAGGTGATCGATTCCACCGAGCCGCCGAAGCCGACTTCGAAGGCGCGTTCGCGGCGCTCGAACTCCCAGGGGTTGCCGTGGTCGAGCCAGGTTTCGGGCAGTTCGACCTGCCAGCCGTCATGGATCTCCTGGCGGAACATGCCGTTGGCGTAGCGAATGCCGTAGCCATGCGCGGGAATGTCGACGGTCGCCATGCTTTCCATGAAGCAGGCGGCGAGCCGGCCGAGACCGCCATTGCCGAGCGCTGCATCCGGTTCGAGCCCGGCGATGAGGTCGAGGTCGACGCCCAGCGACTTGAGCGCTTCTCGCATATTGTCCATCAGGCCGAGATTGGAGAAGGCATCGCGCATAAGCCGGCCGATGAGGAATTCGAGCGACAGGTAATAGACGCGCTTTTCCTGCTGGGCGTAGGCCTCCTGCGTCGCCTGCATCCAGTGATCGACGATGCGGTCGCGCACGACCTTGATCGAGGCGGTCAGCCAATCATATTGCGTAGCAACGGACGTGCCTTTGCCGACCCGGTATTTGAGAGCCAGCAAGACTTCGTCGGCCAGCGTCTTGGGATCGGGTATTTCGAGATCGGGGGCTTTGGCTGTCATTGTTCGCGTCATACTGCCTCTCGTGATCGTGCTGCGATCATACCGGCTTTCGCTCTCAGTCCCAGCCTATCCTAGTGCATCGCAACATACGTTCAATCGATTTAGACCAGCATGCCGCCAGTTCCCCTGCGGCAATTTATCCGTCGAGCGGATCAGGCAGCGAGTGCAGCCTCCGGCGGAACCTTCGCTCCCGTCATGAAGGCGACGGCGTCGGACATGGTATATTGCTTGGGATCGATGACGCAGAGGCGACGTCCCAGCCGATGGATATGGATACGGTCGGCCACTTCGAAGACATGCGGCATGTTGTGCGAGATCAGCACGATCGGCAGGCCTCTTTTCTTGACATCGAGGATCAGTTCCAGCACGCGGCGGCTCTCCTTGACGCCGAGTGCCGCGGTCGGCTCGTCCATGATCACCACGCGGCTGCCGAAAGCGGCGGCGCGCGCCACCGCCACGCCCTGACGCTGGCCGCCCGACAGCGTTTCCACCGCCTGGCTGATGTTCTGGATGGTCATCAGGCCAAGCTCGGTCAGCTTGTCGCGGGCGCGCTTTTCCATTGCCGGCCGGTCCAGCATGCGAAGCCAGTCGCCGAGGAAGCCGGGTTTGCGGATCTCGCGGCCGAGGAACATGTTGTCGGCGATCGACAGGGCCGGCGACAAAGCCAGGTTTTGGTAGACCGTCTCGATGCCCGCCTCGCGCGCCTCCATGGGCGATTTAAAAGCGACAGCCTTGCCTTCAAGACGGATCTCGCCTTCGTCGGGCACGGCGGCGCCGGAAATCGCCTTGATCAGCGATGATTTGCCGGCGCCATTGTCTCCGATGACGGCCAGGATTTCGCCGGGGTAGAGGTCGAAGTCGGCATTGTCGAGGGCGGTGACACGGCCATAGCGCTTGATCAGGCCGCGCGCGGTGAGGATGGGTTCCACGGTCATGCCGAAACCTTTCTGATCCATTGGTCGATCGCCACGGCGCCGATGATCAGCACACCGGTGAGCAGCACCTTCCATTGTGGATCGGCGCCCAGCATGTTGAGGCCCATCGAGACGACACCGACGATCATCGCGCCGAAAAGCGTGCCCAGAATTGAGCCGCGCCCGCCGAACAGTGAAATGCCGCCGATCACCGTCGCAGTTATCGCCTGCAGGTTGTAGTCGGTGACGGCGGCTGACGGTGAGATCGAGCCGTTGCGGCCGATGGAAACCCAGGCAGCGAAAGCTGCGATCAACCCGGCAAGGGTGTAGACCGTCATCAACACCTTCTTGGTCTGGATGCCAGACAGCTTCGCCGCCTCCTGATCATCACCAACGGCGTAGACGTGGCGGCCCCAGGCGGTGTGATTGAGCACGTACCAGAGGATCAAAACGAGCACGACCGTGGCGATGACGCCCAGTGTCAGCACCGCCGTGCCGATCTTGAAACTCAGGGCAAAGAGATGCAGCAGCGGCGCCTGGGCGTCGACATCGGTATCGCGGATCGTCTCGTTGGCCGAATAGATGAAGTTCGTCGCCATGACGATGTTCCAGGTGCCGAGCGTGACGATGAACGGCGGCAGCTTCATGTAGGCGACCAGCAAACCGTTGAGCAGGCCGCAGGCTGCGCCGGCGGCAAGCCCGATGGGCACTGCGAGCACGGCCGGCATGCCGTAGCTGACCGCGCAATTGCCCATGATCACGGCCGAAATCACCATGATCACGCCGATCGACAGGTCGATGCCGGCGGTCAGGATGACCAGTGTCTGCGCGGCACCGAGGATGCCGACGATGGCGATCTGCTGCAGGATCAGCGTCAGCGTATAGGATGAGAAGAAACGCCCGCCAATGGCGATGCCGAAAATTACGATCGACAGGACCAGCACAATCAGCGGCACCGCCGCCGGCGTGGAGTGCAGGAAATGCTGGATGCGCTTGACGGCCGATTTGTGCTCGTCAAAGGCGGCAACGCTTGTGTCGCTGCTCGAGAGAACCTTCTCGAATTCCTGTGCTTGAGCCATGTTTCCTCCCCTGGGCTTCAGCTCCATGCCGATACCCGCTCGCGCCTGTCCGGTCTGTTGCCGGGATTATTCGCGTGACGCATCGTCCACCCGAAGCGGCCGGGGATCAAGCCCCCGGCCGTCAGCTTGCCGCTGGCTGTCAGGCAGCCATCAGCCCCAGCACTTGGCGAGGCCTTCCTTGGTGTCGATCGACTTCACGCCATTGGCCGGCTTGTCGGTGACGAGGTTGACGCCGGTGTCGAAGAAGTTCTTGCCTTCGGTCGGCTTCGGCTTGGCGCCGTCCTTGGCGAAGGCGGCGATCGCCTCGATGCCGAGTGCCGCCATCTGCAGCGGGTATTGCTGCGAGGTGGCGCCAATGACGCCTTCGGTCACCGACTTCACACCGGGGCAGCCGCCATCGACCGAGACGATCAGCACCTGGCTTTCGAGACCGACCGCCTTGAGCGCCTGGTAGGCGCCGACAGCGGCGGGCTCGTTGATGGTGTGGATGACGGTGATGGAGTTGTCCTTCTGCAGAAGGTTTTCCATCGCCTTGCGGCCGCCTTCTTCATTGCCGTTGGTGACGTCGTGGCCGACGATGCGGGCATCGTCCTCATCGCCGATCTTGTTGGGATCCTTCACGTCGATGCCGAAGCCCATCATGAAGCCCTGGTCGCGCAGCACATCCACGGTCGGCTGTGAGGGGGTCAGGTCGAGGAAGCCGATCTTGGCGTCCTTGGCCTTGTCGCCGAGGGTCGCGGCTGCCCAGGCGCCGATCAGCTTGCCGGCTTCCAGATTGTCCGTCGCGAAGGTCGCGTCGGCGGCATCGATCGGGTCCAGCGGGGTATCGAGCGCGATCACCAGCAGGCCGGCGTCACGCGCCTTCTTCACCGTCGGCACAATGCCCTTGGTGTCGGACGCGGTGATCAGGATGCCCTTGGCGCCGTCGGCGATGCAGCTTTCGATCGCCGCCACCTGGCTCTCGCTATCGCCGTCGATCTTGCCGGCATAGGTCTTGAGGTCGACGCCAAGTTCCTTGGCCTTGGCGGTCGCGCCCTCCTTCATCTTGACGAAGAAGGGGTTGGTGTCGGTCTTGGTGATCAGGCAGGCGCCGACGCCGGCGGCCGATGCTGTCGAAGCAAACGCCATCAGGCCGAGGCCCGCCGCGGCGAACACGGTGGACTTCAATAAAGCTTTGGTCACGATCTTCCTCCCATGGAACCATGCGGATGCCGCCAACCGGCATCTCGAGCGCATCCACTGAAGTTCTCCCAGTGTGGACGCGCCCTCAAATGACACCAGCGGGAGCCGCCTGTCAATAATTAAATCACTCTTATTTATTATTGACAGCTTTGCGCGGTTCACTCATTCTGCCGCAAAAGCAGTAAGAATAAACCAAGGGAAGGAACAAGGGTGGAGACCGGCATTGCGAGGCACGGTTCGCCCGAGGCGGCCGCCAGCCGTCTCCACCGTGGCACCAACCAGAGCGGCATGCGCGACCACAATGAGCGGCTGGTGCTGTCGTTGGTTCGCCAGCACGGCAGCTTGGCCAAATCAGACATTGCGCGCATGACCGGGCTTTCAGCGCAGACCGTCTCGGTCATCATGCGCGAACTGGAGGAAGACAGCCTGCTGCTGCGCCAGGCGCCGTTGCGCGGCAAGATCGGCCAGCCCTCCATCCCGATGGCGCTGAACCCCGAAGGCGCCTTCTTCATCGGCCTCAAGATCGGCCGCCGCAGCGCCGAACTGGTGCTGATCGATTTCCTCGGAACTGTGCGTTCCATGCTGCAGCACTCCTACCGCTATCCGGCGCCGCGCGAGACGGTTGAGTTCGTCACCGAAGGCATGAAGACGATGCGCGCCGAACTGACACCTGCGCAGGACAAGCGCATTGCCGGGCTCGGCATCGCCATGCCGTTCGAACTGTGGAACTGGGCCGACACCGCCGGCGCGCCGCGCGACATCATGGACGAATGGCGCCATCGCGACATCCGTGCCGACATCCAGGCGCAGTGCGAATTCCCGGTCTATCTGCAGAATGACGCCACCTCCGCCTGCGGCGCCGAACTGGTGTTCGGCCAGACCGGCGGGGCGCGCGACTTCGTCTATTTCTATATCGGCGCCTTTGCCGGCGGCGGCATCGTGCTCAACGGCCGGCTGTTCGGCGGGCCAACCGGAAATGCCGGGGCGCTGGGTTCGATGCCGGTGCCGGGACCAGACGGCAAGCCGACGCAGCTCATCGACGTCGCCTCGATCGCCATGCTGGAAAAGGCGCTTAACGCACGCGGCATTGACGGCTCCTATCTCTGGACCTCGCCGCAGGAATGGGGCGAGATCGGCGCCGATCTGGACGACTGGATTGCCACCGCCTCGCAGGCGCTTGCCTACGCCATTGTCGCGGCGTCCTCGGTGATCGATTTCGAGGCCGCGGTGATCGACGGCTGGATGCCGCTCGCTGTCCGGCGCCGGCTCGTCGATGCGATCAGGCAGGCGATCGGTACGATCGATGGCGAAGGGCTGAAGCTTCCGGTGGTGCGCGAAGGCACCGTCGGCATCCATGCCCGCGCGCTGGGCGGCGCCAGCCTGCCGCTGTCCGAACGCTTCCTCATCGGTTCGACCACGATTTCCAGGAGCATCTGAATGCTGATCGGTATTCCGTCGCTGCTCGGTCCGGAGCTTCTGGCGACATTGCGCGCCATGGGCCATGGCGACGAGATCGCGCTCGTCGACGGCAACTATCCGGCGGAAGAACAGGCAAACCGGCTGATCCGCGCCGACGGTCTTCACCTCATACCGGTGCTTGACGCCATTTTGAGCGTGCTGCCGGTGGACGACTTCGTGCCGGAAGCGCTGTTTCGTGCCTCGGTAAAAGGCGATCCCTCGGTCGCCGATCCGGTCCACCATGAAATCGAAACGATCTGCACCAGGCGCGCGCCGGGCCGCAAGGTGGTTGCGCTGGCGGGCGCCGACTTCTATGCACGCGTCCGGTCGGCATATGCGATCGTCGGGACCAGCGAACCCCGGCTCTACGCCAACATCATCATCCGCAAGGGCGTGATCTATCCGCCGGAGAACAAGAAATCATGATCCTCTGCTGCGGCGAAGCCCTGATCGACATGCTGCCGCGCACCACGACACAGGGCGAGCCGGCCTTTGCGCCCTATGTCGGCGGCGCGGTGTTCAACACGGCGATCGCGCTTGGCCGCCTCGGCGCGCCCGCCGGCTTCTTTTCCGGCCTGTCGTCGGATCTGTTCGGCGGCCAGTTCCGCGAGGCGCTCGGCGCAAGCAAGGTCAGCTCCACCTATGCGCACACCTCCCCTCGCCCGACCACGCTCGCCTTCGTGCGGCTCACCAACGGCCAGGCGACCTACACTTTCTACGACGAAAACACCGCCGGGCGCATGCTGACGACAGAGGATCTGCCGAAACTGGGCGCCGAGATCGAAGCCATGCTGTTTGGCGCCATCAGCCTGATTTCGGACCCGGCGGGTGCTGCCTACGAAGAATTCATGAAACGCGAGCACGAACGCCGCGTCATGATGCTCGACCCCAACATCCGGCCGAACTTCATCCCCGACAAAGCCAAGCACCTCCGGCGCATCCGCTCGATGATGGCGATGGCCGACATCGTGAAGCTATCGGATGAGGATCTGCACTGGTTCGGCGAGGCCGGCTCGCATGAGGACGTCATCCGCAATTGGCTGGATCGCGGCCCGAAGCTGATCGTCGTTACCCACGGCAGCGAAGGTGCCGTCGGCTACAGCAGGGAACACAAGGTCACGGTGATGCCGCATAAGGTGGAGGTGGTCGACACGGTCGGCGCCGGCGACACTTTCAATGCCGGCATTCTGGCCTCGCTGCACGAGCAAGGCCTGCTCACCAAGGCCGGGATCGGCGGCCTTTCGGAGGACGCCATCCGTCAGGCGCTGGCGCTCGGCGCCAAAGCGGCGGCGGTGACCGTGTCGCGGGCCGGCGCCAACCCGCCCTGGCGGCACGAAATCGCCTGATCCACGCTTAGTCCGCCGCCAGCCGCTGCAAGCAGCCGATCACTTTATGTTTCCGCGAGCCGGAAAGACGCACTGAATTAGCCGGATTAATAGGCGGCGAAGCCCGGATTTCCGGCATCTTGCGGCAATGCAGGGAAAGCCTGAAGTAACAGGCTGCGACACCTAGACAACCCGTCCCGCGGCCGGTCCGGCTTTCTAGACCGGCCCAACTCTGGTACCAGCGGCCCGGTTAAGTTGTTGTTTCTGTGCGTGTCATTGTCCCCGGGGCAGCCCGCACCACACCGTTTTTGAGGCCGACATGCAGTTCATCGATCTTGGCGCGCAGCGCGAACGTATCCGCGACCGGCTGAAGGCCGCGATCGACAATGTCGTCGAGGAAGGCCGCTATATCCTCGGACCGCAAGTCACCGAATTCGAAAACAAGCTCGCAGCCTATATCGGCACCAAGCATGTCGTGGCCTGCGCCAACGGCACCGACGCGCTGCTGTTGCCGCTGTTTGCCGCCGGTATCGGCCCCGGCGACGCGGTGTTCGTGCCGAGCTTCACCTTTGCCGCGACGGCGGAAGTGGTGGCGCTTGCCAAGGCCGAACCGGTTTTCGTCGATGTCGACGCCGAGACCTACAACATCGACATCGCCAGCCTCGAGGCGGCGATCGCCATGATCAAGAAGGAAGGCCGGCTGAAGCCGAAGGCGATTGTTCCCGTCGACCTGTTCGGGCTTGCCGCCGACTACGAGGCGATCATGGCGATTGCCAAGCGCGAAGGGCTGCTGGTGATCGAGGATGCGGCGCAGTCGATCGGCGGTTCGGCCGACGGCACAATGTGCGGCGCCTTCGGCCATGTCGGCTCGACCAGCTTCTATCCGGCCAAGCCGCTGGGCTGCTACGGCGATGGCGGCGCGATGTTCACCAATGACGACGCGCTGGCCGACCAGCTGCGCTCGTTTGCGTTCCACGGTAAGGGCGAGACGCAGTATGACAATGTCCGCGTCGGCATCAATTCACGCCTCGACACGATCCAGGCGGCGATCCTGATCGAGAAACTCGCCATCCTCGAAGACGAGATGGTCGCCCGCCAGGTGGTGGCCAAGCGCTACGCCGAAGGTCTCGGCGACATCGTCAAGACGTCACGCAATCTGGGCGGTGGCCGCTCGGCCTGGGCGCAATACGCCGTCGAGACGCCGAAGCGCGACGGGTTGAGGGCGCATCTCGGCGAAAAGGGCATCCCTTCGGTGATCTATTATGTGAAGCCGCTGCACGAGCAGGTCGCCTATCGCGACTATCCGCGCACGCCGACCGGGCTTGCGGTTTCGGAGGAACTGCCGAATCGCATCCTGTGCCTGCCGATGCATCCCTATCTCAGCGAAGCCGACCAGGACCGCATCATCGAGACGATCCGCAACTACATTGGCTCGAACCGGCGCATGTAGCGGCGGCGTAAGTTACGCCGCGTCCGCCGCCTTCCCGCTCGCAATAAAATGCGGGTTGGCGAAATCCTCGTCGTCGCTCTGTTTGCGCTTGCCATAGGTGAGCGGCTCGCCGTCCAGCGTGCGCGTCATGCCGCCGGCGGCGCGCAGTACGGCGTCGCCGGCCGCCGTGTCCCATTCCATGGTGCGGCCGAAGCGCGGATAGATGTCGGCTTCGGCTGCGGCGAGCAGGCAGAATTTCAGCGATGAGCCGACCGAGACGATCTCGGCGGCGCCGAGATCCTTGATGAAGGCTTCGGTCTCCGGGGTGTTGTGCGAGCGGCTGGCAACGACCGCCAGCGGCGTGACCGCCCTCCTAACCGAAATCCGCCGGCGGCCGACGATACGGAAGTCGCCATCGACCTCGATTGCTTCGGCCCAGCCCGGCCGTCCAGAGAAGAACCGCCCGCTGCACGGTGCGAAGACGACGCCGATCTCCGGCACGCCGTGCCGGACAAGCGCGATGTTGACGGTGAAATCGGTCCGGCGGTTGACGAATTCCTTCGTTCCATCGAGCGGATCGATCAGGAAGAAGGCGCCATCCAGATCGGGCGGCACAATGCCTTCGGCGACCTCTTCCTCGGCCACGCAGGGAATATCGGGATAGGCCGCACGCAGGCCGGCGAGGATGATCGTCTCGCTCTCGCGGTCGGCTTCCGTGACCGGCGAGGAGTCCGACTTGCTGTCGACCGCGCAGCCGGCCTTGAAGACCCGCATCACCTCGCGTCCGGCTTCGAGCGCCAGGCGCTCGAACACGTCGAGCATCACTTCGTCGTCAGATGCCGCCGCCGCTGTCATATTGGTCTTCGGCAATGTCGCGCTCATTCAGCCAGTGTTCCAGAGCCTCTACCATCTCCTCGGCCGTCTTGCCGAGTGTCTTGAGATGGATTTCGGGATTTTCGGGAGCTTCATACGGGGAATCGACGCCGGTGAAGTTCTTGATCTCGCCATTCAGCGCCCGTGCGTAAAGGCCTTTCGGGTCGCGGCGGGCGCATTCCTCGAACGGCGTATCGACGAACACTTCGACGAACTCGCCGTCGGCCATCAACTCCCTGGCCATGCGCCGCTCGGCGCTGAAGGGCGAGATGAAGGAGACGATGACGATCAGCCCGGCATCGGCCATCAGCTTGGCCACCTCGGCGACCCGGCGGATGTTTTCGACCCGGTCGGCGTCGGTGAAGCCGAGATCGCGGTTGAGGCCGTGGCGGACATTGTCGCCGTCGAGAATGTAGGTGTGGCGCCCCGAAGCGAACAGCTTCTTCTCAAGCAGATTGGCGATGGTCGACTTGCCCGAACCGGAAAGGCCGGTGAACCAGAACACGGCGGGACGCTGGCTCTTCAAGTCGGAACGACCGCGCTTGCCGACATCGAGCGACTGCCAGTGGATGTTTTCGGCGCGGCGCAAGGAATGCAGGATCATGCCGGCGCCGACCGTGGCATTGGTGATGCGGTCGATCAGGATGAAGGCGCCGGTATCGCGGTTGTCGGCGAAGGTGTCGAAGGCGATCGGCGCCCGGGTCGAGATATTGCAGATGCCGACTTCGTTCATCTCGAGCGACTTCGCCGCCTCGCGAGCGAAGTCGTTGACGTTGACGCGGTATTTCAGGTCGGTGACGGTGGCGCTGGTCTGGTCGGTCTCGGTGCGCAGTATATAGGAGCGTCCCGGCAGCAGCGCTGCCTCGTCGAACCAGACGATGTTGGCGGCGAACTGGTCGGCGACCTGCGGCCGTGCCGCCGGCGACACCAGCATGTTGCCTCTGGAGACCTCGACCTCGTCATCGAGCACAAGGGTGATGGCCTGGCCGGCCACCGCCTGGGCAAGATCGCCGCCTTGCGCGACGATGCGCTTGACCCGCGAGGCCTTGCCGGATTTGGCGACCACCACCTCGTCGCCCTGCGCGACGGAGCCGGACGCGATGGTGCCGGCAAAGCCGCGGAAGTCGAGATTGGGCCGGTTGACATACTGCACCGGAAACCGGAACGGCAGTTCGACCGCGGCCTCGTCGACCGATATGGTTTCGAGATGCTCGATCAGCGACGGGCCGGAATACCACGCCGTCTTGCCGGAGCGGCTGGTGACATTGTCGCCATAGCGGGCCGACATCGGGATCGGCACGATCGTCTGGAAGCCGAGCTCGTGCGAGAACTGCCGGTAATCCTCGACGATACGGTCGAACACCGCCTGGTCGAAATCGACGAGGTCGATCTTGTTGACGGCAAGCACGATATGGCGGATGCCGAGCAGCGAAGCGATGATCGAGTGGCGCCGGGTCTGGCGCAGCACACCCTGGCGCGCATCGATCAGCACGATGGCGAGATCGGCAGTCGATGCGCCGGTCGCCATGTTGCGGGTGTACTGTTCATGGCCGGGGGTGTCGGCGACGATGAACTTGCGCTTGGGCGTGGCGAAGAAGCGGTAGGCGACGTCGATGGTGATGCCTTGCTCGCGCTCGGCCTCGAGGCCGTCGACCAGAAGCGCGAAGTCGATGTCGTCGCCAGTGGTGCCGTGCTTGCGGGAATCGCGCTCGAGTGCGGCGAGCTGGTCCTCGAAGATCTGCTTTGTGTCGGACAGAAGACGGCCGATCAGCGTCGACTTGCCGTCGTCGACCGAGCCGCAGGTGAGGAAGCGCAGCAGCGACTTCTTCTCCTGCGCCGCCATGTATTCGCGCACGCCGTCGGTGGGAGCGAGGCTCTTGGCCAGGATATGGCGCATGCTCAGAAATATCCCTCGCGCTTCTTCTTTTCCATCGAGCCGGCTTCATCGCGGTCGATGAGGCGGCCCTGGCGCTCGGAGGTGCGCGCCGTCAGCATCTCGCCGACGATGGCTTCGAGCGTGTCGGCGTCGGATTCGATGGCGCCGGTCAGCGGATAACAGCCGAGCGTGCGGAAACGCACCAGACGGTTCTCCATCGTCTCACCGGGGCGCAATTGCATGCGATCGTCATCCTTCATGATCAGCATGCCGTCGCGTTCGACCACCGGCCGCTCCTTGGCGAAATAGAGCGGCACGATCGGGATGTTTTCCTGCAGAATGTACTGCCAGATATCGATCTCGGTCCAGTTCGACAGCGGAAACACGCGGATCGATTCGCCCGGCGCGATGCGGGTGTTGAAGATCTTCCACATCTCCGGCCGCTGGTTCTTCGGGTCCCAGACATGCTGGGCGTTGCGGAAGGAAAAGATGCGCTCCTTGGCGCGCGACTTCTCCTCGTCGCGCCGAGCCCCGCCGAAGGCAGCGTCAAAGCCGTATTTGTCGAGCGCCTGGCGCAACGCCACCGTCTTCATGACATGGGTGTGGGTGTTCGAGCCATGGTCAAAGGGGTTGATACCGTCGCGCACGCCGTCTTCATTGACGTGGACCAGCAGGTCGAAGCCGAGCTTCTGCGCCATCTGGTCGCGAAAGGCGATCATCTCGCGGAACTTCCAGGTGGTGTCGACATGCAGGAAGGGGAAAGGCGGCTTGGCCGGATAGAAGGCCTTCATCGCCAGATGCATCAGCACGGAGGAATCCTTGCCGACGGAATAGAGCATCACCGGCTTGGAGAAGGAGGCGGCAACCTCACGGAAGATGTGGATGGACTCGGCCTCGAGCCGCTGCAGGTGCGTAAGCGCGATGTTCATGGACTGTGAGCGTTCTCTCGTGCAATCCAGACCTTGCATCAGATGGATCGGGCGTCCTTTTCAGCCGCCCGGTTCAAGCTTCACTGCTGGACACTATCGGTTCGTGCCGGCGTTCTAGCAGATCGCCACCTGATATAACAACGCTGGAAAGGCCGGCGGCCACACCGATCGGCAACGAATTTTCCATGAAAAGCCCAGAATCCGGAAATTCCTGCCCGACGGAGCGATAGCCTTCAAAGGCCGGGAAAAATCTTGCCTGAACCGAAAGAAATGCCGGCCCGACCTCGTCCCACTTTCGAAAACCGCACCCAGCCGCTATACCGGCTCCTGAACCTGCGCCGGGCGGCATGCCGCAAATGCCGCCGCCAAAACATCGTCCGTCGCCAAGCGACCCAGCGCATTGTGAACCAGAGCATTGACCCCGATTTCCGCCATCAAGCAGCACGTTTCGCCGTCACGGATCAACATCACCTTCTCCATCCTGTGCTTCTTTTTCCCGCCGGTGCTGGGATCGGCGGTCAGCTTTTTATTCAATGGCGGCGGCCTGTGGTCGGTGCTTCTGCTTGCGTTGAAAAGACGGCGTTTCAACATCGACCGGTCGATGACCGCGATGACGGTGGCCATCTATGCCTATTGCGCAGCCAGCGTGCTCGCCTCCATCGTCAACAATTCGATCGCCAGGGATGCGCCGCATCTGGCAGGGCTGATCACCTTCCTGTTTTTCCCTGTCTCATACGCGACCTGGAGCATTACCGAAAAAACCACGCTGACGCGCATCGTCGTGCTGGCGAGCGCCGCCGCCTGTTTTGGCGCCGTGCTGCTGGCGGTCGTGCAATATCACGGGCTGGGCATACGGGCCGAAGGCGGCGCCGGCAATCCGATCGTGTTCGCGACCGTCTGCTGCCTCAGCATGATGATGTGCCTGGCAGGCGCCTTATCGGGTGTCGAAAAGAACAGGGCGTTGCTGGCCTGCGCGACACTGGCCGGCGCGGTCGCCATTGTCTATTCGGGGTCGCGGATCATCTGGCTGGCGATGCTGGTGGCCGGCATCGCGGTCCTGCTGATCAACCGTCGCAAGCTCAACAACAGAAACGCCATTCGGCTTTTGCTGATTGCGGGGGCGACCGGCATCGTCATCGCTGTCATCGGTCTCCCCATCATTTCCGAGCGCGCGGCCTTCCTGTTCAGCGACTGGGATGCGCTCGCCACGAAGGGCGACCACACGACCGCGCTCGGCTTGCGCGCCGCACTTTGGCAGATTGGGCTGAGCGCCTTCCACGACATGCCGATTTTCGGTCACGGCATTGCTGCAAGCCGTGAGCTGATAAAGGATGGATTCCACAATCAGTTCCACATGCCGTCCACGGGCTTCAGCCATTTTCACAATGGCTTCCTGACTGCATTGGTGGAGGCCGGGCTGCTTGGAGCCGTAACGCTCGCGGCTGTGTTCTTCGTTGCCGCGAGAAACGCGGCCATCGTGCTGCGCACCAGCACGGACGCGATCGAGCGGTTCGGCGCCACCATGATTGTCGTCACTGCGATCACCTACCTCATCGGCGGCCTGACCGGCATCCTGGTCGGCCACGACATCCTCGATGCCACACTGATGGTGTTCCTGGTGTCCGGGACATATCTTGCATCGGGCCGGCAACAAATGCTGCCGGAACAACAGGCACCGGCCCCGGCCCCCCAGGCAAGCCGGCCGTGAAAGTGCTGGTCACAGGCGCGACGGGTTTCATCGGCAGGCAGGTCGTCAACCAGCTGCGCGAAGCCGGGTTCGGGGTGCGCATGGCATCGCGCCACCCGGAACGGCTCGATCCCGTGAGCGATGCGGTTTTGTTGCCGGACTTCGACGCACCGGCTCAGGCATACCAGGCGCTGATGCGAGATATCACCCATGTCGTCCACTGTGCGGCGCTCAATAATGACCGCAAGGCGAGCGAAGCCGACTTCATGGCAGCCAACGCGACACTGACCGCGCAGCTGGCGCGCGCGGCCGCCTCGCGGACAAGCGGGCGCTTCATCTATCTGTCGTCGATCCGGGCAGTAGCCGGTCCCGGTTTCAGCGGAACGATCAGCGAGGCGACGCTCCCTGCCCCGCAATGCGCCTACGGGCGCTCGAAACGCGAAGGCGAGATCAAGACACTGGAAGCCTATGCGTCCAGGCCCTCCGATGCCACCGCGCTGCGCCTGCCGCCGGTCTATGGCGAAGGCATGAAGGGAAACCTGCGTGGAATGATGCGGGCTGCCGCCATTGCCTTACCATTGCCCTTAGGCGCTTTCACCGCAGTTCGTTCGCTGATATCGCGCGACGCGGTGGCTGGCGCCGTGGCGCATCTTTTGACTCGTCCCACGCCACCGCGCCCGACCTATGTCCTGGGCGATGCTTCCCCCGTTGCGATGTTCGAAATCTTGACTGCATTCAGGCACGGATACGACGTTCCGACCCGGCTCGTTCCTGTGCCGGCCTGGCCATTCAGGCTGTTCGCCACACTGCTTGGCAGAAAAGCAGCGTACGACGCTTCCATGGCGACACAGATTTGCGACCCGTCACTGCTGATCTCGGAAGGCTGGATGCCGGAAACCGACACGCTCGGCCGGATTGAGGAACTTGCACGACAGGCCCGTCAGGTCCGGTAGATTGTGCCAAGCAGGATTTTGACGTCGAGTCCGATCGAGGCTCCCCTGAGATATTCGGCATCCGTTTCGGCGCAGAGTTTCGGATCCGACATGTCGATGCCTTTCATCTGCGCGAGCCCGGTAATGCCCGGAAGGGCCGCAAGCACACCCAATTGCCTGCGGCGTTCGACCAATTCCGTCTGCGTGGGCAGGCACGGCCGCGGTCCGACCAGGCTCATCTCGCCCTTGAGCACGTTCCAGAGCTGCGGCAGCTCGTCGATCTTGAATTTCCGCAGCACCTTGCCGACGGCAGTGACGGAAATTGCCGGCGCCTGATGCGAGGGCAGAGACGGCGTTCCCACAACCATCGTGCGCAGCTTGTGGCAGGCAAACGGCACCCCGTGCTGGCCGACACGGGTTTGAGAGAAGAGTGCCGGTCCAGGCGACGTCGTCCTGATTGCCAGCATGGCAAGCAGGATGAAAGGCGAGGCCAGTGGCAGCAGCAGCGCCGCCACCGCCAGGTCGAAAGCTCGCTTGGGTTCCCTCATGGCCGTGTCTGCATGCTCTAGATCCGCCGCCAGATGAAGGCCAGATAGAGCCCAAGCGTCCCAGCCAGCGTCTGCCGGTAGACGCCGCTTTTTCTGAGAAGGCGCAGGCGTAGCAAGATACCGCCCTTTCGTGCCCTGATGAACAGGCCGAGACAGGCGGCGGCATCCCTCGAGAGGATGTCGCGATTGACCGCCAGGCCACTCAGATTGTGATCGGTCCAGACGGCGAACTCGCCCCTGAAGAGGCGCCCCAGCCGCGACAGCCTCGCCTTCCACGACACGTTGGCGCCGACCAGGTTTGCCTCATGCTGGCGGTAGCGCACCAGCGGTCGCGGGTCATAGCGAACAATGCCGCCGGCAGCCGTGACGATCAGATAGGTCCACCAGTCATGGCTGACGAACTCGGTCCTTGCCGATGCCTTTGCCAGCAACTTTCGCGCGGCGCGGTTGATCATCATCGTGTTGCCGCCGGCAATGCTTTGCACAAGCGCATTGCGAAATGCGGGTGGATGCTGGAACAGCGGCGAATACCCTTGCGCTGCTCCGGTTTCGGACATGGTCGCGGTTCTGGAGCAAAACAGCAGCGGCGTTCCGGCATCGTGCCCTTGCATCCAGGCAATGGCGCTCTCCAGCCTGTCCGGCTCCCAGATGTCGTCCTGGTCGCAGAAGGCGTAGTAGTCGGCCTCGATGCGCGGATCGATGATCATCGCGCGGAAGTTGGCGGCAAAGCCCTGGCGAGGACCATTCGACAGGGTCAACCGGCCTTTGGTCCAGCGGCTCTGCCAGGCGCCGATAATGGCCGAGGTGCCGTCTGTCGAACCGTCGTCGGAAACCCAGAGGTCGACAACAGGATACGATTGCGCAGCCAGCGACGCGAGCTGCTCGTCAAGGAAAGCCGCGCCATCTTTCGTGCCCAGCAGCACGGCCACGCGCTGATCTTGTCTGCTCACTGGTTCAAAATCATCTGCAAACGCCTGGGAACGGCCATCGGATCGGTTTCAATAGCCAATCCCGGTCGATCAGGACAGGCTCTTTGTTTTGACGCAATCCCGGACGGAAAACCGCTCCACACTTTTCCTGGAATTGCTCTAACCAGCTTGCCCGACTGTTTTCGCAACGGTTTCCCGGCGTGCGTCACTTGGAGGCTCTTCCGCCTGATAGAGGCCGGTCATGACGGCGAGCGCCGAGGCCTTGTCCTGATCGCGCATGGCCGCCTGCAGCAATGTCAGCGCCGCCTGGACCTTGGGCCATCCCACGACATCGGTCCTGAGGCCGAAGATCTTGGGGATATCCAGCGCGACGATCTCCTCATTGCCGCCATGCAGCACCTCGTGAAGCTTCTCGCCCGGCCTGATCCCGGTGAAACGGATCGGAATGTCGGTGTAGGGGCTTTTGCCGGCCATGCGGATCATGGTTTCAGCGACTTCGAGGATCGGCACCGGCTTGCCCATGTCGAGCATGTAGATGGCGTAGTCGTCCTTGCCCTGGCGCCGCTCGGCGTCGGCCGCCGACATGATGACGAGGTCGACGGCTTCGGCCACCGTCATGAAGTAGCGGGTCATGCGGCGATCGGTGATGGTGACCGGACCGCCGGCCTCGATCTGCGCCTGGAAGATGGTGGCGACCGAGCCATTGGAGCCGAAGACGTTGCCGAACCGCACGGCGATGAACTTGGTGCCGGAGCGACGGCCGCTGGCCCCGGTGGCGTGCGTTTCGTGCAGCGAAGAGACGATCTGCTCGGCGGCGCGTTTCGTCATGCCGAGCACCGAGGTCGGATCGACCGCCTTGTCGCTGGAAATCAACAGGAACTGCGGCACCCCGCATTTGGCGGCAACCTCGGCGCAGACGAGGGTGCCCAAAATGTTGGTCTGGATCGCCGATTCCCAGTTTTCCTCGAGCAGCGGCACATGTTTGAGCGCGGCGGCGTGGAAGATGATGTCGGGCTTGAAATCGCTGACGACGCGGGTGATCTGGCGCCGGTCTGTGACATCGACGATGCGGCTCTTGAGCCGGACAAGGTCCTTTTCGTCAACCTGCTGGTCGAGCTGGAAAATACCGAACTCCGAGATATCGGCGACCAGAACCGCCTCGGCGCCAAGTTCCAGCGACCGCTTGACCAGGATGCGACCGATTGAGCCGGCGCCGCCGGTGACCAGGACGCGCTTGCCACCGATAAAGCCGCCGATCCGCTCAATATCGGAAGCAACTGTGGAGCGGCGCAGGATGGTTTCCATCTCGACAGCGTCGAGTACCAGCTTTCCGCCTTGGCCGAGCTCCGAAACGCCGGAGAACTGGACGACGGCGATGCCGCTGTGACGGGCGACACGGACCAGTTCCGAATATTCCTCGATCTCGCGTTCGGTGCCATTGCCGAAAATCAGCATGTCGAGGCTTTTGGTGCCTCTTGCATATTCTTCGAGGACCTCGACCAGGCGGGGCCGCACGGCCACCACCGGAACGCCCTGGATCTGCGTGCCCAACGGCGCGCCGTTCTCGATGGCCATGATGCCGGCGATGGAATATTCGGCCGGCTCGGCCGTGCGTGTGAAGCGGATGATGACGTCTGCTTCGCCAAGCCTGCCGACGAACAGCGCTTGTTTGATCGCCGCATTGTTTGCGTTGCGGCTCAGGATTCGCCAGCTCGCCCCGTCGCGCAGGAACCGGTAATAGAGCCGAGGCGCCGATATGATGGTGAAGGAGACGAGGAAAAAGACGATGAACTGGCGCTCGTTGAGGCCGGTCACCGGCTGAAACGATCGAACCGCCAGCGAGACGACATAGAGCGTGACGGTCAGGATGGCGCAGCTCTTCAGGATGTTGAAGAAGTCCGGCGTGGAGGCGAAACGCCACACGGTGTTGTAGAGGCCGCAATAGCGAAACAAGAGATGGCTGAGAAGAACAATGCTCACCCAGCACGCCAGGCCCGGCCAGGAGAGCGCATCGAATGAAAGTCTCGACTGCGAAAGCCCGAGACTGAGCGCCACCGCGACCAAGACCATGACCAGGTCCTGGATCATTATAATGGCGCGCCGCATCTTCGGCCGAAGTCCGGACACGACCTCTACATAGGATGTCATTGGGTAGTACTGAACTCCAGGCGCAAGGACTTGGACACTAACATTGGTGCAAGAGCGACGGAAACCCGTCATCCACCACTTGATTAGAGTGCCAATCCCCAGCCCCCGCTGCCCATATCGCATAGCGCGGAGTTGCGGTTACCGCCAGATATTTTTTGGATGGCACGTCCGGTTGATGAATCGGGCGCTCAAACAGCCACCCTTTTGAGGAGTGATCTCAAGCCAGCCCGTGCATACGTCAGCCCTCGATCGCTATAATACCGGCGATGGAACGGTCGAGATTTCGAGATGTCATGCCCAACCCGCCTGTGGCGCATATCGCGCGACAGGAGGCGCAACCAAAGGCTGGAGGCGAGCCAACAGCCAGATACTATATGCCAAGCCGGCCGGAGACAATCCGCATTCCATGCGACCGGCGTCCATGTGGGAAGCCGTGCCCTGATAAATCCTAGATTACTGGCTAGCGGAGGCTGCTGGTATCGTCGACCAGACACTCAAATCAGAGGAAGTGACCCATGGTTCGAGCTTGGGACAATTGGGATGTTGATGGAATTGCAGATGAAATTCAGTCGATCTGGCAGAATTCCCCAACCGAAGATGCTCATCGCGAAGAGCTAGTCCACATAGTATCGCATCATGTTGATTCCCATGCACCTTCCATTCTCGAAGTTGGCTGCGGGACCGGCCTCATTTACGAAAAACTCACCAATGGTATACTTAGCGATTCCAGATATATTGGTATCGACTCATCTATAAAAATGCTGGAGAAAGCGATAGGCAATTTCCCAGAAGGCAAATTTATTTTAGGTGATGGTTATTATCTTGCTTTCGGAAAGGAGGAATTCGATGTGGTTCTGTGTTTTGAGGTGCTCGGCCACATTCCTGAGATAGACCAGTTCGTAGCTGAATTGCTTCGTGTCACGCGGAAGACCTGCATCTTCACAACTTGGCCAAGCGACGAACAGGAAATAGAGGAAAATTACGAGACGATTGGCGGCGTTCAGTTTTTACACCGACGATATTCAGATGCTTTTATTCGGAAAATTATCCGTGCCATAGGGCCAAGGGACCTAGGCGAAATTGAGACCGTTAGCCTTCGCTCCGGGGGCCAAGCATACATTGTCACGCGCCATTCTTGACAATTGCTAAGCGCGAATTGGCTAATGCGCTCCACTGGTCACGGATTGTATGCACATCACGCTGCGCGCTCATCCAAATCGTGCAACCTCCGTCACTCGCTTTAGACGCAGCGACCGTAGCTACTCGAATCTAGCGAAGGGAAAACGCTTTAGTGCGCCGTAGATCACCGGTGGCCGCACCACCTCATAGATGGTGACCGGTACGTCCGCTTCGCGCACGAAAACTCTGAGCCGCCACCCCGCCTGAAGATCACGAACAGGCGTGTCAAACGAAAATCTTGCGGGGAGGCCCTCTTCAATATCGGCGAGTGAGCGGGTCACGGAACCCATAATCTTATCATTGCTGGACACGATCTCTATGCCTATGAGCCCTGCCTGCGTCCGAATAAGTGGCACGATGCCAAGATGGACAACCGATAGGGAGGTAAGCGCGAAACGAACGGTATATTCTCTATAAGATATGCTCGAGAGATCCTCGCTCAGACGCAGTTCATCACGTCGCATGCGGCCGAAGTGCTGGCGGCTGAAAAGGTCAAGCGGAGCGAAAACGGAAGAAACCATGTCCCACATTTCGCTCGTCCGCCAGTTAACGGCTCTCGCAAGCCTGAGTGGACGTGAGAAATGTTGAGCTTCAACCTCCGAATGGAGCCTGGCAATTGTGGAAACCACAGCGGGCTCAAATCTCTCTGGGAGCACGTCCGGTCGAGCCATCGAGACATCAGCGACCGCCTCGATCGACTTCTCGGACGCCGCCTTGCTGAAGGCTGCCCCATAGAGATCCATCAATTCGGCACGGACATAGCTTGAACGTCCCAGGACGCTTATCGTCCGATAAGCACTTCTTAACATCTCAGATCGCCGCACAACTGGATATCCAAGAAACTCCATAACAGCATTCGCCAGTTCCTCGGGGGACGTATCCTTGGCAATCAACCCGTTGTAACGATGCTTGATCAATTCGGATACGCCGCCAACACTGGGCGAGATAACAGCGACACCAGACGCCATAGCCTGAAGCATCGTCTGCGGCATAGATTCGTCCAGGGCGGAAATGAGCAACACGTCGCAGCCTGCGTAGAAGCGTTCCGGATCGGAAACGAACCCATGAAAGATGACGTGGTTTTCCAGACCTTGTTCCGCCACGTAATCGCGGCACTCCTTGGCGTACTCAACATGAAGGTCATCGTAACCGATCACGTGGACAGTAACGTTGTGCCCAGCCTTTCGCAGAAGCACGGCCGCGTTGATGGCGGCGAGTTGATTCTTGCGAGGCTGCAACGTTCCCGAAACCACTATCTGCAGCGGATCTCGTATGGAAAAGTTCCGAACCTCCTGTGCTTGGAATAGCGAGAGATAGATATCGTCGACGGGGCAGACGATACGGCGCACGGCGACCCCAGACTCTTTCTTCCACCGCTCCCCATGTGTCGCCGAGGAGCAATGAATTGCATGGGCGAAGCCCGTCGTATTGGCGCCCTCATAGTATTGATGAACGCTAGCGACAACTGGAACCCCAAGTTCGAATCCAAGCGCCGTCATAGCTGGCTGCCAGGTTGCGAAGTGAAGAAGTCCTATATTAAGCCCAGCTAATCTTTCGCCAATGCGTTGGGCACCCTCCCGATCTCTCTCATGAAGCGACCGGATTTTCGACGCATCGACACCATTCATTCCGTTCTGCCAGTTCTCCTCCAACAGCGGAGCATCCTTCGTTGCCGCGCACCAAAGACGAGCAAATTCTGGTCCAAACCTCTCGTCCTGCGGAACCAAACCCACAACGTCGAAACCGAAAGAAGATACCAGCGCCGCATGCCGCAGCAAATGAAGGGTTGCTCCTCCCAGCGCGGCCTCATGAAAGCCATAGAGAATTGCCTTATCCTTCAAACGCGAATGAAGTGCTGTCGCGGCGAGCGCACCATAAAAATCGTAGTATTGATTTTCCGTGGTATAATGGGTTTCTACATATCTACGAACCTTCTCCAATATTTTGTCGCGTTGCTCGGCCTTCATCTTGATCAGACCTTCAATCGCGTTTGCCCAGTCATCAGGTCGATTGCTCACCTTGACACAAACCGAATCGGGCAAGCGGCTATACGGCGCCACATTACTCATTACGCTAATCGCACCTGCCGTGACCGATTCTAACAATTTGACAGGGCTCTTACTCCGTTCAGCACGTGTCTCACCCTCAAGAGGCGTGAGCGAAATATCGAAATAAGTGCTGCTTAGTTCAGCAAGATAGCTGTCATATGAATGGGTGAACGGCTTGAAATAGACATCGCACTCCAGAGCAGGGAAATCACGCGGATCGATTCCCCAGAAGTGAAATTCGACGTCATCCTTATAATCTGACGCCACACGTTGTAGCCCAGCCCAGATTTTTGTGATAATAACACCTCGAAATTTATTGCTAAAAATCGCTATTCGAAATTTTCCAGACCTGCCGTATTCTCGTTTTTCAATATAACGACGACGTATATTGGATTGAAGTCTAATCCTACGGCGATTATACTTTCCAAAATCGTCAATAATTTCATCGCTGTACCCGATAACAGCATCGGCTGCGGATATCTGCGTCACTATGCTTCGGTATCCAGGCGTACCAGGCGCGATAGAGGAATGTTCTGCCCCCACTTCATGGAAGCGAAGCATGTTGTCGTCCATCAAATAGGCACACGGAATGCCCCTTCGCCCCTTACCAGCCAACAGTTGCTCTGCGGGACCCACAGTACGGTATAGGATGGCCATGTCCGTGTCCGACGTGTCGAAGTGCCGTACATCTCGCTCCCTTACGAAGGTACTGCTAAAGCCTCTTTGATTTTCAAGGTTCTCAAAATTACGAACGGCCACATCCACAGACGTGCTGTAATCAGGCTTCGTCACCAGTATACGCTTGTGCTGCATAGCCCCGGATGCGGCAACGGCCAGCTCTGAGGGGCTACAGTAGTCATTATACCTCGAAACAAACGGCAGAGCCTCTTCTCTATAGTACCTCTGTATCTCGGACTTCGAGAATCTGTTCCTCCAATGTTCGGCGCCAATCAGATCATAGCCAGCAATATTGTCAGGCTTCAGCTGATTGTCTCGCGCAAGCTGCAGGTATTTCAAGGTGCGGGTAAAATCTGACCGCACATCCCGGCCAAGCGAGTTCTCCATGTCGGCGCGAACGATCGAACACGTCGCATCCACCCATTGAAAGGGAGCACTTCTTCCGAAACGAAGCCAGAGATCGTAGTCCGAGTATCGCCTGGCCGCCACGTGAGGGTCGTACATGCCATGCCTTTCAAAAAGAGCAGCATGGTGAATTACTGAGTTGTTTGCGATATAGTTGCCATGCAGCAGGAGTCCATAATTGAACTCCTGCCCAAGCACCCGCAGAAAGACATCGCCTTTGTCCGTCGCACGATAGGCGTCGCAGCTACCATAGGCGACGCTTGGAACAGCTTGACGCCCAAGCCAAGCCATACGCACCTTTAAGCTGTCCTCCGTCCAAAGATCATCATCAAACTGATAGGCAATGTACTTGCCGCGACCGTGAAGCGCGGCCTGATTGACGCGCAAGGCTGGAAGACCACTGTTGTGCTTGTACGAATGTATGATGACCCGTGGATCGGCAAGCTGGTACTCACTCAGCACATCGGCAGTTCCATCGCGCGAACCGTCATCCACAATGATCAGCTCGAAATCGCCATAGCTTTGCGAAAGCACGCTCTCAATTGAAAGCCGCAAGGACCCGTTAGCACGCGCAAAAGTAGGAAGGATCGCCGTCACTTCTGGTACCGACCGCCTTCTGTCGATGTGGCTAATGGAAAGATCGTGGCCACAATCACCGAATCTCATATTTCCTCCGAATTCAAATATCTATTGAGCTCCGCGTACAAGCCGACGTGACGTCGATCTCCGCTCTACTCCGCCGCAAGGCAGACAGTTTATCGCTGCGAGGCCTCATATCCAGATATCACCTCTGATGTGTCGCCATCCATAACAATTATTCCCTTATCTATCCAAATAGTTCTTGCGCAAAAACTCTTCAACAAATCAAAGTTATGAGATGAGAAAACAAGAATCTTACCCTGCTCCATAAATTCAAACATACGACGTTTTGCCTTCTTCGCAAAACGAATATCTCCAGCGCCCATCACCTCATCTATAAGCAATATTTCCGGATTTATGCTCGTTGAAACAGCAAATGCGAGGCGAATGAACATACCCGCGGAATATGTCCGAACGGGATATCCCAGGAACTCGCCAAGCTCCGTAAACTCCTCAATCTCCGGCAGCTTCGCCTCGATCTCATCGGGCGTCATGCCAAGCAGCAAGCCGCGGATGCGGATGTTGTCCCGGCCGGTTTGATTCATCTCGAAACCGGTTGCGAACTCGAACATCGGGCAAACATGCCCTTCGGTTTCGACGACTCCGCTGGTCGGCGCGTAGATGCCGGCCATCACCTTCAACAGCGTGCTCTTCCCCGCCCCATTCAGGCCGATAAGCCCCACCCTCTCGCCCTGCTCGATAGCAACAGTGACATTCTTGAGGGCCTCAACCGCATAGGCGCCGGGAGCCGCTCCCGCGCTGCGTCTCCTGGTCAACCAGCCTATCAGCCCATCGGTATTCATATCGCCGGTGAAAATTACGCCGGCGTTATGCAGTCGTATGAAGTTCTGCGTCAAAGGAGGAACACCACTTTTTTGTCAAACCGCGAAGCCACGCACCAAGCAATCCCGTACAAGATCAGAATATAGGCAGCCACAAATTCGTATGAAAAAAGCGGAGCGAAGCTTGCATACAGAATTGGATGGCGCACGATATCGATCAAATGGTAGATGGGGTTAATCATATAGACGAGCTCCAGGCCGTGATCCTTCAGAACACTGGCAGGAACCACGATCGGCGTTAGATAGAACAGGACCTGCAAAACACCAGATAAGGCATGCGGAAGATCTCGAAAAGCAACACCTAGGTAGGAGAATATCGTGATATGACCAATCAGGGCAATATATAACATAAATAGACCAGGAACAGCCGTAAGCCATCCGGTAACTTCAAAAATACCAAGCGCAATCTGCAATATTCCGATAGCGAACAGGCCAATTACAAAATTCATACTGCTACTTACTAAAGTCCTCATAATGTATATTTGCTTTGGGTATGAGAACTGCTTGATATAGCCCTCCGCATTTATGAAAACCATGCCAGCATCGATGATGGAGGCGGAAATCAACCCCCAGATAACGAAACCCAGCATCAGGTAAGGAAGAAAGGCCCCCAGATCCTGCCCGAACATGACGCCGTAAACGAAACCTATAGCCCCCACATAGAGTCCAAGGTTGAGCAGAATCCACAGCGGACCGATGAACGAACGGTGATAGCGACGCTTGATGTCTTGCACGCCGATAAAAAACCAGACGCGATGAAGCAGAAGCGAGCGCAAGACGTCACGGAGCAGCCTGTTCTTGTCCGCACTTGAATAGCTGTGTTTCATGAGCAGTACCGAGTTTGCCGTTTCGCTTGAGGCGCGCCGCCATGGAGGGTGATTTCAGCATCGCGTTGCAGTGCTCCCCGACCATGACCGGCGAGATGCTGCAGATGGAGACGGCAAGCCCATGGGCGCGTTGCCAATTCGCAAAAGATCATGTGGCCGGATAACCTGTCAAATGAGCGCCCCATGCGATTGACATAAAGCACTAGGCACGAACCAGTATTTTTCGAATTATTTTCTGGGTGATAAGAAAACACCCTCCATCTCGATAGTTCACCATAAAGTGTACTCTATACCTTTCGAATCTCCCCCATAATTTCCCCCACCTAACTTTTCTCAAATTAAGCTTTTTTACATTTTTCGGACGACGGCCATCCATTTGAATGAATACGTCAGCCCAATTCTGGGAGACCGTACTTAAATTATATCGTTTCTTAGCGTCATCAAATGCGACACCAATCAATTCATTTCGTTTTTCCGGCAACTTAACCAGCATTGATATCGCATCCAGCCACGCTTTCTCGGTATTGTCAACGAGAAGTCCTGTTTGTGCATCCCTTACGACGTCTTTGTATGGAGTAATGTTTGAGTATATCCCGGCTATACGAAGGGCGCCATACTCACGATACTTGTTATCTGTCTTGCTGCGGTTTGCTTCATGGTCGATCAGAGGTGCCAAGCCAATCGCCCAATTTCTCGAAGTCTGGAATTTGATGTAGGCGCCGTAGTCGCCAGTGTGCGGAAAAAACCGAACTCGTGCGCCGGCCTTAACTCCCCATGGAAGGACACCGGCGAACTCGAATACCGTTTTTGGAAATCTCTCCAGGATCGGCTGAATAAGCGGCGATATCAAACTCAAATCAGCAACCCGCGAAGGGCTTCCCGCAAAGCCGATTCGGATTTCGTCAGTAGAAACCGAAGACGGGCCGTCAATGAGTGAAAAATCGAAAAACGACGGCAGAACCGTCACGCGGGCATTAAAACTTGATACGAACCTAGCCAGTTCGGGGGAGTTTACGATAACGGTCTCAGCATGAGAAACCATAAACTCCAACGATTTCCTGACAGTTGGATGCCGATAATACAATGCGAGAGGATTGTCTCCAACAATTCTCCAGAAATTATCATCAATATAGTACACATATGGCCTGCCCGCATCAGAGAGTAGTTTTGCCCATGCCGAAGCCTGTGAGTCGGCGCACCTTACAAACATTGGAATTGTATTTGGTGAAAAGTCACCTACCTGAAGTTCGGTCATGAATTTTACTTCGTGATCGACGCCATGAGCCCGACAGGCCTCCATGATTTGCTCAAGCAAATATGTAGTGGCAATTTTTGCCTCTATGATCATTAGGATCCTGGCCATGTCGAGCTCACATAGCCCGGCGCGGAGGCGTTAGCATGAAATTGCGCCTCGCGGTCATGGAGTTCTACCTCGACCCAAGCCCATGCGGATCAAGCCATCGGAACGGCCTTCCTCAATAAACCCCTCGCGTATGTAAAGGCGAATGGCTTTTGTATTTTGCTCCATAACCTCAAGGAAGAGATAGGAGAGGTTCAGGAATTGCGTGCCGAAGCGGACGATTTCCGCGCATGAGCGGCCGATATAGCCTTTGCCAGCCATTTCTGGCGCGACTAGAAATCGGCCAACTTCCGCGCTCCGGGTATTCTCATCGATATCGTAAATGGCGCACTGGCCGACCGGGTGGCCATTCGCTTCCACCAGAAAGAAAAAATCATTTTTCTTTTTGAGGTAGCTTTTGTACCAGGCGATATGCGCGGCAAGGTTGATCCTGTCGGATGTGTTGAACCAGACGCGTGCGTCGTCACGATTGCGCCAGGCAAGGATTGTCTCGAGATCCCGCTCCTCCACGAGCCTCAAGATAACCGTGCCGTCTCCGAAAGGGGCGATTTGCGGTTTCATTGGGCGTATTTGAGAACCAGTTCGGAAACCAAGTCCACATCCGTCTTGCTCATGCGAAGATGCAGCGGCAACGATATGATTTCCTTGCTTGCCGCCGAAGCATTTGGACAGGTACCTGCCGCGAAGGCGTACATCCGGTAGTCGGTGTTGTCACGATAGTGAACGCCGGGATAGACACCGTGCTCGTTAAGGGCAAGCATCAGATTATCGCGGTTCTGAACGCGTATCTGGAGAAGATGCTGGGCAGACTCACAACTATCCACGGTCGGCACTACATTGACGTGGTTGTGACCCTCAAGATGCTGACGGTACCAAAATGCCAGCTGACGCCGGAACGCGTTGTCGACATCAAGATATTTCAGCTGCACGATAGCAATCGCGGCCATGATCGAGTTGCCGTGATACTTGTAGCCAAGCTCCTCGACGTCATACATCCATTTGTAGGCGCCCTGAGCGGCCGTGCGAGCATATGTATCCTTGTTGATCCCCAACCAAGTCAGCTTACGAACTCGCTCGTCATCCTCTGCCTCCTTGAAGCAGATCATTCCGGAATCGGCTGTGGGAAGATTTTTGACGGCCTGAAAACTGAATATCGTCGCATCGGCATCACCGCCAATGTGCGTTCCGTTGACCCGTGTGCCTGACATATGAGCCGCATCGAGCACCAGCTTGATGTCATGCGCGCGACAAATCTCCAGTATCTCCTGATAGCGGCCCGTATTGCCTCCCATGCCGACAAAGATCAGCGCTTTTGTCTTGTCCGTGATCCGCTTGAGCACGCTTTCGGGGTCGAGGCAGAGGTATTCATCAACGTCTGCGAACACCGGCTTGAGGCCTGTCTGAAGGATGGCGTGATTGGTCGAAACGAAAGTCAGCGGCGTCGTGATAACCTCGTCGTCGTCGCTCCATCCGTGCTTGGATTTGAAAAGCTCAAAAGCCAGGTGAAGTCCAACCGTGTTGGAATTCAGGAAGTGGGCATGCGGAATGCCGGTATAGTTCTTCCACGCCGTTTCAAACTCCGCAGTCTTGAAGCCAAGACCTGTCCATCCTTTTTCAAGGCACTCACGGATTTCCGACAGGCATTCTTCAATACGGAAATTCGGTACAAATAGCTGAACTGACATCAAATGTGCTCCGGTAGCGCCTGCTGGTTCATAGGGTTGGCGTGCATTTCGTCTCCGCGATCAAAAGACGGGATACGACGTCTACGGTGGAACCGTGCCAATCCGGTGCCGTCCAGTTGAATGTGCCTTCGAACTCCGCCGTCGATAACCGAGAATTTCGCGGGCGCAGCGCCTTGGTCGGGTAGTCACTCGTGGATATCTCCTTCACCGCAGCGTAGGGCCCGTCAAGCGCTCGACTCGTAGCCAGGATATGATGCGCGAAGCCACTCCGGTTAGTGTCACCGGTTCCCACGAGATGATACACGCCAAAGCGAGCAAAACTTCTGTCGCCATGCAGGACCGCCGACGAAACCAGGATCGCGTCAGCTAAATCAAAAGCGGAGGTCGGATTTCCCCATTGGTCGGCAACCACCGCGATCTCGTCGCGGTTGGCGGCGAGCCCAAGGATGATCCTGACGAAATTCTTGCCGAACGGGCTATAAGCCCAGGCCGTGCGCAGGATCAGATGGCGCGGATTGACGGCGGCCACGGCCAGCTCGCCGGCAAGCTTGGAGGCGCCGTAGACGCCGAGCGGTGCGGTGGCGTCGGTCTCGACATAGGCGCCGTCCTTGGTGCCATCGAAGACGTAGTCGGTCGACAGATGGATTACGGGCACGCCGAGCTTCGCGGCCGCCTCGGCGACCTTGCCGGCGCCGACTGCGTTCACAGCGAAGGCAAGATCGGGCTCGTCCTCGGCCTGGTCGACCGCGGTGTAGGCGGCAGCCGACACCACAATATCCGGCCGCGCTGCCGCGAGTGCGTCGAACACCGTATCGGGCCGCGCCAGATCGAGCACTGGGCGGCCGAGGGTGACGACCTCGATGCCATCGCGCCTCTGCCCGGCCTCCAGCAGGCTGGCAGCGACCTGACCCTCGCGTCCGGTGACAACCAGCCTCACGCCGCGCCCTTCCTGCCTTCAACCTGGCCGCGCGACCGGACTTGCCCCAGCCGCTCGCCGGCGTAGCGCTGCTCGCGGATCGGTCCCCACCACCACTTGTTGTCGAGGAACCAGTCGACCGTCCTTGCCAGACCGCTGTCGAAACTCTCCGCCGGCGCCCAGCCGAGATCCCTGCCGATCTTGGAGGCATCGATGGCATAGCGGCGGTCGTGGCCGGGGCGATCGGTGACGAAGCTGATCAAATCGCGGTAGCTCCTGCCGCCGCTGCGCGGACGCCTGATGTCGAGCAGGTCGCAGATCGTCTCGACGACGCCAAGATTGGTGCGCTCGGAATTGCCGCCGACATTGTAGCTCTCGCCCGGCTGACCCTTGGTGGCGACCAGCTCCAGGGCACGGGCATGGTCCTCGACGAACAGCCAGTCGCGCACATTAGCGCCGGCGCCGTAGACCGGCAGCGGCTTTTCGTCGAGTGCGTTGAGGATGACCAGCGGGATCAGCTTTTCGGGGAAGTGATAAGGCCCGTAATTGTTCGAACAGTTGGAGAGCACGACCGGCAGGCCGTACGTCTCGTGCCAGGCCCGCACCAGATGGTCGGATGCGGCCTTGGAGGCGGAATAGGGCGAGGATGGCGCGTAAGGCGTCTCCTCCACGAACATGCCGCCATCGAAGGGCAGATCGCCGAACACCTCGTCGGTCGAGACATGGTGGAAGCGGAAGCGCGCCTTTCTGTCCTCGTCAAGGCCGCGCCAATATTCGAGCGCCGAATTCAGCACCCGGTAGGTGCCGACGATGTTGGTCTCGATGAAGGCGCCGGGTCCGTCGATCGAGCGGTCGACATGGCTTTCGGCGGCGAGGTTCATGACGACGTCGATCTCGTCGCGGTGGAGGATGTCGAGAACCGCCCGCTCGTCACAGATGTCGGCCTGCGCAAATTTGTAGTTGTGCGCATTCTCGATGGTGCGCAGCGAGGCCAGATTGCCGGCATAGGTGAGCTTGTCGAGATTGGTCACATGGTAGGCCGGATTGGCGCACAAATGCCGGCACACGGCCGAGCCGATGAAGCCGGCACCGCCTGTCACCAGAAAATTCATGGCGCTCTCCTCACATCGTCGCGCGTCATGCGAACACCTCGGCCTCAGCAAGCGCCGACGCCTTGAGGTCCTTGGCCGAGAGCTCGAAGGCGCCGGCCGGCGACGGCCAATCGATGCCGATATCAGGATCGTCGAAACGGATCGATCGATCATGCGCCGGCGAATAGGTGTCGGTGACCTTATACAGAACCTCGGTGTCCGGCACGAGCGTGACGAAACCGTGCGCGAAACCCTTCGGCACCAGGATCTGGTTGCCTCTCTCGGCCGATATTTCGAGCGCGACCCATTTTCCGAAGGTTTTCGAGCTGCGGCGGATGTCGACCGCCACGTCGAGAATGCGGCCTCTGATAACACGCAGCAGCTTGTCCTGCGCGCGTGGAGGCAGTTGATAGTGAAGCCCCCGCACGACACCTGCGGCAGCCGAATAGGAATGATTGTCCTGGACGAAACGCAGATCGATGCCGGCCTCGGCAAAGGCCTCGGCATTCCAGGTTTCGATGAAATAACCGCGCGCATCGCCGTTCCGCTTCGGCACGATTTCCAGCACGCCGTCCAAACCGAGCTGCCTGACTTCCAGCACTCTATGTCTCCGTCAGCTCGGCGACACGCCGGCGCAGATAGGCGGCGTATTCGTTCTTGCCCAGGCGCGTGGCGCGCTCAAGCACCTTGTCGGCGGTCAGCCAGCCCTGCTCGAAGGCGATTTCTTCAGGACAGGCGACCTTGATCCCCTGGCGGTGCTCGATCGTGCGCACGAAGGAAGAGGCTTCATGCAGGCTGTCATGAGTGCCGGTGTCGAGCCAGGCATAGCCGCGGCCGAGCTGATGCACGTGCAATTTCCCGCGCTCGAGATAGACGTTGTTGACCGCCGTGATCTCGAGTTCGCCACGCGCCGAGGGCTTGATCGTCGACGCGATGTCGACGACCTCATTGTCGTAGAAATAGAGGCCGGTGACCGCCCAGTTGGACTTCGGCTCCCGCGGCTTCTCCTCGATCGTCAAAGCCGTGCCGCTGAGCTTGTCGAACGACACCACGCCGTAGCGCTGCGGGTCCTCGACATGGTAGGCGAACACCGACGCGCCGCTTTGGCGCTGCGCGGCAGCGCGGCAGAGCTGCGACAGGCCCTCGCCGAAATAGATGTTGTCGCCGAGGATCATCGACACATTATCCTTGCCGATGAAGTCGCGGCCGATGATGAAGGCCTCGGCAAGCCCGTTGGGCTGCGCCTGCTCGGCATAGGAGAATTCGATCCCGAATTCCGAACCGTCGCCCAGCAACTCCCGAAACACCGGCAAGTCGCGAGGTGTCGAAATGATCAAAATCTGGCGGATACCGGCGAGCATCAAGACGCTCAGCGGATAAAAAATCATCGGCTTGTCGTATATCGGCAGGACTTGCTTAGAGATCGCTAATGTTAGGGGATAAAGACGCGTCCCGCTGCCTCCCGCAAGGATTATTCCTTTCACAAGCTCTCCTTGAATTGCCGGCCCCCGCCCTGAAATCAAGTTGCTCGTGCTTAGGTTTCGCGCAATGGCTTGTCAATTCAATCTCGGCCGTGGATCGGCGCCAGAATTGCTCTGCATCTGCCGCCTCGCGGCAATTTGACCGACCAGCACAGGCTGACGCTGCAATAGATGCGGCGATTTGGCAAACCGGCGTCCCGCCATCCTTTTGGATGCACAACAATAAAAAAGCCGGGGCGGCCATTTGGGCCCCGCGGCATTATTGGGTGCGGGTTTATGGGGGGAGTGGGCGGTGCAGTTTAAAGAAAAAACCCCCCCAACAACCAGCGGCG
>NZ_JAMYMP010000040.1:0-45846 GCF_040318615.1 Mesorhizobium sp. M1078
GATCTGTCAGGTGATCCACGTGCCACAGGTTGGAATAGCGGTCACCGACGCGAGCGAGGTCCGGTCCGGTGCGCTTCGATCCCCACTGGAAGGGGTGGTCGTACATCGACTCGGCCGCCAGGCTGTAGTGGCCGTAGCGCTCGACCTCGTCACGGAACGGCCTGATCATCTGGCTGTGGCAGAGGTAGCAGCCCTCGCGCACATAGATGTTTCGTCCGGCAAGTTCGAGCGGCGAGTAAGGCCGCATGCCTTCCACCTTCTCGATCGTATTATCGAGATAGAAGAGCGGCGCGATCTCGACGATGCCGCCGACCGTTACCACTAGGAGGGAGCCCACGAGTAGAAGCGTAGCGTTCTTCTCGATCAATGCGTGTCTGTCCATCAAGCCCATTTTCTGGCTCCTTATTCGGCAGGCTGAAGGGCGGGAACGGAGGCGGGCATCGGCTCCTCCTCGCGCTGGTGTCCGAGAATTGTCATGCCGATGTTCCAGGCCATGATCAGGGTGCCGGAGAGGTACATGGCTCCGCCGATGGCACGCATGACATAGTAGGGGTGCATGGCTGCCACGGTTTCGGCGAAGGAGTAGACCAGGAAGCCCTGTTCGTCGTATTCGCGCCACATCAGGCCCTGCATGATGCCGGACACCCACATCACCGCAGCGTAGACAACGATGCCGAGCGTCGCCAGCCAGAAATGCCAGGTGACGAGCCTGAGCGAATAGAGGCGTTCACGGTTCCAGAGTCTCGGCACCATGAAGTAGATTGCGCCAAACGAGATCATGCCGACCCAGCCGAGTGCGCCGGAATGGACGTGGCCAATGGTCCAGTCGGTATAATGCGACAGCGAGTTGACCGTCTTGATCGACATCATCGGGCCTTCGAAGGTCGACATGCCGTAGAAGGCGATGGCCATCACCATCATGCGGATGATGGGATCGGTGCGCAGCTTGTCCCAGGCGCCCGACAGCGTCATCAGGCCGTTGATCATGCCGCCCCATGACGGCATCCACAGCATGATCGAGAACACCATGCCGAGCGTCTGCGCCCAATCGGGCAGGGCGGTGTAGTGCAGGTGATGGGGCCCGGCCCAGATGTAGAGGAAGATGATTGCCCAGAAATGGACGATCGAGAGGCGGTAGGAATAGACCGGCCGGTTGGCCTGCTTGGGCACGAAATAATACATCATGCCGAGGAAGCCGGCTGTGAGGAAGAACCCGACGGCATTGTGGCCGTACCACCATTGCGTCAGGGCGTCCTGAACTCCGGAAAATGCAGAATAGCTCTTGGAGCCGAGAAAGGAGGCCGGCATCGATAGGTTGTTGATCACATGCAGCATCGCGATGGTCACGATGAAGGAAAGGTAGAACCAGTTGGCGACGTAGATGTGCGGTTCCTTGCGCTTCAGGATGGTGCCCAGAAACAGGATCAGGTAGGCGACCCAGACGATGGTCAGCCAGATGTCGACATACCATTCGGGTTCCGCATATTCGCGGCTCTCGGTGATGCCGAGCAGATAACCGGTCGCGGCCATGACGATGAAGAGCTGGTAGCCCCAGAACACGAACCAGGCGAGATCGCCACCGAACAGCCGGGCGCGGCAGGTGCGTTGGACGACATAGAGAGACGTGCAAAGCAACGCGTTGCCGCCGAAGGCGAAGACGACGCCCGAGGTGTGCAGAGGCCGCAAGCGGCCGAAGTTGAACCAGGGCTGGATGTTGAGATCGGGATAGGCAAGCTGCAGCGCGATGACCACCCCGACCAGCATGCCAACCACACCCCAGAACATGGTGGCGATGGCGCCGTAGCGGATTGGACCATCCATGTAGGCGGACGGGTCGATCGGAGCGGCAGCTTCGAAACTCGTGTTGCGGAGGAGGATGGCGACAAAACCGAGCAGCACAAGAAACAGCACCCACATATGCTGCCGGAAGGGCTCGTCCACTCCGAAACCGGCGGCCACCAGGGCGGCAAAGGTAAAAAGGGCCAAAGCGAAGACTTGCGTGCCGAACTTCATGACCTGTCCCCGACTTCGGATTCCTGTGCGCGGACGTCAATCCGCCTGACACCAATCCAGCAGTCACGCGGCTGGCGCCTTGATCCATGTCAAAGCCATTTGATTTTGGATTGGGCAGCGTTGGATTTGCAAAGGATCGGGAGGCTGTCATTGAACAGGGAGAGGGAGCTGCGATCGTCGCTGTTCGAAACGAGCCGCGACAGATCGATGCCGATAGTTCGATCTGGCAGAGAAGCAGTCCCGGTTGCGCTCATGAAACGTGCGCATCTGGAAAAGCTGCAGCTCTGCGATGCCTTGGAAAAAATAGCCGACACCCTGCCCAGGGTCGATAGCCTGGCATGCCTGGCTGCGGCAAACGCGATCGTTCCGCTGTTGCGCAACATTCATCAATATGAGGAGACGGTGATCTTTCCGGCCTACGAGGCTGTTTTGACCGGCAGGGATGCCAACCTTGCTTCAACTCGTCGACTGCGCGCCGAACACGTGGAGGATGAATGCTTTGCCGGCGAAGTGACTGAAAATCTGTTAGCGATCGGCCATGGCGAGAGTGTTGAGAATGCCGAGGCTGTCGGCTTCATGCTGCGCGGCTTCTTCGAAAGCTTGCGCCGGCATATCGCCTTCGAACGCGAGCACGTCTTGCCGATGATCGGGGTCGATGGCGGTTAGGCGCCGGAGCGGCGTTCCAGCCGGCCCATGTTGTCCACCGTCACGTGCCGATTATTGTCGATCCGGATCACGCTGTCTGTTCGCAGCCTGGTCAGTTGGCGGCTGACCGTCTCGATCGTCAAGCCGAGAAAATCGGCGATATCGGCGCGGGTCAAAGGCAGGTCGAAGGTCGTCGACTGCGCCGCCGGGTCCAGCGTGGGATCGATGTTCCTGGCGATCATCAGGAGAAAGCTCGCCACCTTTTCCGAAGCACTCTTGCGCCCGAGCGTCACCATCCAGTCGCGGGCTTCGTCGAGTTCGTTGAGCGCTTGTTTGAGCAGACGATGCTCGATTTCCGGAGATTCCTTCATCATCCGCTCGATGGCGGCCTTTGGAAACGAACACACGGAAACCGCGGTTGCGGCTTCAGCGTTGATCGCGCTTTCCACCTTGAAGGGCCTGCCCAGAAAATCGGGGGCGAACTGGAGGCCGACAATCTGCTGGCGTCCGTCCGAAAGGCTCTTGGTCAGCTTCACAACGCCGGAAAGCACGTTCGAATAGCTGTCGACGGTCTCGGCGTCGCCAATCAGTTCTGTGCCCGGTTCAACTGTATGCCTCGATGAGGTTTTGGCCAGGCTTACCAATTGGTCGGGATCGAGCGCACCGCAAACGCCGCGGTGCCGTGCCTCGCAAGACTGGCAAAGCACTGGAATGCTGGAACTGTGAACGTCTTGGCGCACGGTCATCTTCATCGTCCGAGAGATTCCATCTGTCCAGAAGGTAGCATTGGCGCACAAAAGAACCTTGCGGCAGTTTGTCCGCGGGCGGCCTTGACCGAAATCAAGGCCGCTCGCCCCCAATGTGATCAGTGTCGCGCCATGCAAAGGGGATCGGATAGCGACATGCGGCCAGAATTAGTTGCCAGGCTCGGTGAGAACGTTCCACGCTACACCAGCTATCCGACCGCGCCGCATTTCCATCCAGGCGTTGATGCTGCCGTTTGTGGTGGCTGGCTGCAAGCGCTCAACGAGGGCGACGAAATCTCGCTCTATCTGCACATCCCATACTGCGACAAGCTTTGCTGGTTTTGTGCCTGCCATACCAAGCAGACACGCCATTACGAACCGGTGACGATCTATCTCCGCTCACTGCATGCCGAGATCGCTACCGTCGCCGGTCTTGTTGCAGGCAAACGTCGTGTGCGTGCCGTCCATTTCGGCGGTGGTTCGCCGACGATGCTCAAGCCCGAAGATATGGTGGCGCTGGGAACCGCCCTGCGCAAGAGCTTCGGCTTTCTTCCCAGCGCCACGATCAGCGTTGAAATCGAACCCAACGATATCGACGATGCCCGCCTCGATGCGCTTGCCGAAATCGGCATGACCCGTGCGAGCCTCGGCGTCCAGGATTTCGATCCGAAGGTGCAGAAGGCGATCAACCGCGAGCAGAGCTTCCTGCAGACCAAGACTGTCGTCGACGGCGTTCGTTCGCGCGGCGTCGAATCGGTCAATCTGGACCTGCTCTACGGTCTGCCGCACCAGACCAGGGAAAGCGTCGCTTCCACGGTTACGCAGGCACTGACCCTGGAACCGGATCGGATCGCACTGTTTGGCTATGCGCATGTACCGTGGTTCAAGAAACATCAGACGATGATCGACGAGGCCTGGTTGCCGGGTCCCGCGGAGCGATTTGCCCAGTCGCAACTGGCAGCACGGGCGATCGTGGACCAGGGATACGAGGCAATCGGGCTCGACCATTTCGCCAAACCGGGCGACGCGTTGGCGCTTGCGGCCCGCGCCGGGACTTTGCACCGGAACTTTCAGGGCTACACGGACGATTGCTGCGAAACCTTGATCGGGCTCGGCCCGTCATCCATTAGCCAGTTTCGGCAAGGCTATGCGCAGAACATGCCTTCAACCAGCGAATATAGACGCATGGTTGATGACGGTGGACTGGCCGCTGTTCGGGGTATCGCCCTTTCCGCCGACGACCGCGTTCGCGGCTGGATCATCGAGCGGCTGATGTGTGATTTCGCCTTCTCGGCGATCGAGCTGGTGGAGCGCTTTGGCGAAGCCGGCCAAAGTCTTCTCGGCAAGGCAAGTGCGACAGCCCTTCATGATCCTGCGCGGTTGCTCAAGCTCGATGGCGACAGTTTCGTCGTGCCGGCGGAAAGTCGGCCCTTTGTCAGAAGCATCGCGGCAAAGTTCGACAAGTATTTCGAAACCGGCAAAGCCAGGCATTCGGCGGCGGTCTGAGCATTGGCTCCTGTCAGAAATGTTCGCCGGCCTTGAACGGGCCGATGCGGGTGCCTGCCGCGATCAGATAGGCGGTCGACCAGCCAATCAGAAGAAATCCGTTCACGCCTTCAAGCGCCGCCAGGACACGCCATGCGTGGGCCGGCACGATGTCGCCGTAGCCAACCGTCGAGAAGGTGATGGTGGAAAAGTACAGGGCGGTTTCGAAATCAGCGAAGATATCAAGCAACCGGTACAGGTTCGCCCAGAGCCAGACCTCCGCGGTCATCACGGTAAAGAGGCCCATCACCACGCGATCATGGCGACGATACGGCTGCGGCGTCCGTGCATGCGAAACCGCGCGACCAGGTGTCCCATCGCGTGCGTGACGCGATCAGACCAAACGTGTGGATCAAAACCGTCAGACTTATGACGAGTGCCGATGAGGAGATTGAGGATCATCGTTGGAAGGTAGAGATTGCAGCGGCGCCTTCCTTGCTCGGACTGATGGAACAACACCGGACCGTGCTCGGCAACGATCTCCGCGATCAGTTCAAGGGCTGCCGGTGCCGCCGCGACCTTAGCCTGCATTGTGTTTTCCGATTTCCAGCCTGTGGCGCGGCCCCTCGCGGAGCCGCGCCTGTAAAAAGCCGCGATCAGAAGAAGCCCAGCTTCTTCGGGCTGTAGCTGACCAGCATGTTCTTGGTCTGCTGGTAGTGGTCGAGCATCATCTTGTGCGTCTCACGGCCGATGCCGGACTGCTTGTAGCCGCCGAAGGCCGCATGCGCGGGGTAGGCGTGGTAGCAGTTGGTCCAGACGCGGCCAGCCTGGATCGCGCGGCCGAACCGATAGGCGCGATTGCTGTCGCGTGTCCAGACACCGGCGCCGAGGCCGTACTGCGTGTCGTTGGCGATTGCCAGCGCTTCGGCGTCATCCTTGAAGGTCGTGACCGAAACCACCGGCCCGAAGATCTCTTCCTGGAAGATACGCATCTTGTTGTGGCCCTTGAAGACCGTCGGCTTGACGTAGTAGCCGCCGGCCAGATCGCCGGGCAGAACATTGCGCTCGCCGCCGGTCAGCAGCTCGGCGCCTTCCTGGCGGCCGATGTCGATGTAGGACAAGATCTTTTCCAGCTGCTCGGACGAGGCTTGGGCGCCGATCATCGTTGCCGGGTCGAGCGGATCGCCCTGCACGATCGCCTCGACACGCTTCAGCGCACGTTCCATGAACCTGTCGTAGATCGATTCATGGACGAGCGCGCGGCTCGGGCAGGTGCAGACTTCGCCCTGGTTCAGCGCGAACATGACAAAGCCTTCGATCGCCTTGTCGAAGAAATCGTCGTCTTCGGCGAAAACATCCTTGAAGAAGATGTTGGGCGACTTGCCGCCAAGTTCCAGCGTGACAGGGATCAGGTTCTGGCTGGCATACTGCATGATCAGCCGGCCGGTCGTGGTTTCGCCGGTGAAGGCGATCTTGGCAATGCGTGGCGAAGACGCGAGTGGCTTGCCGGCCTCGAGGCCGAAGCCGTTGACGATGTTGAGGACGCCTGGCGGCAACAGATCGCCGATAAGATCGGCCCAGAGCATGATGGCGGCCGGGGTCTGCTCGGCAGGCTTCAGGACGACGCAGTTTCCGGCCGCAAGGGCAGGCGCAAGCTTCCAGCAGGCCATCAGCAGCGGGAAGTTCCACGGGATGATCTGGCCGACCACGCCGAGCGGCTCGTGGAAATGGTAGGCGACGGTATCGTCGTCGATCTGCGAAAGGCTGCCCTCCTGGCCACGCACGGCGCCGGCGAAATAGCGGAAATGGTCGATGGCCAAAGGCAGGTCGGCGGCGGTCGTTTCGCGGATCGGTTTGCCGTTGTCCCAGGTTTCGGCGCATGCGAGCAGATCGAGATTTTCCTCCATGCGGTCGGCTATGCGGTTGAGGATAAGGGAGCGCTCGGCAACGCTGGTGCGCCCCCAGGCATCCTTGGCGGCATGGGCCGCGTCTAAAGCCGCCTCGATGTCCTGGGCATCCGAACGCGCCACCTCGCATAGCAACTGCCCGTTCACGGGCGAGAAGTTCTCGAAGTAACGGCCGGAACGTGGCTCGGCCCATTTGCCGCCGATGAAATTGCCGTAACGCTTGTCGAAGGGCGCCTTGACCGGGCGTGAGAACTCAACCTTGTTCATTATGTCTTCCTCCCAAAGCTGACGTCGCGGAATGCGACGCTTCGGAAGGAGACATGCGATCTCCCATCGCGATTGCCAATGCGCCGGGGACAGTGTGCGGGCGGGATGTGTCGCAGAATTGCGACAGTCATGCGACGTTCGAAGGTTAGTGGGACCTGTGGACGTCCAGGCGGTTGAGCTTACGGTGAAGCGTGGCGCGACTGATGCCGAGCGCATGGGCCGCGGCCGAGACATTTCCGTCTGCCCGCGCCAGCGCCCGCTGCAGAACGCCGCGCTCCGCCTCGGCCAGGACTTCAGGGCCGCTCTCGGCCCAACCGAGCAGATCGGCCGCAGGCATCGGCTTATCGAGACACTGTTGCGTAATTCCTAGCGCCAGGCGAGCCGAACGAGTGGCGCCAACCACGAGGTCGTCCGCATCGAGCGCGATCAACGCCCCGGACCCCTTGTCGGGCACCGGCGCCAGCAGAATGCGCGCCTTGGGGAATGCCATCTTGAAGTTCTCCGCCTCGATCCGACGCGCCGCGTCGACCACGGCCATGGAAATGAGATTGGAGAAGATTTCGGTCAGATCAGCACGGCAGGAAGACACGTCAAGCGCAGCCACAAGATCTCCACGGTGATCATAGATCGGAGCTGTGGTGCAACTCAGCCCGGTGTTGCGCGTGTGAAAGTGCTGATCACGGTGGATCGTCAGGACGCGCTGTTCCACCAGACAGGTGCCAATGCCATTGGTGCCCTCGCTCTGTTCGTTCCAGACGGAGCCAGTCCACAAGCCCCAGGAATGAAACGTCTCGTCGTCTACAGGCGCGCCGCGCCGTTCGACCGGCACGCCCTCGCGATCGGCGAGCAGGACGCAGCATCCGACGCCGCCCACCGCAAGATAGAGCCGGTCCAGGCTTGATCGAGCAACCCGGACGAGCGGCTCGATGCGTTGCCGGGCCTCTCCCAATTCCGCCTCTGTCAAATAACGGGGAGGGCTGCAATCGGCCGGATCGAGCCGGTGCAGACTGGAAGACCTTCGCCAGGAAGCGACCAGCGCGGACTTCGCCGCCGCGTTCGAAGCGATTGCGGCCTGAACGCGGTCGGCGTGATGGCCGGATAGATCCTCACCCATGCATATCCTCCCAGAACCCGATCTCTCCCTTTCGGCTATAGTCGTCCTCGCCTGTGCATTCTCTCTTCCAGGCAACTGTTCGGCTGATCCCCCAAGGCTACCGTATAAACTGGGGCATTCATTGATCCAAAGCAAAGACGACTGCCCATAATCAGCTGCGGGACGGTGCGGAACAATACGGGAAGGTTTTTGATTCTGGCCCGCGAAAAAGTCAATAAAATCAACGATCTTTGTACGTCCTCCGGGCCCACCAAACTGTTCAATATCAATTAGTTATGGCCGTCTTCGCTTTGAAGTGGGCCAATTCAGATACGCTATGTTCCCGCGCTCAGTTCACGATACTTGATCCATAAGAGGGGGAGGGGAGACTATGCCTGCCCTTATGTTCTGTTGTCCTCGTGTTCGTCAGTCAGTTTCTTGCAGCCACATATAGTCCAGGCGTTTCAAGGCTGGAAAAGGCCGTTGGCGGTGTGTGCGGCAAAAGGCGGCAACGGCGTACGAATGGGATGGTCGCCGTGACCTCGGGAGACTGCGCTGTGACTCCTGCCGAGCCGGAACTATGGGTCGAAGCCGGCCTGGGTCGGCCACCGCGTGACGACCGCTTTGCGGCCAATGTCAGCCGTTTAAGCACAGCTTGTGCATCACCTGAAAGGGGACACAACTAAACTCAACTATCTTCGCTCATTCACAACGAGCAAAATACCAATTTGGCTGCGATCAGGTCCGCCAAGCGCATGCTCAGGATCCACGATGAGGCTCTGCGCAGCCTGTCGAAGTCGCCATTGCAGGGAAAATCAGCCTTGGCATGACGGAGGATACCACCTGCACCGATCTACCTATCCTCAGTCGGCTCTCAGGACGCTCTGGCCCGCCTGAAGGCGGCCGTGCTGAAACAGTCCCTGCCACGCGATGAGACCCGAGATCGGCAGGCTCGCGCCCACCGCGAAATCGACATCGCCAGGTAGTGGCGCAAGGTTGCGTGCTTCCATGGCTACATACTCCGCGAGCGTGGTCACGATACCAGTCGGCGAGGCCGAAGACCCGCTGCCCCACCGACAGCCCGGTCGTGCCATAGCCTAGAACGGTGACTATCCCGGCCAGCTCGTGCCCAGGGATCGATGGTGTCCGGGCACGACCGACCCGATCGGTCCAGGTCGAGGGCCACTCTAGCTCAGTCGGGACGAATCCCGACGTCTGAATCTAAACGACGGCGTCGTTTATCGCTGCCTGGGGCTCGGCCGCTCGGCCAGCTTCATCGCAGCCGTCCCGCCAGCCTGATCCGTTACTACGATTGCCTTCATCGGAAGTGTCTCCTCGATCATTCGTCAGCTAGCGATGCCAATAGATATGTCCGGCTCTGGAGCCCTCGATGATCTCGCATTACGATTACGAGCTTTCCGGAAATTGTTTCAAGTTGCTCACAGCCGTTGGTCCCTGCCCGAAGGGGGGTCTTTCGACTTTGCGGGAGATCATCCGCCCTTGCAGAGTCTGCCATGCACCTTCGGATTATCTGGCCGATACTTCCGTTTGATAGTCTCGCAAGCCACGGCGGCGCAATGTCGTCCGCACACGCTGTGTGGCCGTCCATGAAGGCGCATGCCAAGCCGGGTGAGCCCACAGCGGATGCGGCGATACAGCCGCGGTAAGGCGACTCAACAGGAGACAAACATGAGCACAAGCATGAATGTGGACGACATTTCTGCTCGACCGGGGACTGACGAGCTGGTTCCGTCGCGCTACGCACTCAAGGTCGGCGAGATTGACGTGCTCGTGGTCAGCGATGGTATCCTACCAATCCCAGCCCCGACTATCGCATACAACGTCGACCCGGCCGTCCGGACAGCCTGGCTGGAGGACGAGTTCCTCTCGCCGGAGACGCTCGAGTGGCCGCTGAACGTGGCTGTGGTGCGCAGCGGCGACCAAACCATACTCGTCGACGCTGGGCTAGGGGCGGACCCGGACTTGCACTTGCCGCGGGCAGGGCAGTTGATCCATCGGCTGAAGGCCGCCGGCATCGATCTGGCATCGGTGACTGACGTGGTGCTGACCCACATGCACATGGACCACATTGGCGGGCTGCTGATCGACGGCGTGAAGGAGCAGCTGAATCCGGACATGCGGATTCACGTTGCAGCCGCTGAGATCAAGTTCTGGGAATCGCCCGATTTCTCCCGCGTGTCCATGCCGCGGGGGTTTCCAGACGCGCTTCGGCGGGCAGCCAGGCGATTCATGAATGAGTATCGCAGCCATCTGCGCCCGTTCGAAGACGAACACGAGGTGGCGCCGGGAGTGGTCGTCCGTCGCACCGGTGGCCACACCCCCGGGCACAGCGTCGTCCGTCTGTGGTCAGGCGACGACCGGCTGACTTTCGCCGGGGACCTGGTGTTCCAGGTTGGATTCGACCATCCCGACTGGCACAACGGCTTCGAACACGACCCCGAGGAAGCAGCCCGCGTCCGCGTCAGTCTTATGCGGGAACTCGCGGCGAACCGCGAGCCGCTGGTGGCCACTCACCTGCCGTTCCCGTCGGTTTGTCATGTGGCGGTCGACGGCGACGCCTTTCGTTGCGTACCGGCCGTTTGGGACTACTGATTGCTTGCCGGGTGACAATAACCTAGGCTCTCTCCGTCGAGAGCCATCGCGCCATGATCATCTGTTCATGCAAATGTAATGAGCGGTCCGACGTCCGCTCCGCCGTCGAGGCGGAGCGGACGCGCTCGAATGGTCAGGTCTATCCCTGTCTCGGCTGCAGTCCCAGGTGCAGCCGTTGCTGCGCACCATCCGCCCCCTCGCGGACGAGACACTCGGCACCGCGTGTGCGACACCCTGCAAACGACCGCTCGCGGTCTGCCCAATCCTGATTCGGCTGACGCAGGCCCCCTTTCAGCGCGTAGGACGCCATGCCTGAGACGGGCATTCGGTCACCGTTCACCGAACCGATCACGATGATCCGGCCGTCCTCAGGCATCTGCCGCGCCGCCTCGACATAGGCATGGTAGGGAGCGTGGACATTGATCCGAAACAGCCGATCAATCTCTCCGGGTCCTGGTCCACGCGCCAGACAAATAGGTAAGCGCTCGCCATGTGATGGGCCAGTTTGCCTCTTTTGCTTCGGAAGTGACCTGTGCTGAGGTCCAATACGAACTACCGATCGGGCGAGTTGGGATGTCCATTCGTGTGATAGCCGCGAGACCATGAAATCCGCGATCGTTCGGCAGCTCTGCTTGGTGCAGAACCGCAACCCGACGGAGACATTCTCGTGAAAGCCTATCACGCACCGCGGCTTGCAGCCTTGCCGACCATCTCTCTCTCCGGGAGTTACCGCCGCGATGGCGCGTGCGTTGACCTGAGGTCGAGGCGATCATGAGCCGAGCCCGCAAGATCGCACTCGCCATCGTTGCCCTTATGGTGGTTCCATCGGCAGCGATATGGAGTTGGCAATGGTTCACGATGGGCCGATTCGAGGAAGCGACCGACAATGCCTATCTGCGCGGAGACACTACCAATATCGCTCCCAAGCTGGCGGGCTATGTCGTCGAAGTCGATGTGAACGACAATGCCAGCGTTGCAAAGGGGGCTGTTCTCTTTCGCATCGACGACAGCGACTACAAGGCCAAAGTGATCCAGGCGAAGGCCAACGTCGCCGCCCGGCACGCGGATATCGCCAACATCGCGGCGACCCGAAAACTTCAGGACGCGTTGATCGCGCAGGCTGAGGCGCAGAAGCAATCCGCCGCGGCTGACCTGCAGTTCGCGCGCGCCAACCTGAATCGCTACGTGACGTTGCAGAAGAACGGGACAGCAAGCGATCAGAAGCTGCAGGATGCACAGGCCGGCCATGACAAGGCACAAGCATCGGTGGACGGTGCGGAAGCCAATCTATTGGCTCAAAAACTGAAGCTCGACGTTCTGGACGCACAATTGTCCGGCGCGAAAGCCGCCCTGTCGCAGGCGCAGGCAGCGCTCGATCTGGCTATGCTCGACCTGGACAACACAGTCGTGAGAGCTCCGGTCGAAGGGGTCGTCGGCAATCGCCAGATCCGTGTCGGCCGCTATGTCACTCCGGGAGCGGCAGCCTTGGACATCGTTCCTGTCAACGACGTCTGGGTCGTCGCCAATTTCAAGGAAACCCAGCTGAAGCAGGTGCAGATCGGTCAACCTGTCCGCGTCAGGGTCGACGGATTTCCAGATCTGGAAATCGCTGGTGTTGTCGACAGCTTCGCACCCGGCAGCGGTGCGGCGTTCAGCCTGCTGCCGCCGGACAATGCGACTGGAAACTTCATTCGCGTTGTCCAACGCGTGCCTGTCAAGATCAGGATGAAGCGCAACCCGTTGCCCGGCCGCCTGGTTCCGGGGCTCTCGGCGCGCGTTGCCATCGCCGTTAGTGCCCGGGATGCGGCTATTGCGCTGGAAACGCAGCCCGGCGGAACCGCGAACGGACGCTCGGTACAGTGACGGGTCTCGCTGAAGGAGGAGCCATGCAGCATCATCTTGGCGCACCATTGCGCGCCTCGCTCATGGCGACGGGCGTTGTGCTGGCCGCCGTCATGGACGCGGTCGCGTCCACTGCTCTGTCCATCGGCCGGATCGACATGCTTGGCGATACCTACGCAACACCGGACGAACTGGCGATGGCCGACATTGTCTTCATCGCGGCGAAGCTGACGGTGTTCCTTGTCGCGCCGCTTTTTGTCAGGGCAGTGGGGCCGACCGCCTGTTTGCGCGCGGGGATCGTCGCGCTTCTGCTGGCATCCGGGGCAATGACGTTCTCAGTTGACCTCACCTGGATCGACATCTGCCGCGTTGTCCAAGGGCTGGCCGGCGGCACAATTCTCGTCGCGGGTCAGACTCTGCTGTTCTTCAGGTTCCCGCACAGAAATCAGCCGGTCGTCCAGGCAATTTTCGCTGTAGGCGCCGTGATGGCTCCGGCTGCCGTTACGCCTGCGCTGGAGGGCTGGCTCGTCGACCATCTCACCTGGGACTGGATATTCCTGAGCAACATTCCCCTCGGCATCGCCTCCCTTGTCCTTCTGGGGGCCGACGGCGACCGGACCTACCGGCGGGAAATCAGGCTTCCTGTCCTTGAGGTCTTGTTGCTCGGCCTGGGTGCCGCGCTTTTGACCTACGTCCTGCTGCAAGGCAACAGGTTCAACTGGTTCGACGACACGGATATCACCGTGCTTGCCACCATCGGTGTCGTGGCCGTCGGCTTTCTGGCCATTTGGGAAATCGCTTTCCGTTCAGAAGGCTCACTGCTGACTGTTTCGCCACTCGATAGTCCGGACTTCCGCTTTGGCCTTCTCGTCAGCATCGTCGCGGGCTTTGCTCTTTCGGGCAGCGCCTATCTCATCCCGGCTTTTGCCCTCAACGTCCTCGATTTTACGGCCACCGGCGCAGGAGTGCTTCTGCTGCCCAGTGGGGCCGCACTCGCGCTGGGGCTTCTGTTCGCTGGCTTCGTCATCGAAAAGACCGGAATTCACTCGATTGCGCTTGTCCCGTTTGGTGTTTTGCTGTTCGCCGGAGCCATGTGGCTCCTGTCGGGTTCGACCAGCGCGAGCGGTTCACCGGACCTGAGCGTTCCTTTGTTTCTGCGGGGATTCGGCCTGGGTCTCCTGTTCGTGGCATTGACCCTGGTTACGCTTCGGGGACTTGCCGCCGATGCGCTGCCGTTCGGCATCGGCCTGTTCGACTTCGGCAAACAGGTGGGCGGTATGACCGGCACAGCCCTTTTGCAAACGTACATTGATCATCAGAATGTCCACAACCGAACCATACTGGCTGCCCACCTCATGAATGGCGACGCGGCCGTGGACCAGCGCCTGCGCGCCACCGCGAACGTTCTGCTGACAAACGGTATGAACAGTGCCACGGCGACGAAGGCCGCACTCCCGCTGCTGCAGCGCGCCCTTGAGAGGCAGGTCGCCACGATCTCGTTCGATGAAGCTTTCTTCGCGCTTGTCGTGCTGTTCGCGGTCGCTGCGCCCTGTCTCATCCTTGCCAAACAATTCCTCGGCCGCCGAGCCGCTCGGCCGAACCGAACAGGTTTCAGAACCTTGCGCCTCTAGGTCATATACGTTGGAACTTGGTTTGCCGGCAGGGCTCCGGTTTGTCTTGCGAGCGGTGTCGACCGGACGAGATAGGCTGGGGGATGCAGGGGCATTCCGGGTCCGCCGTGCGGCAGACGAAGCGGGACGCGACATGAACTGGCCGCATCGTCCAGGTCTCCGGGCGATGCATGGATTTCCATGAGATGCGGCTGGGGCGCGGCGGCTGTATTATGGGCTGCGACTTCGTCAGCCCAGATTCCAGCTGCTGAGAGCAAGTGCTATACGGAGAGCCGACAAGGCTTTTGTGCGTCCGTCAGGAGCAGCCGATGACGACAGCATCCACCTCGCTTAGCGAAACCGAGTCCGAAGCAACGCGCGCGCTGAAGCATGGGTTGGACCAACCCGGATTTGGATCGCAAGGAAGGGGTCGACCTCGCGCGGCAAATGAACCAAGCCTGCCTCCCGGCAATATTCTCAGTGATCTTGAAACAAGCAATTCGTCTCGTCTCTGGGCGCATCGCCCTCGATCCTTGCATCTGGGACTTTTTATCGCGGTTTACGTCTTGGGCTGCGGATTCGCTCAGTCGCTCGCGATCGTACCTGGAACGGGCATCTCCATTTGGCCTCCGAGCGGGCTTTTCATCGCCACGCTTCTCATCGCCTCCAGGTATAGCTGGCCGTGGTGGATGCTGGGAGGCTGTATGGCTGAACTGACCAGCAACTTGTTGTGGTTCCACACTCCGCTGCCTGCGGCCTTCCTGATCTATGCCGGCAACGCTCTTGAAGCGGGGACCGGGGCATGGCTCGTGAATCGGGCTTGCAAGCGCCCGCTTCGGCTGGAAACCTTGCAGGAAGTTCTCGCGTTCGTCGGATTGGCCGCTGGAATCGCGCCAGTTGCAAGCGCCACAGTGGGAAGCGCGACGCTTGCGTGGTTTGGCATTCAGTCACAGAGCTTCGCCGCGGCTTGGCCTCTATGGTGGATCGGCGACGCGACCGGGGTCCTGATCGTGGCGCCGCTGGCGCTGGTAGTATTCCAGAACTGGCGCGGCAAGGCCCGGCTTTCGGCCGCGCGATGGATCGAAGCTTGCGTCCTGGGGCTGATCTTCCTTGGCGTTGCCGCCCTTTCCTTGAGCGGCTACCTGCCCTTCGCCTACATCATCATGCCGCCTCTTCTTTGGGCCGCGGTGCGCTTTGAGTTCAGGGGCGCCGCCGTCGCCTTGATCCTGCTTGCGCTGATCACGGCGGTATTCACGGTATCCGGCGCCAGTCAATTTGCCGGCGATCCCGTTTCCCAAAAGAACAACCAGATCATGCTGCAGCTTTTTCTGGTCATTTCGGCGTTCTCGGCTCTGATCGTGGCCGCCATATCCCGGCAGCACCAGCAGGCGGTGTTCACATTGCACGAAAGCGTCGAGGCATTGAGGCGGAGCGAGCTGCAACTTCAGCAGATGATCGACGCCGTGCCGGTCCGCATCTGGAGCGCCATGCCGACGGGCGGGCCGGCCTACTTCAACAAGCGGTACCAGGACCATTTCCGTTCCGTCATCGCGAACTTCGAAGATCTGGGCGAGCCGCGCATCGACGAATTACTGCAGAAGCTGATCCATCCCGAAGATGCTCCCGGGGTGCAGTGCACCCTGTCGAATAGCTTCGAGACCGGCGATGGCTCCACCATGCGCTTTCGCTGGCTTGAAAAGGATGGCTCTTATCGCTGGGCGGAATGCAGGGTGGAGCCCCGGCGTGATGAAAACGGCGCCGTTGTGCAATGGTACGGCGTTTCTCTCGACATCGACGATGAGGTGCGCGCGCAGGAGGCATTGCGCGAAAGCGAGCGACGCCTTCAGCAACTCATCGACACGGTGCCCGCCTTGATATGGAGCACGACACGTGAAGGAACGCCATCCTATGTCAACAAGCGGTTCACGGATGTAACCGGAGCCACTCTTGGTGACATCACCGCCCCGGACGGCTCGCCATCCCTCAGCGTGATCCATCCAGACGACATCGATACGGCACGGCAAGCGATCCGCCATTCATTCGCGACGGGCGTGCCTTACGTGCAGAGATATCGCCAACGGCGCGCCAACGGCGGCTATCGCTGGACGGAGACTCGTGCCGAGGCCCTGCGCGACGAAGATGGCCATATTCTGCAATGGTACGGTGTGAGCGTCGACATCCACGACCTGGTGACCACCCAGGCTGCGTTGCACAACCGAGAGCAGGCGCTCTCGCAACTCGTCAACATGGTTCCGAGCTACCTCTGGCGGCTGTCTTCGAACGGCGAGCCGACCTTCTTCAACAAGCGCCTGATCGATTTTCTCGGCCTCGACATAACGGACGCGGAGATGCCGGACACGAACCGGCTGGCGGCCTTCATAGCCACCGTCGTTCATCCCGACGATGCACCCAGCCTGCGGGAAGCACTCAACAGTTGCTTCGCCACTGGCGAGCGCTTTTTCATGAAGTATCGCCTGCGTCGTGCCGATGGCGCTTACCGCTGGATGGAGGGCCAGGCCGAGCCGCTGAGGGATGAGAGCGGACGCATTGTCCAGTGGTACGGCCTTACGCACGACATCGACGATCAGCTACGGGTCGAGGAAGCGCTGCGCGAGAGAGAGCGCGCGCTTTGGCAACTCGTAGAAACGCTGCCGGCAATGATCGATTGTGCCGCGCCGGATGGCGAGCCGATGTACCGCAGCCAGCAGCTCCGCGAATTTCTCGGCTACAACCTCGAAAAACTGGACGAAGCGGGGAAATCGCGGCTGGCCGGCACACTCGAAGCGGGTGTTCATCCCGACGACTTGGCAGGTGTCAAGGAGAGATATGCCCATTGCTTGATCACAGGCGAGCCTTATGCGCGGAGACACCGTCTGCGGCGCTTCGATGGCGAATATCGCTGGGTCGAAACGCGAGCTGCACCGATGCGCAACACGGAAGGGGCCATCGTGCAATGGAACGTTATCTGCCTGGACATTGAAAACGAGGTGCGTGCACAAGAGCAGCTTCGACTGGCGCAAGAGAGACTTGCACGCGCGAGCCAGGTGGCGAGCCTTGCCGAACTCTCCGCATCCATCGCACATGAGGTGAACCAGCCGCTGGCCGCGATCGTTGCCAACTCCAATGCATGCCACCGTTGGCTGTCGGCCGAGCCTCCCAATCTCGACCGCGCGAAGATCACAGCCGAGCGCATTATCCGGGACGCCAACTCGGCGGCAGATGTCGTTAGCCGCATTCGCGCCTTGTTCAGGCCGTCCCTTGAACTGAGAACCAGCACGCCGATCACCAGTGTCATTGACGAAGCGCGTGACCTCATGGCCGAGGAAGCCATACGGTGTCGCGTTCGCATGGATATCGACGTCGAACGCAACCTCCCGCTGGTCGCGTTCGATCGCGTCCAGATCCAACAGGTGCTGGTCAATCTTATTCGCAACGGCATCGAGGCTATGTACGCCATTGCCGGGGACAAGGTTCTTGGGATGCGTGTGCGCCGGACACGGGACACAATCCAGATTGAAGTCAGCGACTCCGGCCCGGGAGTCGAACATCCCGATAAGATCTTCGACCCGTTCTTCACGACAAAAGGGCAAGGAATGGGCATGGGACTTGCGATCTCCCGTTCGATCATCGAGTCTCACGGCGGACGCTTATGGGCGGAGAACCTCGTTCCGCATGGGGCGAGATTCGTCTTCACGCTTCCGGTTGAGGCGAAGGCTGCACCATGATCGGGCGACCGCAATAGTTTTGGTCATACGCGGAACGCATCCGAGACGAGGGCACTGATTGCAGACGCCGCTTCGCTCGCTCGGCATCTCGGTATGAAGCGATTGTTTCGCACGGAGCGCTTGGTTTCATTCCGGTTCTCCAAAACGGGTGTGGCGGACAGTCCGATGGAAATCCATGCATGGATTTCCATGAGGTGCGCATGGCGTGTAGCGGGACTAGGATAGCGCTATGAGCATCCGCCCAAATCCAGCCACTGATAGAAGATGCCATGCGGAGCACCGACAATCTCGAGCCTTTGTTGGTCCGTCGAGATCAACCGATGGCGATGCTTCTCAAACAGCGGCTCGCCCTTTCGATCTCGGCATTCTCGCGTCCGTCGATGCGAAAGTCGCGCCATGACTAGGGACGAGCAAATTGTCTTCATCGTGGATGACGATCAACGCATCCGCGAGGCGCTCAGCGAACTGCTGGTTTCGCACGGCATGCGCGCCATAGCCTTCGGGTCGGCCGGTGAGTATATCGATGCCGACAAGCCGGATTTGCCTGCCTGTCTCATCCTCGATGTCGAGTTGCCAGATATCAACGGCCTTGATCTTCAGAGGGAGATCGCGGTGGGCGGTCATCCGCCGATTGTTTTCATAACAGGACATGGCGATATCCCATCCTCGGTGCGTGCGATCAAGCACGGCGCCGTGGATTTCCTGACCAAGCCTTTCAGCGATGCGGACCTCATGACCGCAATCCATGCCGCGATTGCCCAGGATAAGGAACAGAGATCGCAGCGCGCCGGACTTGGCGTGTTGAAGCAACGTTACCTCGAGTTGACGCCGCGCGAGCGCGAGGTGCTGCCGCTGGTGGTGAGTGGTCTGCTCAACAAGCAGGCCGCCGCTGAACTGGGAATCAGCGAAGTTACGTTGGAAATTCACAGAAGGAACGTGATGCAGAAAATGGGCGCCGCGTCGCTTGCCGACCTCGTCCGCATGGCGGAGCGACTGGAAATACCGATCACGCACTCGCGCCGATCGGGAGGGGGCTGAACGTGAGCAAGCGAAGGCCCGTCGTGGCAGTGGTTGACGACGATCCGAGGCTGCTTGAGTCGCTGGAGGATCTTCTGGAGTCCGCCGGCTATATAGCCCGCAGCTTCTCGTCGGCGGGATCGCTGGTCGTCAGTGGGTTGTCGGACGTGGACGTGCTCATCACCGACATCGGGATGCCCGGCATGGACGGCTTTGAGCTTCGTGACCTGGTCAAGAGGGCGCGTCCGAACCTTCCGGTATTCCTGATTACCGGCCGGCACGAGCTAGCGGATCAGTACCGCGCCAAAGGTATCAGCGGGTTTTTCCGCAAGCCCTTCGATGGCCAGGCCCTGCTTGTGGCGGTGGGTGACGCTTTACGCAACCAAGAAACCGAGGGATGATCATGACAGTTGACCAGCCGCTCCAGCGGAGATCGCTATCGTCGGCGCCGCAGCGCCGCAGTGAAGCGGAGCAACCGCTCGTCATTATTGTCGATGACGATGCGTCTGTCCGCGAGGCGCTATCGGAATTGATCCTGTCGGCGGGTTTCGAGCCAGTTTGCTTTGCCTCGACCCGCGAGTTGATCGACGCCGACATCTTGGATAGCCCCGGCTGCTTGATCCTCGACGTGCGCATGCCAGGATCGAGCGGCCTCGATCTGCAGCAGCACCTTGCGAAAAACGGCAAGCTCAAACCCATCATCTTCCTGACCGGGCATGGCGACATCCCGATGACTGTCCAGGCGATGAAGGCCGGCGCCGTGGACTTTCTCACCAAGCCGGTGCGGGACCAGACGCTGCTTGACGCCGTCATCGCGGGTATTGCGATGGATGCCAAGCGGCGGGCGGATGCCGTGATCGTCAAGCGCAACATCGAGCGCGTTGAAACGCTGACGCCACGCGAGCGTGAGGTTCTGCATGAAGTGGCGCGCGGACGCCTCAACAAACAGATCGCCTTTGACCTCGGCATTAGCGAAGTGACGGTCAAGCTCCACCGCGGCAATGTCATGCGCAAGATGGAAGCCGCTTCCATCGGCGAGCTGATCCGGGCATGGGAGACACTGCCCGCGCCGATGCGACAGGGCGACGCGACATAGATCTCTGCCCAACCTTCCTGCAAGTATGATGCAGGGACAGCCGATTGATCGCGGATTTGCGCGGGTCCACTCCACCTACACTTATCCAGCGATGACGCTTGGCGACTGCTGCGTCAAATCGGTGCCGCACAGGCTTGGGGGCAGCGTAGACCAAATTACTCCGCCGAGCCTTTTCTCAGCGTATCTCTCCTACACCTTGGCATCGCACGACAGACCCTTCCGCAGAATAGGTTTGCAGGCCGGATAAGCGCATCCTCTTCCTCGCAAGCCATCACGATCGTCGAGTGTCGCCCGCTCCTTCGCTCACCCCTCCCCGAAAGCGACCATGCAGGTCGGATCGATGATCGTGATGGTGAGCCAGTTGTTGAAGGCCAAGCATCAGGGATGGGCACGATGAGCAGGGATGGACTTTTCACGATTGGCGCATCCCGCCGTGACGTCTTGGTGGGCGGATTGATCCTCGCCGCTACGGCCGGACTGCCGGTCGCTTCGCAATCTACCGCGGGCCGAAAGCCAAACGCCGCCATCCACCAAAAAGGCAAAGGAACCAGGACTATGAGCACAATCACGACCAAGGACGGCACCGAAATCTACTACAAGGACTGGGGCAGGGGGCCGGTTGTAACCTTCTCGCATGGCTGGCCGCTGAATTCCGACGCCTGGGACGGGCAGATGCTCTTTCTTGCCCATAACGGCTTTCGTGTGGTTGCACATGACCGGCGTGGCCACGGCCGCTCCAGCCAAGCTACGTCCGGCAACGACATGAACGGCTATGCGGACGATCTCGCAGCGGTGATCGACGCGCTTGATCTGCGGGACGTCACGCTGGTCGGACATTCCACCGGAGGAGGCGAGGTTGCTCGCTATATCGGACGGCACGGGACGAAGCGGGTGTCCAAGGCTGTGCTGATCGCTGCCGTCCCCCCGATCATGGTGAAGACGCCAGCCAATCCGGAGGGCCTGCCGATCGAGGTGTTCGACGGTATACGGGCTGGCCTCCTCAAGCATCGCTCGCAGCACTACCTGGACCTCGCACCACTGTTCTATGGTGCAAACAGGCCAGGCGCCGAGGTCTCCCAGGGGATTCTGAATCAGTTCTGGCTCTGGAGCATGCAGGTCGGTCTCGTGAATGCATATGAATGCGTCAAAGCGTTCTCCGAAACCGATTTCACCGAGGACCTCGGGAAGTTCGATATACCGACGCTGATCCTGCATGGCGAGGACGACCAGATTGTCCCGGTCAAGGATGCGTCAGTCAAGTCGGCGCGGCTGATCAGGAGTGCAAAGGAAATATATTACCCCGGTGCGCCCCACGGGATCACGGCCACGCACCAGGATCAGGTCAATGCCGACCTGCTCGCCTTTATCAAAGGATAGCTTCCCGCAATCATGACTACGCGTGTTGCGTTCAGCTGCGGCCATTCAAGTTCTGGAGACCTCTGGCCGCAGCTCCTGCACGCCGCGGAAGCGTTCGCCGCCTTCAGCAGGGCCGGCGCCAATCGTTCGGAGGCAAGAAACGACATGGGCACACTGTCAGGTAAGATCGCTGTGGTCACCGGCGGAAACAGTGGAATCGGACTATCGGCTGCAAAATCTTTGCTGCGGAGGGAGCGCAAGTGGTCATCACCGGCCACCGGCAGCAGGCGGTCGAGGAGGCGGTCGCACAGATCGGGGCAGGCGCGCTGGGCATTCAAGGAGATGTGGCCGATGGGGCGCACCATGACGACGTCGCGCAGCAGATCCGGCAGAGGTTCGGGGCGCTCGACATCTATATGGCGAACGCCGGCTTAAACACCATCACACACTCGGCCGACGTCTCCGAGGCAGAATATGACGCGCAGTTTGCCGTTAATACGCGCGGCGTCTTCTTCGGTGTCCAGAAGCTGATCCCGATCATGCGGAACGGCGGCGCAATCATCCTCACAGGATCGCTGGCCAGCGAGAAAGTCCTGGACGGGCATGCTGTCTATGCTGGCTCGAAGGCAGCGATCAATGCGTTCGCGCGCAGCTGGGCGATCGAGCTGAAGTCCCGTGGCATCCGGGTCAACGTGCTCAGCCCAGGTCCGGTGGATACGGCTATTCTCGATAAGCTAGGCTTACCGTTTGAACAGCGGGAGTCGTTCGAAAAGGCGATGGCGGAAGCAATACCCCTGGGTCGTATGGGACAGCCGGAGGAGCTGGCAAAAGCCGCCCTGTTCCTTGCCTCGGACGCGAGCAGCTTTGTCACGGGTATCAACCTGCGGGTTGACGGGGGAATGGCGTTGCTTTGAATAGCGCTTGCTCCGTTGTCCGCAGTCGCCACGCCCCTTATTCCACCCACCGGGGTGCGCACCCGAACGCTAGGATCGGCGGTGACGTCGACCGCGTCACGCGGTGGGAACCGAATCGAGGGCGCTTGCCGAGGGATCGGCTGGCAAGAGAAGTCGGTTCACCTCTCAAGGAAGTAACTCAGATACCACGAAGGGCCGAGGTCGCGCCCCGGCCCCTTAATTTTGTGTCGGTCAGGATCAGTGACCCCAGATGCCTTGCCATATTCATCGTTGAAAACAGGCTTGCGTACGGTTTTGGGCACGCCGGCATCGTTGTTCATTTTCCTGGTCGAGGATGTATACGTGTTGTCAGATGCAGTTGCAGGCTTCTGGCCCTCGTTTGATCCATAGTGGCCGCTTCCGGCAATTGCGCTTCCTGCTGTAAAAACAAGAGCGGCGGCAGCAAGAGCTGTCATTTTCATTTCACTAACTCCATCGTTAGCTTGGTGGTCTTCATCCCTCCAAATATAATGTCTCGCTCCCACGAGACGATTAGACGATCCGGCTGTGTGACCCCTAGGTTGGCATTGGCCATGCAAGCCGAAGGGCAGCGAACAATGTCGTTGACGGGAGGCAGCCTTGCCTCTGCGCTGAACATTCGTCGTGGCGAAGTGGTGTTTGGAAGCAACCGCTTGCATCGATCATTGTTAGCCGCCGCCCGGCACTCTGCAGCGTGCCACCGGTCACCTGGTCTCAGCGATGACCTACCCTGGACCTTGGCATCATATGACTGACCATTCCGCACAATAGGTCGACGCGCGGGGTCGGCGCATTCTTCTGCGCATAGGTCATGAAGGGCCGCAAAGGAGAAAGCAAATGCGGAACATTACTAGGATCCTGGCGCTCGCAGCGGCAGTTGCCGTATCGAGCACCGCGATGGCGCAGCCGGTCGGCCCAAAGGCCAAGCCGACCGTCGTGCTGGTGCACGGCGCCTTCGCCGAGTCGTCGAGCTGGGATGCAGTCATCACGAGGCTCAAACGCGACGGTTACGTGGCGATAGCAGCAGCCAATCCGCTTCGCAGTGTCGCCAGTGATGCGGCGGCGGTTTCGGCCATCGTCCGGACGGTTTCGGGGCCGGTCGTTCTGGTGGGTCATTCGTATGGCGGACCCGTCATCACCGAGGCCGCCAATGGCAATGCCAATGTGAAGGCCCTGGTCTATGTGGCAGGGTTTGCACCGGAGACCGGTGAATCGAGCCTGACGCTTTCTGGCATGTTCCCCGGCAGCACTTTGGGCAGTGCGATTGTTCCGGTCGCGTTGCCGGCCGGCGGCCAGGACCTCTTCATCCAGGCCGACAAGTTCCGCGCCCAGTTCGCCGCCGACGTCCCGGAAGAGCAGGCGTCCCTGATGGCAGCCACTCAGCGTCCCGTCGCGCAGGCAGCTCTGGCTGAGGCCTCGGGCATTGCCTCATGGAAGACGCTGCCGTCTTACATGATCTACGGCACGGACGACCGAAATATCCCCGCAGCCGTCATGAGCTTCATGGCCAAGCGCGCGCATGCCGTAAAAAGCGTCCTCGTCGAGGGGGCTTCCCACGCCCTCATGGTCTCGCATCCCGACGAGGTCACGTCCCTTATCGAGGATGCTGCTGCATCGGCCAGTCAGTAACTGGCTGAAAACGCCAGCGTCAACAGCGCAAATCAACACGCCCAACCAGGAGATTCGAAATGAAAATCGACGTCATCGGCGGAACCGGGCTGATCGGTTCGAAGACTGTGGAACGACTGCGGAAAAAGGGACACGACGTGCTTGCGGCCTCGCCGAACTCCGGAGTGAACACCGTCACGGGAGAGGGGGTGGCCGCCGCACTTGCCGGGGCGCAGGTCGTCGTCGATCTCGCGAACTCGCCGTCGTTCGAGGAGAAGGCCGCGCTGGAATTCTTCGCGGCGTCCGGGCGTAATCTTCTTGCAGCGGAAGCCGCTGCCGGCGTCCGTCATCACGTGGCATTGTCAGTCGTCGGCACCGACCGGCTGCAGGGCATGGGCTATTTCCGCGGAAAATTGCTCCAGGAAAAACTGATCAAGGAATCCGGAATCCCATTTACGATCGTCCACGCCACACAATTCTTCGAATTCACGGCCGCCATCGCAAACACCGGCGCCGTCGGCGATACCATCCATATGTCACCAGCGTACTTCCAACCCATGGCGGCCGATGATGTCGCCGACGTAATGGCGGACGTCGCGCTTGCCACTCCGTTGAACGGCACGACCGAAATTGCCGGCCCGGAGCGCGTTCGCATGAGCGAACTCGTCGGTCGCTTTTTGAAGGCCACCAACGACCCCCGCAAAGTCGTCGCTGATCCTGGTGCTCTCTACTACGGTCAAGTGGCAATCGACGATCGAACGCTTGTTCCCGGCGAGAGTGCGCGCATCGGCGCCGTGCATTTCGACGATTGGCTCAGCCGGTACACCCCGCCGAAATAAGCAAACAGAAGCTAGCGCCGGTCGTGTGGCCATCAGATCGGCGTTCCCCACCCATGCATATCCAACAAGGAGACCAGACATGATCAAAACACTTCTCTGCGCAGCGCTCATTGCCGCTTCCGTCACCGCGGCAACCGCCGATGACGCGGACGTAAAGCTTGTCTACGACCAGGCTCTTCCAAACGTGCCCGGCAAGAGCATGAAAGCGGTGCTCGTCGAGTACGCATCGGGCGGTACATCGCCGGCGCATACCCATCCCAAATCCGCATTCATCTATGCGACGGTGCTGGAGGGGGCGATCCGGAGCCAGGTCAATGATGGACCGGTGAAGACCTATCGTGCCGGCGAAAGTTTCTCTGAATTTCCCGGCGACCGTCATGCGGTCAGCGAAAACGCCAGCAAGACGGAACGCGCCCGCCTGCTTGCGATCTTCGTTGTCGATACCAACGAGAAGAACCTGACGACATACCCGAAATGAAATCGGGCTAGTCGTCGGGCGTAAAGGAAAGGTCACCGACATGGATGCGATCGCCAGGCGCACGCTTGCAGGCGTTTCGGTCCCAGACACACCGATTGTTGGCCGAGCGATCGAATATGCTCGTCAGCGATGTGAACCCTACTTGTTCAATCACGTGGTCCGATCCTGGCTTTTCGCGGCCAGGATCGGGCAGCTTCAGAATGTCGAGCACGACGCCGAAGTTGTCGCTGTCGGAACCCTGTTGCATGACATCACCCTCAATGAGTCCTTCGCCGGACCTCGCCGTTTCGAGCTGGAAGGCGCGGATCTGGCTCGAACCTTCGTCCGGGACGGCGGCTTCGAAGAACGTCGCGCTCAACTGATCTGGGATAGCGTCGCCCTCAACTCGACGCCGTCAATCGGCCTCTACAAGGAAGCCGAGGTGGCGCTGTGCAGTGCCGGCATCTGCCTCGACGTCGTCGGCCTGCAGTACAACCTTGTCTCTTCCGCAGAGATGGCAAGGATAGTCGGCGAATTCCCGCGGCTCGGAATGAAGCGGCGGATGACGCGATTCTTTTGCCACATCGCGGATGTCAGTCGCGAAACAACCTACGACAACTTTGCCCGGGATTTCGGCGAACGCTTTGTCCCCGGCTACAGGGCTCCTTCGGCAGTTGATTCCGTGGTGAACGCTCCCTTCCAGGAGTGAGGAAAACATCGAACCCCAGCCTCCCGGCTGTGGCCGCGAGGCGCTTTCAGGAGGGCGTCATGCGCATTGACAGTCTGCATCCAATAACGTCGGCCCGCCTCTCAGTGATCGATGTCGACGCCCCGCTTCGCGGCGCCGCACTCTCGCTTTCCAAACCAGCAACAGGCCTGGTCGTCGTGTGCCACGGCAACGGGGAGGCCGCAGGTGTGCTGAGCAAGTCCGATATCATCCGCCATCTGGCCAATTCAGGGCCAACAGAGGCGCCCGTTGCAACGTTGATGAGCCGATCCATCATCTCCTGCGGTCCCGACGACGACGTCCATTCAGTCTGGCAGACAATGGCCGCGCGAGGCCTTCAGAATGTGCCGGTACTTGGGGCGGACCAGAAGCCGATAGGCGTGCTTGATATCCGTGATGCAATGAAGGCGCTCTTCGATCAAGAGGAGCTCCAGGAGCAACTCCTGGCCAACTACATTGGCGGGATCGGCTACCAGTGATGCAGGAACAAGGCACCGGGCCGGGCCACAGCAAGCCCACTCCGGGCGATGTCTTGTTCCTCGTGCTCATCAACATGATCGCTGGGCCCCGCGACGCGATAGCACGACATATACCGCGGTATTGCTCGCCCTCTTCCTCGACCCAATCGACCACAGATGCCCTTCATTTAAGCTTCTTCCAGCAACCAAGAGTCGACCGAGCAACCGGGGGAATGGAATGTCACGCCTAAAGGAAGATGTCTTCGACCGGCCTGCCGATGTTCCGCGAAACGGCCTACCCGTGCAGATATCGACCGCCGGCATTGTTCATGACCTTGGCAATCTCATCCAGGTCGCCTCATCGGCGTTGAACCATCTGGCTCGCGATCCGAACGTCTCGGCCGCTCCAGATCTTGGGCTTGTAATTGCCGGCGCCAAAACGGCCTTGGAACGAGCTGGCGGCCTTGTCCGGCGGACCATTGGCGTAGCCCGAGAAATCCATGCCGAAGTCGAGCATGCGGACGTGGGCGCCTGCCTGGCTGAGGTCGAATCCGTCGCTCGAAGCGCTTGGGGTGCCAATTTGCGCCTCGAGATTCGAGTCGGCTCCGATCTGCCTCGGGTAAAGGGCGATCCGCTTGGTCTTCAAAATGCGGTTCTGAATCTTCTGTTCAATGCACGCGACGCTATGCCTGACGGCGGTCTGATCTCGGTCGATGCCTCCTTGGCGCCCGAAAGTTCCACGGCCGGATGGATAGATGTTCGTGTGGCCGACAACGGAATTGGAATGACCAGCGAGACCATGGTCCGCGCATTCGATCCTTTCTTCACCACGAAAGGCGGCGGCCTCGGTGGCGTTGAGCTGCCAATGGTGAAGCGCTTCGCCGAGGAGGCTGGGGGAAGTGTCGACGTCGAAAGCGAGCTCGGGTCGGGCACCGCCGTGACGTTGCGGTTGCCCGCAATACGATAGAGGGCCAACGACCGACCACCCTGCCGGCAACCTTCGAATTGCCGATCGCCGATGAACTGTTCGCTGCGGCCTATTACAGGATCGAGAGCGGGAAGATTGTTCTCATACACACCGAAGTCTCGTCGGAGTTTTCCTGACAGGGGATCGCAACGCGATTGGCTCAGGGTACGTTTGAGCTGCTGCGCAAAACCGGCCGCAAAGCGATCTTGAAAGGCCCCTTCATGAGCCGGTTCTTCGCAAAGCAGCCGGAATATGCCGATGTCGTCAACGGATAGGTACAGGCTGGTTGCGAAAAAAGCGTCATCGAAATGAGCGACGAATATGATTTGCAGCGGTTCGTCAGAGCGCAGGACGCTGCCTATGAAGACGCGCTAGGTATTTTGCGCCAAGGAATGATGTGCACTTCCTATATGGAGTTCATCTTCCCAAGGTTGGCTGTCAACCGAAGCGACGCCGCGCCTGCGCCATATGCGATCACATCGCTCGACGAAGCGGGGCGCCTACCTCTCATCTCCGGTACTGGGAGGTCGTTATCGGGAATGCATCGGGGCACTGCAACGGCTCTCCGGCTCAAGCGCTCACGCTGTCTTCGGTGATGTTGACGCGAAGAAATTACACGCCTCTCTGACGCTGTTTTCCGAAGCGAGCAACGACGAGTTCCTGCTCGAGACCATCTTTGACGTGTGGTTCGACGGTTTGCTCGACGAGGACACGATGAATGAACTCAACCCGATGTCGTAGCGTCGCCAACGAGAGGCATTCTTGCGGGCGCTGGGTTGGGGAATGGCGGCAGCCAATGTGCGCACCGGGGAACCATCACGCTCAGGTGTCGTCTGGCAGGGGTATGAATTCGTGCTCGCCCGGCACGCCGGGGAAGCGGCCTTCGCGCCAATCCATCTTCGCCTGCGCGATCCGTTCGGCCGAAGAGGAAACGAAGTTCCAGTAGATGTGACGTGGTTCTGAAAGCGGCTCGCCCCCCAACAACATCAGGCTTGCCGCATGAAAGGCAGGCGCCTGGAGCACGATCTCGGTGCCGGGCGCCAGAGCTATCAATTCGGCCTCATGGAATGTCCCGTCCTGGCCGACAATCCCAACCTCGCCGGCGGCAACGTAGATCGCGCGCTCGGCATGTTCGGGTTTCACCTGGTATCGCGCGCCGCTCGTCAGGACAATTTCGGCATAGACCATGTCGGAGAATGTCCTTACCGGCGAGACCAGGCCGTCGGATGCGCCAGCGATCAACGTGAACTCGATTCCGTCGGCGCAGATTCTCGGGATTTCGAGAGCGCCGTAATGCGCAAGGCTGGGCGCAATTTCTTCGTACCGGGAGGGAAGGGCCATCCACGCCTGAGCGCCGAAGAGATTGCCCCCCGACGCTCGGACTTCTGGCGGCGTGCGCTCGGAATGGACGATGCCCGACCCGGCCGTCATCCAGTTGACCTCGCCGGGACGGATGGTCCGCACTTCGCCGAGATTGTCCCGGTGAACGATCTCTCCATCGATCAGGTAGGTCAAAGTCGTAACGCCCGATATGCGGATGCGGTCCGATGTCGAAACCGCGACCCGCGTCGAATACAGCCGGACCAAAATGATCGAACAGGATGAAAGGCCCGATCATCAGGCGGTTCGAGGAGGGCAACAAACGCCGTACCTTCAATCCGTCCGCGAACTCACGGACGCTCGGCTGGATGAGTGCCTCGATGCCTGCGACATCGCTTTGGCGAATGGTCATGGATGTTGATCCTTCTGCTTGACCTCTCGGCCAGGCACTCCAGCATGCTTGAACGGAGCGGCGCGAAAGGCTGCCTGAATGGCTGTAAGGAGCGCGAATTTGGAACTCGCATGCTGCTGTCCTGGAATGCCGCTGTCGCCGAAAGCCGACACCCTCGTCGACAGGATCGCGGCAAGATCTTCGGCCATTTCAGGCCTGTCGAGCAGCAGCGGCGCGATGCTTCTCTGGTCTATCTCATAAACCGCAACATGGGTCATTGCCCGCAATGTCGACTCCTCGCCGATCCCGGCGAGCAAGCCTGTCTCGCCGAAGAAGTCGCCCGGTGCGAGCCGGCCGATTTCCTGGGGGTGAGCATCGTCCTGGCCACGTTGCCGGGCGATGACGCCGGTCCGAACAATCATGAGGGACGGCAGCATTTCTCCCTGCCTTGCGATGATTTCGCCCCTGCGGTAGCTGCGGACCGAGGTCGTCGCGGCAAGCGCCTCCTGCTCGGCATCCGTCAGCGCCGAGAAAATCGGTATGGACTTGATCAGTTCGATCGGGGTGAAGCTGCCAGAGGCTGCCTTATCGTCGCTTGGGCGGCCGGTCATGGCAATCGACGCCGAAAGCGGCTCAGCGAGCAGCATGCCGATTGACTTTGAATGGCGATAGATGAGATCGAAAACTTCGTTCCGAGCGCTAATTCGCTGGTCGAGACTTGCGACCCGAAACGAGAGCTCGACTTCGATTGCCGCAGCATCCAGACTTCTGATGGCAACCGAAGGCGAAGGATCCTGGATGATCGAATTGCAACTCAGCAGGACGGAACGCATGGTATCCAGGATGATCGCCGGCATCTTAGTCGGTACCACTTTGATCGTCACGGCGAGTCCATGGCTCTCGTCTGGACCGCTGACATTCGTCACTCCGATCCTGGCGAGAAAACTGTTGGGCAGCGCGACGACATTGTGAGCTGGGGTAAGCAGGTTGGTCGACCGCCAATTGGTCTCGACAACGCGCCCTTCTGTTCCGTCGCTCAGGACAATCCAGTTTCCAAGCACGTAAGGGCGACCGAGGTTAAGCGCGATTCCTGAAAATACGTCGCCAAGCGTATTCTGGAGCGCCAGTCCCAGGATGACGGCAAATACCCCCGAGGTGGCGATCAACGTTCCGACTGGCACGGAGAAGACGAACGCCAGGATCGACAGCAGCATTCCGGTGTAGACGATGCCGACCACGACGTCCTGCAGGAGACGTGCCTCGCGCGGCTTTCGCTCGAAGACAAGATAGATACGAACAAATCCGATTAGCGCCCAGGCAAGGTGAACCCACCAGAGCAGCTTGACCGACCCGATCAGGATCGCTCCGCCGCTTGCCTCTTCGCCCCCCGGCAGGTTCGTACGGGACAACGCGCAGGTCGAGAACGAGAATCGACATGGCAAGGAAAAAGCCAAGCTGGACGATCAGCCTCGCATTGGCGAAACGTCTAGGGATGAGGGCCCAAACGACGATCCCGGCGAGGCCGATCAACACGATGTAGACCAGAGGCGAGTTCCACCAGTTCATGACGGATCCAGATCGAGCATATTCGCAATGTTCAGCGCCCTTCCGACGGATGTCGGATCTCCGGACCGGGCGCCCGCCCCTTGGCCTTGTTCTTTTCGAGGACCGCTTCGGTGATCGAATGCGGTAAAGGGCGTGGTGTCTCGATCAGCCCAAGCAGCGGCATGACGATGATGAAAAATGCAAAGTAATAAAGCGTCGCAAGCTGGGACATGACCACGTACGCGCCTTCCGCCGGCTGTGAGCCGAGCCAGCCGAGAAAGAGCGCGTCGGCTACGAATATCCAGAAGAACAGCCTGTACCAGGGCCGATAGACCGCCGAGCGCACCTTGGAGCTGTCGAGCCATGGCACCAGGAACAACACGGCGATTGAGCCGAACATCGCCAGCACGCCACCAAGTTTGGAATCGATCGGTCCCACATTGAAAGTGATGGCCCGCAGGATCGCGTAGAACGGCAGGAAGTACCATTCCGGCACGATATGCGCGGGCGTCTTCAGTGGGTTGGCCACCGTGTAGTTGTCCGGATGGCCAAGAAAATTCGGCAGATAAAAGACGAAATAGGCAAAGAAAAACAAGAACACGATGATGCCGACCGCATCCTTGACGGTGGCGTAGGGCGTGAAGTCGACGACATCGGTTTTGGATTTCACCTCAACCCCCGTCGGATTGTTTTGGCCGACCACGTGAAGCGCCCAGATATGCAAGGTCACCACGCCTGCAAGCATGAATGGCAGCAAATAATGGAGTGCAAAGAAACGGTTCAGCGTCGGATTGCCGACAGCGAAGCCGCCGAGCAACAGCTGCTGGATCCAGTCGCCGACCAGTGGGATTGCCGTGAAGAAGTTGGTGATGACGGTAGCGCCCCAGTATGACATCTGGCCCCAGGGCAGCACATAACCGATGAAGGCTGTCGCCATCATCAACAGCAGATTGGTGCAGCCGAGCACCCATAGAAACTCGCGCGGCGCCTTGTACGAACCGTAATAGAGCCCGCGGCAGATGTGGAGGTAGACGGCGATGAAGAAGAACGATGCTCCGTTCGAATGCAGGGAGCGAAGCAGCCAGCCAGAATTTACATCGCGCGTGATCTTTTCGACCGAATTGAAAGCCAGCCCCGTGTCGGGAGCGTAATGCATCGCCAGCACGACACCTGTTATGATCTGCGACGCCAACATGACCGTGAGAATGCCGCCGAACGTATAGGCGTAATTCAGGTTGCGCGGGACGGGATAGACGATGAAGGAATCATGCACCAGCCGTGGCAACGGCAGGCGGGCGTCCACCCAGCGTTCGATGCCGGTTTTCGGCACATATGTCGAATGTTTGTCGCTCATGGTAAACTGCCCATGCTTCAGCCGATACGGATCTTGGTGTCGGAAATGAACTGGAACGCCGGCACCAACATGTTCTCCGGCGCTGGACCCCTACGGACGCGTCCGGCGCTATCATATTGAGAGCCGTGGCAGGGGCAGAGCCAGCCTCCGAAGTCGCCCTGCTGACCAACCGGGATGCAGCCGCTATGCGTGCAGACCTGGACCATCACTATCCAGGCTTCCTTACCTGGCGCAGTGCGGTTTGCGTCGGTCGCCGGCGCGTCGGCGGGCAAATTGGCATTGCGGGCGATTGGATCCTTGAGCGCAGTGAGATTGACCGCCTGGCCGTCCTTCATCTCTTGCTCGGTGCGGTTGCGCACGACCACCGGCTTACCTCGCCATTGCACGACCAGCGACATTCCCGGCGCAACCGAGGAGACGTCAACCTCGACGGCGGCCGGCGCCTCGGCGGGCAATGCGGCGGCGCCGGCTTGAGGTTCGGAAAGGTCGGCCATGACGAGGACTCCTGGTGGTGGACGCATCGAGCAAAGCCGGGGCACGGCCGTGGCTTTTCAAATGCGTTGTGTCGGGTTGAAATATGCCGGCCGTGGTGGGACGTGAGCCATCGTGCCTAGGGCGCGCTCGTCCAATACTTTTGGTCATGATTTACTGAGCGAAGGACTGGCCGGACCGCTGAGGAGGCCATGAATGGTCGCCGGGTTTCTGAATTCTCCGGTTAGCGTTCCTCAGATTCGGCATTGTTCACGCCGTAATCACAGAACAATCGATCAGCCCGATCATACCTCGGCATAGGCACGTCTGGCTGTCGGTGTGGTGGCCGTTCCTCCCCGGCAGATGCAAGTTTTCTGATGCAATCGTCTTTGCTGGCAAGGATAGCTAGCGCGTGGGCCATGCAGGCTTCCGCCCAAATCAGCGGAATGTCATCTGCGTTCGGAAAACAAAGGCACGCACGACGAAATTGACGACGGTTAGCGCTGCGGCGATTGCAGTTGCCGACGCCAGTTTGGGCGCGCCTGCGCTGGCTGTACCTTGGTAGAAGATTCTATCGAAGTTGAGACAAATCGGGTCGTGTACTCGTGAAAGCTCATGTTGTTTCGGGGCCGTCGTCCGCAGATAGCGCATCGTCGTGCGAGCGCTCTCAGATTTGGAGACTCGATATGAAAATTGTAGTCATCGGTGGCTCACATTACATCAGAGCGAGCACTGTCAAAAAGTTACAAAGCAAGGGCCACGAGGTTGAAGCGGTGTCCACGCCCCGCGGTGTCAATACCTACATTACAGACTATCGCGATGCTGGCTACGCTGGCCAACATCTGAGGCGCCGCCTCGTGTATTTGGGGTCGCTGATTCATGAACTGTGGCGCCAGGGACGCGCGTGGCGCAACAAACTTAACGCTCACTTCTAGAGTCGTGCACCCGAGTCGGTATCAATCCCAAGCGGATAGAGGCATTAGCCCCCAGTTGCTCATAATGATCTGATCGGCAGTAGTTTCGCTTCAAGTCCTCGCAGCCGATGTCGCCCCATAGCGGCAGGGAAATCGCGTTCCCGAGCGCAATCTCTTCGACCAAGCTGCCGATCAGCTCTCGGCCGTCCGGTCGTTCCGAGATGCACGTCCGAAAGGCTATCAAAGAAGTCTACCCTGGAGTTTTCGCGCCGGACTGGCTCTACGGTGGCAAGAACCGCGGTTGGTCCATGCGCTACAAGAAGACCAGGCATTCTGCACTTTGGTGCCGGAATACCGGCGGTTTTCGGCTGTCGTGGTCATGGGGGGAGCAGAACGAGAGAAGTTTGAGGAGCGGCGTTATGTCTGGCGCCCGCAATTGGTCAAGCTCTACGATGAAGCCAAAACATACATAGACGGGAAATGGCGATTGCCATCTCATCGGCAGATGATCTGCACGATGTGACGGAGCTTCTGACGATGAAGCGCCCGCCAGATGTCTCTTCGGCATCACACGGCAACTCAACATCGAGGCGGTCGCGGTAGGCGTAGAACCGATAGCTAACTGGGTGAAAGATCTAAGACCACCACGCCTGCAATTTACCCCGACCAACACATCACTGAGGAGACAATTCCCATGAAAGCGATCGTAGTGACGGACCAGGCTGCAGGAACGGCCGGGATGAAGATGGTGGAGCGGCCAGAGCCGCAGGCGGCAATAAACGATGTCGTCGTAGAGGTTTATGCGGCGGGATTCGTCAACACCGAACTGGAGTGGCCTTCGACCTGGGCCGATCGAGCCTTCCGTGACCGGACACCGTCGATCCTCGGCCATGAGCTGGCCGGTGTGGTCACTGCGCTTGGCTACGGCACGACAGGGCTTTCAATCGGTCAGCGAGTGTTCGGCCTCGCCGACTGGCATCGCGACGGCACGCTCGCCGAGTATGTCGCCATGGAGGCACGCAATCTCGCGCCACTACCCGGCGACGTCGACTTCACGGTGGGCGCGAGCCTGCCGATCTCCGGCCTGACCGCGTGGCAGGGGCTGTTCCAGCACGGCCGCCTTCAGGCGGGGCAGAGCGTTCTCGCGCATGGCGCTGCCGGTGCCGTCAGTTCGATGGTGGCGCAGCTTGCAAGGGAGGCCGGAGCCTATGTCATCGGCACCGGACGCGCCGCCGACCGCCAGAAGGCGCTCGACTTCGGTGCAAATGAATTCGTTGACCTCGGAAATGACACGCTGGAAGACGTCGGCGGTGTCGATCTGGTGTTCGATGTCATCGGCGGCAACATCCAGAAGCGGTCCGCAACGCTGGTCCGGGCCGGAGGAACGCTTGTGACAGTCGTCGGACCAACGGATATTCGACCTGCAGACGGCCTGGCGGTTGACTTTGTCGTCGAGGCTGATCGAGCCCAGCTTTCTGAGATAGTTCAACGAATCCGGGATGGACGACTGCGGACGAACATCGGCAAGGTATCTAGCCTGGATGATGCCGTCGCCACCTTCAACTCAACCGAGCGACGCACGGGAAAGACGGTTATCCGCGTTCGTCCGTGAGGATTCGAGGAGACTGAAGGTATTAGCAGCTCTCGCACCTGCAACTAGCGGATGGTTCCCGCGCGCGCTCCTTAGTGATCAGATGCAAACAGCGGACAGTGTGATTTCGGCTCCTGCTCTGCCGTCCGTCGGAAACCGAACCAATGGCGGGTTCCGGCGGCCACCGAAGCGCCCCGAACGGCGACAACAAGGTCGTGAGCCGAACGGCGGCTTTACTCGTTCATCGGCAAAAACCGATCGGACAGCAAACGGCCCCAAAGCTGCCTGACCAGAATGCGCCTCAGTGCGGTCGAAGAGCAACTTGCGGCTGGCCGGAGCGGCCTCTCGGCCGACCTTAGTGGTGATGGCCCCTGACCGCTCCCGGGCGCCATGCCGGCTTAGCTAGTACCTCAAGTCGCTGTCTCCCTGCTGACAAGAATCCCCATTCGACGGATGCATTCGTCCTAGACCTTCGCATCGCATGACAGATGCTTCCGGTCGATAGCCTGGACCGGCAGCCCCGGTGCACTGTCTCGAACGAAGACAAGCGATGCGCCGGCCACTTGGCCGCTCGATCAGAAATCGAACCTGAATCACGAACCGAGGAAGTACGTCATGAAGATCGTTGTTATTGGTGGAACCGGACTGATCGGCTCGAAGACAGTCGAGAGGCTGCGTAAGAAGGGCCATGATGTGCTCGCAGCGTCACCTAACGGCGGCGTCAACACGATCACCGGCGAGGGTCTCTCCGAAGCGCTTGCGGGAGCGCAGGTCGTCATCGACCTGGCGAATTCGCCCTCTTTCGAGGACAAGGCCGTTCTGGAGTTCTTCGAGACCTCTGGCCGGAACTTGCTCGCAGCAGAAAAAACCGCGGGCGTGAAGCACCACATCGCCCTTTCGATCGTGGGCGCCGAGCGTCTGCCTGAAAGCGGCTACATGCGCGCCAAGATGGCCCAGGAAAGACTGATCCGAGGCTCCGCAATCCCATACACGATCGTCCACTCGACGCAGTTTTTCGAATTCCTGAGCGGCATCGCCCAGTCGGGTACTATCGGGGACATCACGACAGTTCCGAATGCCTATTTTCAACCAATCGCGTCTGACGACGTCGCGGACATCATGACGGATGTGGCGCTTTCGCCACCGGTCAATGGCGTGATCGAGATTGCAGGCCCAGAGCCGATCCGCATGAGCGGCCTCGTTGCTAGATTTCTGAAGGCAACGAACGATCCGCGTAAAGTAACAGCGGATCCCCAGGCACGCTATTTTGGCACGGAACTTAACGATCGCTCCCTCATGCCAGGCGATCATCCGCGCATCGGTGCAACGGACTTCCAAAACTGGTTCGGCCACGCTCAGCTCCAGCGGAACTGATCTGTGATTTGCGTGCCGCCCGACGCATCGGTTGCCTCAAGATCGGGTCTCCGTTGAGCAACGAAATTAAGTTGCTTTCCAATTCAGCACGAAAAATTCAAGCAGCGTGTAAGGCAGATAAAATGACATACCGCGTAAAAAAGGAAGCGGACGCAAACGGCTACTCTGTCTTCTTTGTCTACAAAGACGAAAAATATGTCGCCGGCCCCTGGCCAAAAGACTGGCAGGCGTCGCGTTTCATCGAAACATTGACTGAGGGCCGCTACATGGCAAAAGCCGACAGAACGGCTGTAATGCGGGGCCGAAGAAGCAACGGCAAATTGGTTTTGCGCGATCAGCGCGAGGACCAACCCCCGCTTCTTTCCAGTCAATGCCTTGGCCGACCCAGCGCGACATAGCTCGCCTTCATCAGGTCATAGGCTCACGCCGCTCCCCCCCGGCAAGAGCCTGATCGCCGGCCGGCCCTCCCATCGGCCGGCGATCCCTTCTTCACCTCATCGCAAACAAGGAACCAAAGCTATGATTAAGACCATCCTCTGTACCGCTGCTCTTGCAGCTGTTTTTGCAACCGGGGCCAAGGCTGACGATTCTTCAGGCGCAAAGGTGACTATGGTCTACGACCACCAACTCCCGAATGTGCCCGGCAAGAGCATGCGTGCCGTGCTGGTCGAGTATGGGCCTGGCGGTAGCTCCCCGTCACATACTCACGCGAAGTCGGCCTTTATCTTCGCAACGGTTCTGGAAGGCGCGATCCGCAGTCAGGTCAATAACGGGCCAGTGACCACCTATCGGACCGGCGACAGTTGGTCCGAGTTCCCCGGTGATCATCACGGCGTCAGCGGAAATGCCAGCACCACCGAGCCTGCTCGATTGCTTGCCGTGTTCGTCGTCGATACGGACGACACAAACCTGACGACATTCGAAAGGTGAGGTCGACGGGAAGGTAGGGCGATCTCGGAGGACTTTGATGCACATCGAACAACTCAACGCGCTGACAAAGGCTCGCCTTATGGTGATCGAGGCCAACTCGGCGGTGCAACCTCGGCGCTATCGCTTTCGAAGCATGGCATTGGCCTTGTCGTTGCGTGCTAAGCGAATCCGACCTCACCCGCCACCTCACCAGCCCGATATCGCAGGCGTCCCCAGCGTCCGCCCTAATGACCAGCCCAGTCGAGTCGTGCGGTCCGGGAGATGATCTCCGCTGGCGGCCGCGCAGGGCGCGCGCGAGCCGCTCGTCCGGCAGACGCAGTGATTCCTGCGCGCGGACCTCGTCGTCGATGTCGAAGTTGACGCCGTACCAGCGAGGGATTGTTGCGCCTTCGTCGCGCAACGGTTCGAGGCGCGAATCGATCCAGCGATATTCGCCATCCTTCCGGCACAGCCGACCTTTGTGCTGGAGTGGCTCTCCCCGGGCAAATGACTTCTGAAACACGGCCTTGACGCCCGCCTGGTCATCCGGATGGCACACTCCACATGCGAGGCGAACTGCCGGGTGCCTCCCGGTTCCTCCTTGGCTGAACTGATGCCCGCCCAGTCTGCGAACCGTTTGTTGAAATAGTACCGCAATCCCGCCGGCGTCATCAGCCAGATCATCGTGGGCACCGTATCGATCTGCAGCCTGAGCTCCTTTCGCTCCTGCGTAGCGGTCTCCGCTTTGCGCCGGTCGTCTATGTTCTCCGGCCATGCCAGCCGACGATTCGCCCCTGGTCATCGCGGGAGGCAAATCCGGTATCGCGAAACCGCTGATAGGTGCCATCGAGCCGGCGCAAACGCTTTTCTCGATCATAGGTCTAGGCTGTGGCGCCGTTGCGCCATTCTCGCCTCGACATCGTCGGGATGGACAGATCTCCGCCACCAAGAAAAGTTCGTCGGCATCCATGATCGCGCGCATTTCCTCGACCGTGACGCCAATGTATCCAAGGGCTGCGGGAGTGAGAAACCGAAGGCGTCCGTCCGGACAGGCGGACCAGGCGATGCCCGGAATATCGGCGATGCCCGACCCAGCGCCCTGGTAAAGTCGGCCATAGAAGCTGATGGTCCCGAAGATCCTTACCACCAGCGAAAGTGCAAACGCCCCGTTCTCTGTGACGTATTCCGGCGACAGCAGGATAGCCGCTGACACCAAGCTGGCGGCTGCTACGGCACCAATCCCGCCTTCCAGCCCATGCAGACGCAGACAATTGCGACCACGACCAACAGGTCGGATGGCTCATGGGTTAAAAGCGTAACCAAAACGCATCCAACGTTAATCGCGGCAGGCCATGGCGCGGCGCTGCCGCGATGAGGTTAGTTCCATCTGAGACCTTTTGGATGCGGTTCCCCCGGCCGACCTGTCATCGTGGCCGCGTCTACTCAGTTCGCAAAGCGCCCCGTTTTTTTAACGATTATGCGACTGCTTTCCCGGCAGCCGAAGCCATCTTCAACTGGCACTGAAATAGGTTGGAGGGGCTGACAATCGTTGAATGGATCTGAGACGGACCGCGCCTTTTTCTTCTTCATCATATTGGTCCGATGGACGTTCACAGTCACTTCGCTAAAACCAAGATCGACCGCAATCTCCTTTTATCGCGCCGGAGACCACGAATCCGGGGCTGAGGAAAACGACAACTTCTCCTCAATATCTGACGCAACGGAAGCATTGAGGCCAGTGCAACACGATTAGGCATGGAGGTTTGATTAGACAGGCTAGGCCTGAGTATAGGGCTCCATCTGGTTTGAGCGCTGCAGCCGTGCAGCATCGTTGGAGGCGCCGAGGCGCAGGAGGCGAGCCGAAACTCCCATTGCCGCGCTGCGGCGCCCTCCGGGCAACAGAGTTAGTTGGAGCTCGAATGAGCTTGCGCCCTGCGACTCGCCACGAGTTGCGCCGCAGCTATTGTCGCTACGCAACCCCCGACGAGGACATGCGTCCACATCGGCCCCTGCGCCGATCCGAAGCCGAGCAGAAATGGAGCGACCAACGCCCAGCACCCCAAGGTGAGGTTGGACCATTCCGTCCAGTTCCCGTAGCGGTAGAGGGCCACGGCAGAGCTGCACACAATCAGCGCGCCCACGACCCCAGCGTCCCAAGCCGCAGCAGGTAGCCCGACGAACATGATTGCGGCGCAGGCCAAGCCTGCGCCGCAAATAAGGTTGGTCCATTCCAACCCCTTGTTTGACACATCATTTCTCATTTTCATTTCCTTCTTCAGCCGTGCCACGGAGGTGGCCGGTACGCCGAGAATGGGGCAGTCCCAGGTACCCGCCAATTCTACGCAGGCACCTGTTCGTCGATGCTAAAGTCTAGGGCGTCCAGGCGCGATGATTGTAGAAGATATCGATGCGCTCGGTCACAGCTCGTCAGGGATGTGCGATCCCCAGCATACATGCCAAGTGGCATTCCTCCGCTCCGAGGAGCAAAGACGTTGCCCGGCCGATGCATTTAGCAGACCGTGTAAGTTGACGTCTGTCCTTACTCTCAAAGCAATCCGTGAGGGGAGTGTCCAGCGGCGAGAAGAGGCTGCTTGCCCTTCTATTCGGGACAGCAGGTCTCAAGTTTCTCGGGGGGCAGGCCCATCGGCATTGTCGCCGACTTCGATGGGCTTTTCCATGTCCTGCCCCATCTCGGCACTATTCAGCGCGATGCGAAAATCCGCAACACGCATCAGCGTGGCGCGCCAGTCGGCGATGCTGCCGACGTTGTTGATGAACCAGCGCAGCGAAGAATTCATCTGGTTAAACGCGCCGACTGCCATCATCAGTCCGCCGAAGCCTATCTGGCCCGAGAAATACACAGGTGCCGCGATAAGGATTGGGACCACGATGCCAATCCAGCCGTAAGTGTTGGTCACCCATGACAGGTTGATCTGGGCGGTGTAGATGCGCCGCATCGCTGCCAGCACCGCACTGAGGTCCATTTCGAGCCGTCGCTTAGCGTCGGCCTCGCCATGGTAGAGCGCGATGGCATGGACATTTTCGTTGATGCGCACCATGGAGGAGCGCAGTTCCGCTTCCCGTGTGTAACGATCACCGTCGAGGTTGACCAGCGGGCGCCCCACCAGCCAACTCAGCCACGATGCTATGCCGGCATAAAGCAGCGCCGCCCACACCATGTAACCTGGTATCGCCAAGGGATAACCGCCAATGTGGAAGACGAAGCCAGAAGAAATCCGCCAAAGCACCTCAACAAAAGATGCCAGCAGGGTGAACGACTGCAGCAGCCCGACCCCGAGGTCCGTCGACAGATCTGAAAGATGCGCGGCGTCCTGCTGCATGCGCTGATCGGGATTGACGCCGATAGCACCGGCATTTGTCAATCGCAACGCCCACGCCGGGTGCATCCATTGGTCGATCAGGTCGAGCGTCAACGCCTCGCGCAGCTTCAGCCGGATCATCTGGTTAAGCCAGGCCTGGCTAATATTGAGCACCAGAAGGCTGCCGGCAATAAGGGCAAAGATCACAAGCTGATAAAGGAGAACCGGCAAGTCGCGGCGCGCCAGCGCGTCGTAGAAGGGTTGGTTCCAGCTGTTGAGCACGACCTGGCCGATCGATGTCGCGCCAATGACTGCCACGATTCCAACCGACGTCCAGAGCAGCCACTTGCGGACCGGCGATGCCTTCAAACCTAAATGGATCGTCGCCAATTGGTCGCCGAGGCTGCTGGCCTCGACCGAGACGGCGGCCATCTTGACACCGGAGTTGTCGTCCTCTTGGTCAACCATACATGAGGTCCATGCTTGCGAGGCGGGTCACATCGGCGCCAGAGCCGTGCCGCGAACTCGTGATTGCGAGCGGGTTCGTCGCGGTTACCGTGCTGGCCAGGGTTGGGAATGCCGTTTGCCGGATGAGACGGCGGAAGGACCGAGGCCTCGCCCGGTTCAATGCTCTCAGGCTCAATAGCCCCAGTTGCCCCGGCCAGATTCTTCCTTGGGACCGATCGGCCTGCGGACGGTCTGCGGTACGCCGGCATTGTTGTCTGCTTTTTTGCTTGATGCCGTATGCACGGCGTCGGTCGCAGGCAACTGCGGATCGGCGCCGGACCCTTAATGGTCACCTCCGGCATGATGATGACTCCTGGCTTTGGAAAAAAGCTGCTTCATTGCATCGGCGGCGCTTCACGCAAATCCACGCTTCCGTCTTCGCGCCGCTGGTCAGCTTGAAATATGCCAACCAAGGCAGGATGTGAGCCATCGTGCCAAGGGCACGCGCTTCCGATACCTTCGTCTATGGTCTCCCGAGCGAAGGACTGGTCGGACTGTCGAGCACGCCATGTCCAGGAGGGCGGGGACTCTGGTTTCTCCTGACCCATTCCCGATTTGAGCTGAGACGCTCGCCGTTGAGCGTGCGGCAACCACGGAACAATTGTTTCAGCTCGACCATACCTCGGCATAGGCATAGCTGGCAGTCGGTGTCGTAGCCATCCCCACCGCCAAGTGCGAGGTCTCTGGAGCGTCGTGGATGCCGACGGCGTGGATGCCGACTGCAAGGACGACCGGCGCATCGCACTGAGCAGCCTTCCGCCCGACGACGGCCAATTTTTCGGAACGTCGCCCGGGTTCAGAAAAAGGAAAAGACCGTGAAACTCTACTATAGCCCTCTCGCCTGCAGCCTGGCCGACCACATCGCCTTGGAGGAGGCTGACGCTTCCTTCGAGAGCGAAACCGTCGATCTCAAAACCAAGCGGACCGGCTCCGGGGAGGATTTCACCACGGTGACGCGCAAGGGGTATGTTCCAGTCCTCGTGCTGGATAGCGGGGAAACGCTGACAGAAAACGTCGCCGTCCTCGATTGGATCGCGTCGCAATACCCGGCACTGGGAGTGGAAGGGCCAATGGGCCGTACGCGCGTTCTCGAAGCGCTGACCTACGTCTCGACGGAAATACACCGAAGCTTCAAGCCCATGTGGCACCAAGGCAGCGATGCTGAAAAGGCTAAGGCGCGCGCGACGATTACGACGCAACTCGGCCTGTTCTCGGACGAACTCAAGACCGACTATCTGTTCGGCGACAAACCCAGCGTCGCGGATTTCTATCTTCGTGATGCTGCTCTGGGCCGCCCGCTTCCAAGTCCCCGTTCCCGCGCCTCTGGATGCGCTCCGCGCCCGAATTGCGGCCCGTCCGGCCGTTCGCGCCGCGATGGTTCGTGAGGGTCTCGTCTAACTGCGATGCTGGCCGGTCGCGCGTTCTATCGCCCTTGAGCCAAGGCATACAACAGAGGAGCTATTCATGCTTGCGTTACTGCAGAATCTCCACCCGATCGCTGCCAAGCGCGGCGATGGGTTACGCCCCCAATTTCTAAAGACGGAAGCCGAGGCGCCACTCTGCATCGTCTTCCCGCACGTAGAAACGCAGGTTCCTACGTTGCCCGGCAAGGGCGTCAAACTTCAGGCGGTGGCGTCACTCACGCCCGGCCGTCCTGAACGATTGCCACGGCATGCAGCCTGGCACTGCCAAATCGATGAATGAAGGTGATGCCAAAGCCGCGTCAAACAGCGGGCATCCGATCTTGCCCTGAAAAGAGGTGGCAACAATGGAAAATGCAGAACCGCCGAAAGAGATCGATCGATATCGCAGGGCCTTCGTCGGCGCCGCGGCAATCGGTCTGGCTGTTACGCAGTTCACGACAGTTCGCTCGGCTCAGGCACGACCTGTTTCAGGGCTGGACGGAACAACGACAGAGCGGTCGACGGCTGCTTCCTTCGCAGTGCTCAGGCAAATCGACGCTGGCGTCCTGAATGTCGGTTACGCTGAGGCGGGTCCGCCCGACGGTCCCGTGGTTATCCTCCTTCATGGCTGGCCCTACGACATCCACAGCTTTGTCGACGTCGCTCCGTTGTTGGCGATGGCGGGCTATCGCGTGATCATTCCGTATGCACGCGGCCATGGCACGACGCACTTTCTTTCCAGTCAGACGGCCCGCAACGGCCAGCAGTCTGTGCTGGCTGTCGATGTCATCGAGTTGATGGATGCGCTGAAGATCAGCCATGCGATCATCGCCGGCTATGATTGGGGCGCGCGCACGGCCTGCATCGTCGCTGCGCTCTGGCCTGAGCGTTGCAAAGCCCTTGTCTCGGTCAGCGGCTATTTGATCGGCAGTCTCGCGGCAAACAGAATGCCGTTGCCGCCGAAAGCAGAGCTCCAATGGTGGTACCAATACTATTTCGCCACGGAACGCGGGCGGGCTGGCTACGAACGATACCGGCGAGACTTCGCAAACCTTATCTGGCGGATCGCCTCGCCGAAATGGGACTTTGATGACGCCACGTTCGATCGCAGTGCAGCGTGCCTCGACAACCCGGATCACGTCAGCATCGTCATCCACAATTATCGCTGGAGGCTCGGCCTGGCACAAGGCGAGCCGGAATTTGACGCCCTGGAAAAACGGCTAGCCGAAAGTCCCCTGATCACGGTGCCCACCATCACACTGGAAGGTGATGCCAATGGCGAACCCCATCCCGACAGCAGCGCCTACGCCAAGAAATTTTCAGGCAGATACGACCACCGGATCATCACTGGCGGTATCGGCCATAACTTGCCGCAGGAAGCCCCGCAGGCCTTCGCCCAAGCGGTCATCGACGTCGGCGAATACCGATGAGCAGGCAGATACTGGTGAGGCAAGCTGATGATCGGCTGGTCGCGGAGCTGATCCTGGGCTTGCCTCGAATTGGGCAAATCGCAACTCGGCTTTTCCGCGCTTTGCCGTCAACTCAGCGGCGTTCCGGGTGATGTATCGAAAGGATCTATCGTGGATTCAACTGTGCCATCTGCTGTTTCGCAACCGGTCGTCGCGCAACTGACGCGGTCCGCAATTTTTCTCGTCGTGACGGTCAAATCCGGGCCTGAACATGATGCGGCCGTGCGCGCCTTGTGTGGCGATCTTTCCGCGCTTCTACGCGCCGTTGGGTTCCGTGACCTCGAGGGTCGGTTGTCGTGTGTCATGGCGTTTGGGTCCGGTGCGTGGGACCACTTCTTTGGAGCGCCCAGGCCGACGGAACTACACCCGTTTCGTGAGATTCACGGCCAACATATCGCCGTCTCGACGCCAGGCGACATCCTGTTTCACATCCGTGCCGCCCGGATGGATCTTCGCTTCGAGCTGGCGACACAGATCATGTCGCGGCTCAATGGCGCGGTCTCGGTGGCGGATGAGGTGCACGGCTTCAATTACTTCGATGACCGCGATCTGATCGGCTTCGTTGATGGGACCGAAAACCCGGTGGATCAGGACGCCGTCAAGGCCACGATCATCGGCGAGGAGGACCCCTCTTTTGCGGGAGGAAGCTACGTGATCGTGCAGAAATACCTGCACGATCTGAAAGCCTGGAACACGCTTCCCATCGAGCAGCAGGAGGGAATTGTCGGCAGAAAAAAGATCTCTGACATCGAGCTCGACGATGCCGTGAAACCGATCTTCGCGCACAATGCGCTGACCACGATCGTAGGACGGAGAGCAGTTGCAGATTGTGCGCGACAACATGCCGTTCCGCGACGTCGGCAAGGGTGAGTTCGGCACGTATTTCATCGGCTATGCCCGCTCGCCGCGTAGAATCGAGCAGATGCTGGAGAACATGTTCGTTGGCCGGCCGCCAGGCAACTACGACCGACTGCTGGATTTCAGCCGCGCCGTCACCGGCACTCTGTTCTTCGTGCCGTCGGCGACATTCCTCGAAAACGTTGCGACGAGCGAAACGGTCACCTCGACTGCTGGTCCGGCGCTGTCGGGCGGCCACCGAATTTGAGAAGATACGAAGATATGGTGGGTAAACGACCCTTTGAGGAAACGATTGGGTTTTGTTGAAAGACGACGTTCCTCCGGTGCCCCATAGCCGTTGATTTGAAAGGTACGGACATGCTCAAGGATCATGCATCGTCGGCGATTGTGCCGTGCGCCAACCTCGCTCGGGCAAGGGCCTTCTACGAGAGTATCCTGGGCTTGCCGCTTCTCGCCGACCACGGCAGCGGCTTCGTCCTCGGAACCGGTGCAACGAAGCTCAATGTCTATCTCAGCGATTACGCCAGTACCAATCGAGCAAATGCGGTCATCTGGGCGGTAGGCGACGAAGTCGAGACAATCGCCGCGGATCTGCGTGCCAAAGGGGTGACGCTCGACGAATATCCCGAGGGCTTTGACCGGGTAATCGACGGAGTTCACGTAAGGGGCGCGCTTCGCGTGATCTGGTTCAAGGATCCGGATGGCAACATCCTCCACCTCACCAGCGGTAGCGCCAATTGACCTCCATCGTAATTTTCTCGTAAAGCCGTCCCGGCAAAAAGACGGGGATCCGCACCTCTTGGCCACGCGATGCATCAGGTCGCCAGGGCGTCTCACCAGGTGGCGACATACCATTGTGGGGGTGAAGTACTGCCTTGGAATAGATGCCTCGAGGGCACCGGCGCCGTATAAAAGGGTAGTGTGCTGAGAGTTCTGCAAATTCGCTGAGAGGGGGCGGTCATGGCAGGCTGGTGATTGTTCACGTCACCTGATTCCCGCGAAGGAACGCCACCATGA
>NZ_JAMYMP010000041.1:0-44942 GCF_040318615.1 Mesorhizobium sp. M1078
TCGCCTCTGTCGTCGTGGCGCTCCCATGAAGAACCTGGCCCATAGCGCATCCTTTGATTCGGACGAAAAGTATGCGCCATCAAAGCCTGGGATCAAACACCTAGGGAGGATTGCAGGACGGAAAACATTAAGGATTTCTGCCATGACAATGTTGTTCGAACCACTCGACTCTGAAGGTTACAAGCGCAGCGTGGTCTACCATGCCGCACGCTTGTCCATGCTCCACAATCGAATGCTGAAGCGTTTCGAGAAGGTCGATAAAGCGGCTGAAAAGGTTGAAGCCGAGGTGGAGCTGTTTGATGAAGCTGTTCGCACTCTCTACGAATGAGCGGCATGTTGACCGCCGACGTTCCTGCTAGCGCGTATACGGGCGCGGGGTTCACCGTTGCTCCACCAGGCGATGTCGCGCCGCGGATTTGGGCTTGATAAGCATGATCTAATGTATACGATTCACCCAGCCGGCCTGGCTCCCCCGCCATCGGGCCGGTCAGGCCCGACGGTTCAACGCACCACCCCAAACGACTGTCGGGCCGCCAGGACGCTCACTGCGCAGCCGGGTTCATGCTTTGCCTTTTTTTCTCGAAAAGCGCGAGCTTGGTCATATAACCAATTCTGATTTTTGCATGGCATTGGGTGCAGTTGAAGTTGGATATCACCTTCAACCACGATCCCTTTTTTATGATGACATGAGAACAGTTTGGACATTCCAGTTCCAGGTACTCGTCCCCCATATCGTTTGAAATCGGCACTACGACACTCCCCAACAGTTGCCCGTGAAACTTGCGCTTCGAGATCGGCCGGCACCTCCGTGCTCAAACCCCGAACGTGGGTCCTTGGCAGATGTTCCGCAATCCGACCTCTGGCGACCGGGATCGGACCTAAGTCCAAATCGCCGCAACAGGCCGAGAAGTGGAACCCCGGCGGATGCTTTTTGAACGCTGAATTTCCGTCCTCGCCGGTCGTAGTCCGCCGTCCTCATGGCCAAAGCGCCAATGTTGCCCTTTGTGAGACTGACCTCGTCCGGCCTACCAGGTCGCCAGGGCGCAACTCCGGTAATAATGCGGCGGAGCGAATGTCAGCGCGAAGCTGTGCGCAGGGACGCCAACTCGCTGACAGCAGCAAGGATGACAGCATCGGTTGCCGGCTTCGGCAGGAATCTGCAGTCGCGGAAAGCCGCGGGAACGTCGGCGGGGCCAAATCCCGACAAGAAGGCAAAGGGGATGCCTCGCGCCTGCAATATCCTCGCCACCGGCAGACCCGTTTCACCGTTCAGCTGGATGTCTAGCAACGCCACGTCAATCTTGTCCGATTCGACAAGACGCAGAGCGGCGGATACCGACGGCACAGGTCCGACCACCTGATAACCGGCGCGACGCAGCCGCGCGGCAGTGTCCTGCGCGACTAGCCATTGATCCTCAACAATCAGAACACTCACGCTTTCGCTCACGGCCCCTCTCTGCGATTGACCGGAAATGAGATGTCGATCCGAGACCTTCGGACAGTTGTTTCGACATGTCCGCAAACCTATAGGTAACCTCTCCATGCAGCAAGGTGAGGCTGATGCTGGAGCGGAGGCGCTTCCACCGACCACTTGCTGAATTACCGGAGCCGAAGATTAGCGCGTCAATGGAGCTGCGGTCCGCGCCTCCGCTCCATCAGAGTTGGATAGGCGTTTACCCCTCTCCACGATCCACAAAATCTAAAAGCCGCCGTACCACGCCATTGGCTCTTCAAAGCATGAGCAGCACCTCTCTCTCCATCTTGGGCGACCTGAGATTGCAATCGGTCAATGAGCGTCAGAAGTGCGATGCACCGAGTTTGTGCCTGCAGTTTTTCGAAGGAAAGGCTTGAGAATTCATGATTTCGGAGCAGGTTTGGCTGGCGCATGAGCGCCGCAGATCTATACTGGGGAGATCAAGCGATGGGGTCGGCCATGAGCAAAGAGTTCAGTGTAGCTGATGCCTATGGCGCCGGCCGCGCCATGTTCATGGGACTTGAACTGCTGGTTTCGCCCGGTGCGCTCGTCCCCAGACCCGAGACCGAGTTGCTCGGCAAGACCGCGCTTGGTGTGTTGCATCAGATGAACCTGCCGGCTCCGCGCATAGTTGATATGTGCTGCGGCACTGGGAATCTGGCGTGCGCGATCGCCTACCATGTGCCCAGCGCCCTTGTCTGGGCAAGCGATCTCACCGATGAATGCGTCGAAACGGCACGCCGCAACACCTCACATCACGGCATGGCTGAGCGTCTTTCGGTGCTTCAGGGCGACTTGTTCGACTCTCTCATCGGCCTTGGGCTAGACGGAACTATCGACGTAATCGTCTGCAATCCGCCTTACATTTCTGAAAAGCGGCTCGAGGGCGACCGCGCCCATCTGATCGAGCTTGAGCCGCGCGAGGCGTTCGCAGCCGGCCCTTACGGCCTGAGCATTCATATGCGCGTACTGAAAGACGCACCGCGATACCTGCGGCGTGGCGGCATCCTGCTCTTCGAGGTCGGGCTTGGCCAAGACCGACAGGTAGCGGGTCTGCTGGAACGCAGCAAGGCATTCGAGAACATCCGTTCGGTCTCGAACGAAGCGGGCGAGGGCCGGGTGGTTCTGGGGCAAGTCAAGTCGCAGGCATGAATCCTGCGACAGTCAGACCAAATACGGGCTGCTCTGGGCGTAACGCTTACCCATCAGTTCATTTTGCGGATGATGTATTGCTCGATCCCCTGGATGGAATCGAGGTTTTCAGGCAGAAGTTCGCTATCCTCGACGGTAATGCCAAAGGTCTCCTCGATGAAGCCGATAATCTCAAGCACACCCGTCGAGTCGACAATGCCTTGATCGAGCAAGGATGCGTCATCCAGCAATGCCTTGACGTCGCTGACGTAGAAATTTGAAACCAAGAAACTACGAATCTGCTCGCTGTAGATTCCGGTGCGTTCCTTGATGGTCAACATGAATTCGTCCTCCGTGGCGTCACCATTAAATCAGCGACTTGGTTCTGGCCCCGCATCATGACAGCGCCGTTTTCTTGAGTTTTCCCGTGTCCGTCATCGGCAGGTTCGCCACAACGACGATGGATTTCGGGACCATGAAGTTTTCCAGACGCTTCTGGCACTCCTTCTGCAGTTCCCTTTCGCCAATGGCTCTTCCATGCTCCATCACCACAAAGGCTTTCACCGCTTGCCCGAGGAGCTCGTCGGGAACACCGATGACAGCCGCTTCCCGGACTCCTGGAATGTCCATGAGTACGTTTTCCACTTCCCTTGGCGCCACCTTCTCGCCTCGCGACTTTATGATCTCATCCCCACGGCCAACGAAGTAGAGGTAACCCTCCGTATCCATCCGGCAGTAGTCGCCGGTGTATAGGACCTGCTCGCCGGGCAGCGGGCCGGGTTTGAGTTTCCTGGCCGTTGCCTCGGGCTTGCCCCAATACCCGTTCATCACCGTTGCGCCGCGAATGACGAGTTGGCCGACAACGCCTGGGCCTATCCGCCTGTCATGCTCGTCAACGATCCACATCTCCGTATTCGGGATTGCGATCCCTACGCTCAATGGCTTTCGCTCGAGGTCCTCTGGCGGCAAATAGGTGCAACGTTTGCATTCGGTGAGACCGTACATCGAATAGATGCGTGCACCCGAAAACAGCTCGCGAAGCATGAAAATATGCTTGAGGGGTAGGGCTGCCGCAGTGTTTGTGACGTAGCGGATGCTCGAGAAATCCTGGTCTTTGAGGGACCTGAGTTCGGAGAGTGCGGCAAAGATTGTGGGCACGCCGGGAAAGCCCGTAACTCCCTCCTGCCTGATCAACCCGAGGATCTGTGCCGGGAAAGCGAACGAGCGTTCGAGCACCAGCCGGGCGCCGGTACGAAAAGCCATGATCATCTGGTACAGTCCATAATCGAAGGCGAGGGGTAGGACATTGAGGATCACCTCGTCCTCGGCAATCGCCAGGTAGGAAGCGACAGACGCGCACGCGGCCATCATGTTTCTGTGCGTCAGCATCACGCCCTTGGGTTCGCCCGTCGACCCGGACGTGTAGATGATGGCTGCCAGATCAACATCGATGCACTGCCGTGCCGGCGGCGTATCCGCGCCATTGGCGAGGGCGGCGTCCCAGCGCACGGCAAACGGCAGCTGGGCGAGTTCGACGTCGTCGATCGGTCCCGATACGATCACCCGCAGAAGTGACGGGCAGCCGCGCGCCGGCTCGCGGAAGATCGCTTGCAGATGGCCGTCCGTGATGAGCGCCGTCGGCCGGCAGTCGTTGAGCAGATAATCGAGCTTGTCGCTCTTGGTGAGCGGGTTGACGATGCACACCACCGCATTCGCCTTTAGCACCGCCCAGAAGCTAACCACCGTCTCGACGGTGTTGTCGGCGAAGATCATCACGCGATCACCGCGAACGACTCCGGATGCGGACAGGTCCCAGGCGATCGCGTTGGCTCGCGTTTCGAGTTCGAGGTAGGTGACACGCTGCCTGTTGCACACCAGCGCCACCTTACTTCCGTGTCGGACGGCGGAATGGGCGAGGTAGTCATGCAGCAATGGTACGGCATCATGCAACATACAGGCGCTCTTCCCGATGTTCGCAGTCGACGTCGACGCTGAGCGTGCATTCGAGCGTTGCACTGGGACAACCCGCGACGAACTGCTGATGAAGAAGTTGGGTCGACAACACGCCGACCAGCGCCATGTTGTCGGCATTGGACAGGTCGCCATCGCCAGTTCTGGCCTGGCATTTGGCAAGCAGGTGCGTGACCGCCTTTGGATCGAAGACATTCGCCTCGCGCAGGGCCGTCTGCGAAACCGCCTCGCGAGCGTAATCCGGAGCGTCTGCGCCGACGAAGCAAAGCGCGTTGGGCGCACGGAAGGGCTGCTTCTTGCGGGCTATGATCTCGGAGGGCAGGATGGGTGCCGCCATGCGCTTCAGCACGTGCTTCTCATCGAGGCCGCGGAGTTTGAAGGAGGGCGGCAGCGAATTCGCGAGCCTCACAAGTTCATCGTCCAGGAACGGGAAGCGGCCCTCGACGGAGTGAGCCATCAGCATCCTGTCGCCTTGCGAGGAGAGCAGATAGCCCGACATCAGTGTTTGGACCTCGAGATACTGGTCCTGCGCAAGAGGGCCCCAACGGGCAAACTGCGCGGGCAGACGGGCGAGCAACTCGGACACGGCGTCGCGGCCCTGCGTTTGAGCGCGCATGTCGGTCGTAAACAAGCGCTTGATGGCCCTGGTGGTTTGCCAGCGCGTTTCATGAGCAAAGCCCGGCGCGTCGTAAGCCTGAATATTTCGCCCGAAGAACTGACGCGCCATCGCCTGCTGTTGCACCGGCGAGCGGGTGAGATAGGGGTAAAGGCGTTCCAGGAGCCGAGAGCGGCGTGTCGATGTCGGGTGGCGCCCCCAGAAGCGGCGGACCTTGCCTTCGCGGAACAGGTCGTAGCCGGCGAACATTTCGTCAGCGCCTTCGCCGGTCAGCACGACCTTGATGCCACGCTCGCGCACCAGGCGCGAGAGCAGGAAGAGCGGCGCCGGGGCAGTCCTCAGTATCGGGCGTTCGGTGTGTTGGATTACCTCCGGAAAGATTCCGGCGATATCTCTGCGCGAAACGACCACTTCATGGTGCTCACTGCCGATCGTCTCGGCAACCATTCGCTGGAAGCGGGTCTCGTCATATTCGGCGTCGGCAAAACGCAAGGAGAAGGTTTGGGAGCGATCGCCCGCGAAGCGCCTCGCGAGCGCGGCCACAAGCGAACTGTCCAGCCCTCCGGAGAGGTAGCACCCGACAGGCACGTCTGCGCGCGCCATTCTGAGCGCCGTCGCGGCCTCAAGAGCGCTAGATACGCGGTCCACCGCGTCATCGCTGGACCCGGTGAACTCGCCCTGCCGCGATCCGAACTTGTCGGGATAGGAAGGCTGCCAAAAAATCCGCTCACGAACGGTGCCATCCTGATAGATGCGGACATGACCCGGCTCGAGTTCGTTGATCCCGTGGAAAACTCCTTGCGGCGGAACGACCGTCCAGAGCGTGAACGTCTGATCGATGCCGGCCGGATCAAAGGCGCGAGGTATGGTTCGATCGGCCGCGAAAATGGCTTTCACTTCGCTGGCGAAATAAAGCCGGTGCGCATGCTCGCTGAAATACAGCGGGCAAATGCCGAAGCGGTCGCGCGACAATATGAGACGATTGGCCACTGAATCCCAGATCGCAATTGCCCATTGGCCGTTCATCCGCTCGAAGGCCGTTTCTCCCCACTCACGATAGGCGTGTAGCGCGACCTCCGTGTCGCTGCGGGTTCGGAAGCGGTGGCCGAGCGCCGTGAGTTTTTCACGCAATTCGACGTAGTTGAATATCTCGCCGTTGAACACGATCCACGTCGTATCGCCTGTGTCCGCCATCGGTTGCTGGCCACTGGAAAGATCGACGATGGACAGGCGCACATGCGCCAGCCCCGCGCGTCTGTCCCGGTAGAGACCGCGCCCGTCGGGGCCGCGATGCGCCAGCGCGCCCATCATCTGCATCAGCGCCTGCCGCGAAGGAAAAGCCGCTGTGGCATTCAGCGCCACGATTCCAGCGATGCCGCACATGCTCGGTCAATCTCCGCCTTCGGCGGACAGCAAAGGCCGCGCGTGAAGATAGTGGGCCGCCCTTCGTTTCGCTTCGATGTCCTTAAACACTTTCTGAAGCTGGGGCTCGGTGAGGCCAGCAACCGCCGCGAGCTCATTGCTGGCGATCCCGTGGTTCAGGCCGTAGAGGCATAGATCCATCAGGTGATAGGGCAGCGCGAAATAAAATTCTTCCTGGCTTTGGGTCATGGAAAAGGTGTCGGTGGTCGGTTGCCGCTGCCGGATTTCATCATCCACCTCGAGATATTCCGCGAGTTGATAAACCTGGGTTTTGTAAAGGTGAACGATCGGCATCACGTCGGCGGCTCCGTCGCCCTGCTTGACGAAAAAGCCCTGGTCGTACTCGAGGCGATTTGGAGTGCCGACAACCGCGTATTTGAGGCGGTCGGCGTGATAGTATTCCGTCATCTTGCGCAGGCGCTGCTTGTAGTTTGTCGCAGCAACGATCTGCAGATAGGCAGCTGGCGGCAGACGCACGGTATATACTTTACCCTGCGGATCCTGGACCGTGAGGCGGGTTATGTTGAGCCCGCTGCTCTCCAGAACCGACGCGATCACCAGCTTGCATTTCCACCCTTCCCCATAATCGGGAACGATGGTCTGGATCGCCTCGATCTGTCGGCGGTAGGCCCCAATAGCCTCCAGGGCCGGTGCTATGTCCTCAAGGACGCTTTCAATGCCAAGCTGTGCCGCGACGCGGCGGCCAAGTCTCAGCGAGTCGCCGGAAGAATCCCGCTCCGGCATGAACAGTCCCAGGACCTTGTCTTTCCCGAACGCGCGCATGCACAAGGTCGCGACGACGGAGCTGTCGATACCGCCGGAAAGACCAACAACCACGCCGCGACGATGCAGGGTGCCGAGAACCTGAGTGCGCAAGGTGTCAACGATGCGATCGACCTCCGCGCGGGCATCGAGCGTCAGCATGTCCTTGCTGAATTCCGGAATTATGTCGATGACAAGTCCTCCCTTTTGCGAGATTCGGCGGGGGAATAGGTCTGCACGATGGCCGTCTCGATAAGCGGACGGTTGGTGGCAAGGTTTGGTTCGACGACAAGGTCGATGTGGCTGCCCTTGATCGAAATGACGTCCAGGTGTGCCAAGACGCTGTCCCAGCCCAAGGCCCGCGGCATCCCCTCCCTGCGACATCGGAACAAGGTACCGGAGAGGGGCAGAGCCGGTTTCGATGCCTCAAGCCACTGGAAGAATGACTTCGCCCTTAAAACCTCCTGCATTTCCAGTTTGGTCCTGAAGATCGTCGGGTTGAACTCTCCATTGGCAAATCTGTCCAGAATCCTGGCCAGACGCGCTTCGCCGCCCACGGCCACGGTGATCTTCGCAAGGGCTCTGCAAGCCATCCGGTGCGCGGATATGCGGTTGGTGCGAATACGATAGAACGTACGGGTAAGTGTCTCCCAGTGGTTGCTCGGCTCGTCCAGAAGGCTCGTGTCGAGGATGCCCAGGAACCGCACCGTTCGCCCGGCGTTCATGAGCCGTGCGGCAACCTCGAATGCAACCGCGCCACCCAGAGAATGGCCGAGAAGTCGCACGGGGCCCGCAGGTTGGATGCGGCTTATCTGCTCGAGTGCGGCGCCAGCCATGGCGCTGAGGGTGTTGTGTCCGTCCAGTATCGCCGCAAGGCTCGGATATCGGATCGGGTTTACACGGGCGACTTTCCCCATGGCGGCTGCGAACGCAGCCAGGCTCGGACCATAGCCAACGGACCCTGGAAACAGGAAAAGAACCGGGGGGTGGTGCTTCTTTTCGCGCCCTTCGCCCGACCGTGCAGAGACGACCGCCTCAACCATCTCGTCCAAGCTCATGCCGACGGTGAATGCCTCGAGGCCCAGCTCTTGCCCGATGGCGTTTTCGATCGCCATGACGCAGTGCAGCAGCTGCAGCGAATCTCCTCCAGCATCATCCCAGTTTCCCGCGGCAGTGCCTGTGTTGAGAACCTGCGTCCACGCGTGCTGCACTATTTGACGCGTGTCCTTTGCTCCTCCGGCGGGCGGAGCATCGAGAGTGGACGACGGGGCGGCTTGCGCCCTCCTTCCGTGCGAACGATCTATCTCGGCCAGTGTTGCCAAATCGACCTTACCTCCCGACAGGCGTGGGATTGCGTCAACGGTGTGCAATCGCAAGGGACGCAATGGTGCCGGCAAGGTCATTCTGAGGAGCTGGCGAAGGTCGTCTGCAAAAGCGCCGCCTGCGAAGCGCTGGGGAACCGCGAAGGCGATGAGTTCCTGCGCGGCCGTTACCATCACCACGGCATCCGCCACTGAAGGCGCGCAACGCAAGACCCGTTCGAGTTCGGCGGGCTCGATGCGTCGACCATTGATCTTGATCTGGCGCCCTTTGCGGCCGACGATCCTCAAGATGCCATCATCGTCCAGCCGAACGAGGTCCCCGGTCGAAAAAAGCCGAGCCTCGGGATCGTCGGGGTCCGGCTGCGCGGGAACGACCACTCCGTTCTCCCAATGACCAAGCAGGACATAGCGGCTTTTGATCAGAAGCTCTCCACTCTCGCCTGGCCCTACATTGCACTCCGCTTCGTCGACGATAGCGAATGTCATACCAGGGAGCAGCCTGCCGACGGGAACCGACGCGTCTTGCTCGGGCCAGTCAGGCGGCAAGAACCATTGCGAACCGATGGTTTCAGTCGATGAGTAGCCGATCTGGATCAGGCACTGGTCCGAAACGGCTTTGCGCAGCAAAGCGATGTCTGCCCATGACACTTTCTCCCCACCGATCCGGGCCACTCTGAGCGGCCAGGAAGCGTCGGCGGGCGCCTCGGCCAGGAGGGCTCGAAGCAGTGCCGGCACAAGATAGGTGATCGTCACACCTTCGGACTGCAATCGAGCGCGCGCAGCGCGCAGGCCGACAGCCTCCACCTCGAGAAGATGCAATGTGGCGCCCGTCAGCAGCGCCGCAAAGATCTCCCGGCAACCGGCGATCGTGGCTGGCCCGGTCAGCGGCAGGAAAACGTCATCCGCGCTGATATGGCACGCATCGACATATTGCCGGACCCGCCAGAGCAGGCTGCGTTGGCTGTTGACGATTCCCTTGGGGCGCCCGGTGCTACCTGAAGTGTAAAGCACCAATGCAGGCGCATCGACCGAAACGATAGGGGGCTTGGGCTGCTGTTCTGGGTGTTGATCGTTGGGCGCCACGGCGGCGGCAATATCGATCCAGACGATCTCTTGGGCTAGTTCGACCGGGCGAACATTTTCGGCGCCTATAATCGCGCCGAGCCGCGCGGCACTGACTATACCGAAAATGCGAGAGGCGGGATCTCTTGTGTTGAGCGGAACCGAAGGCCGTCCCGCCGTCATGCTCGCCAACATCGCCACAGGATACCAAGCGGAGTTTGCTTGCAGGATGCCGATGGCCTGCCCTTCGGGGACGACGGCACTGATATGAGTTGCCAGCGTCTCGACCTCCCGGAAAAGCTCAGAAAAAGTCAGGCGGTTGGCGCCGTCGCTGATTGCGAGCTTGTCAGGATACCGCCTGGCGACGTCTCCAAGGTGGTCGAAGATTGGAATGTCCGCAAATTGGGCACCCATCTGTCGGTAACGGCGCCAGACTGGCCCCCCTTGGTCAAGGTCATATTCGGGAACGACTGACCACCTTCGGGTGGGTCGCAGATCCACCTGCAGGTTTTGATTTGCCACTTCCGAATGCAAACACACTGAGGACATTCAGGGCCCCGCCAAGCTGACGGTCGAACATCGCTCGCCGCGGAGATCTTTTCATCAATCATTCGGATGATGCCTCGATCTTGCCTAGCCAGCGCTTCCCGAGCGTCCTTCAGAAGTTTTGCAACGGCTCACCTAGCGCAATCGCGATGAATCGGCAGGCGCCGCGAGGATCCGGGGGTGCCCAGATATTCACGACTGGAACGGTCATTCAAATGAACGTTGGTGTGATCTGAAATCTGGATAAGCTTTGATCCGCAGGTGAATGACTGCTTTTTCGAAGGCGCTTAGGCATTCCGCTATGATCATCGAGCTGTTTGGACCGCCTGGTGCCGGCAAGACCACGCTTCTTCGCGGCCTCTGCCAGGGCCTGGCGAAACACGGTATCAACGTGAAGACAGTGAACGGGTACCGTCTGATTGAACATGGATCGGCTCAGGATGATGGTCCCGAGATCCGCCACGGCATAGGGCGAATTGGCAAAAAAATTGCCACATCCGCTCCTGTCTTGCTGTCGACCTTGCCAAAGGACAGTGTCGCGGCCCGGCTTCTGACATCAATCCCTCTTCGAAGCCGCGTGTGGTCATGGCGTATGAAGGTCGACATCGCCCAACTGTGCCAGTCCTGGCGCCAAGCGCGGGAGTCGTCCGGTTGCTTCATCTTCGAAGAGGGCATGATTCAGGCTTTGTGTGCGCTGGGCGTGCTGGCTAGAACTCCAAGGCTCGACGCGGTTCGCAAGTGCCTGGCGTTCCTGCCGCGGCCGGACCTCGTCGTGCAGCTCGACGCGCCTCAGGAAACTTTGCGCCGCCGTCTCGAGGAGCGGTATGCGCAGCAACCGCTCCTCGAGGTTATCCTGTTCGAACTAGGCGTGGACAGGGGATTGCGGCAGGCCGAGATCTCAAGAGAGGTCGGCGAGTGCTTGCGCCAGGACCGATGGCCCTTGATACAAGTCAATGATGCTGAAGCTCACGACGTGGACAGGGTCATCGCGCGCGTCCTGGGAGAGCATGTTCGGAATGCAGCCCTGGCTGACCCATGACGCATTGTGCATTACGTTTGGCGCCAAGCTGGGGCAGCATCTGCCGCAAAACGCGCAATCATGTCGTATCGCGCTGATCGAGCACTTCGAGCATGGTCGTCAACATGCTTCCGACTTCCTCGGAGATTTCCTCGGGGCGGATTCCCGCCCTGAGGGCATCCGCCGTTGCCTGGTCCGCAAGTTTCGCTGCCAGAGCCGGATCGGCCTTGGTATAGGGTGGGATCTTATCTTCCACCCATTTCTGCAGGAATTCGATGCCGCGTGCGCTCATGCTGAATAAAGCCCAGCGGGGCCTATTTGGTTCCATCGAGCTATATTCAAGAGAACGTCAGGCCGTCTGGATCAGGCCTGAAGTTCCCGAGGTCACGTTACGATGAACGAGGACGCCGTCAGAGCCAGATGCGGAGATAGAGTGGCAAATTGGATCTGATGATGTGCGCCGCCCAACCCATCGCTGTCGAAAGAAAGCGCACCAGTCGTGCTGTTGTAGACGATGTGATCGCTGCTGTCATGCGCAGCCCTGCCGGCATGGAATGCCGAAGAAGGAAGGGCGCCGGTATGCAGGCCGGCAAACACAGTGTGGTCGAGCTGGATCTTGTCGTGGCCCACGTTGAAATCGGTGACCTTGTCGACATTGCCGACCTTGAGAGCGGAATTGAAGACAAAGACGTCGTTGCCGCCATGTCCCGTCAGGACGTCTCTCCCGCCACCGCCGTTGATAGTGTTGCTCCCGGCATTGCCATCAATGGTTTGGGCGAACTCGTTTCCCGTGAGGTTGATGGCGGTAGTGCCCGACTTGCTCGTGGTCGCAAGATGCTCGATCTGCGAACCGGCCGACAGCGCGTAACTCACCGATGCCAGCACGCTATCGTTGCCGCTGTGCCGCAGTTCCACCACCTTGTCGCCGGCGTTGTTGACATAATAGGTGTCGTTATAGCCCCGGCCGTTCATCGTGTCCGCGCCAGTGGTGCCGTGAAGTACATCCGCGCTACCCGTGCCGTAGAAAATGTGATGGGTCATCGAAGGCACGGTGCTGGGCGGGGGTCCGCTGCTGGTCGGCGGCACGCTGCTGGGCGGCGTGACATCGCCGGTCGGCGGCACGCTTGCAGCGCTTTGATTATGCTGCAGGAAAAAAGCCTTCAGCGCCGGCGAGTTTCCAAGCGCGGTATCGCCCTGCTGGGAGCCCCAAGCATAGGCGTAGTCGAAGGCCGGTGATGGAATCAGCTTGGCAAAATGGTCCATCATGGTCTGTTCCTGAGCCGCCGTTGGTACGACATATTGGCCACCCGTGTCAGTCTTGTAGTTGCCGCCGCCAAACGCTTGGTAGCCAGGGATCATCTGGCTCACCGGAATGCCCGCAGCCTTCGCGGCAGCGACGTACCGGTCGATCATGTTGTAGTCGGCGACGCCACCAGTGCGCACCGGATAGGCATCCACCCCGTAATAGTCGATATGCGTGTTGCCGGGATTGTACGTATTGGTAAAATCAGGATTCGCGGACGTCCCCAAGCTCATCATGGTGATATAGGTCTTGGCGCCCGGCACATGAGAATGGATCCAGTCGGATTCCGCCTTCAGATTGGCGGCGCTGGCGTAGGTACCCCATTTCCCGGTCGGGTCCGGCTCGTCAACGAGGAAGAAACCAAAAACTTTCGAATTCCCGATGAAAGGCGTGACTTTCTGGATAAAGGACGAGGATGCCCCGTTGACCTCGTCTAGCCAGACCAAGCCTTTCATGCCGGCCGGCAGTGCATTGAGCTGGTCAACGGATGAAACATCAGCCAGATTGAAGCCGGCCGTCGCGATGTCCGCGCCTGATCCACCCGACGTGTAGTGAAGAGTTGTCATGCGCGTTCCTTCAAATGATTCGACGCCTCCCCCGCGTTTACGTACTTGAGGGACACATTAGCGACAAATCACATACATGCATCCCCTGAGAGATTTTTTGATCGTCGCTGTACGCACAGCGCGCCGTTCGACGCAGCCGCGACAAAGAGTCTTCACTGAGCGCCGGGCTCTGCTTGCGTCATTGCATCAGAGCCCGAGCAGAGCCATGGAGCGCGGTCGAACTAATGTGCGGGCGAGGTCGGCCGCATGTGCTGCGAGGCCGGCGCGAGGCGATATATTGCGGACGTCAAGCCGCGGATGAGCGGCTTGCGTATCGGAGCTTCGATGAAACGCCAAATGAGAAAGGAGGCAAAGAGAACCCCAGCCAACACGAAGAAGAATGCGGGGTCTTTGCCGACATGCGGCGCCAACGCGTTTAGCGAAACGTAACCAATGTACTGATGCAAAAGGTAAAGCGGATAGGTCAATCCACCGAGCATCAAGACAGTCTTGGAAGGTGCGACAACGTAGCGAAGCAGTATGGAGCCGGCGAAGATTCCGTAGACCACCAAATTAGCCGTGAAAAGAGCAGGATACGAAATGGCTGTTCCATAGTGCTCCTGCATCCACGCATGGGGGAGCATGATCGTACGGCAAGACACCCCGAACGCGACGGCAAGAAGAAGGAACGCAAGTGGCGAGCGGCCTCTTGCCACGATGTCTTCGGAGAGGATGCCGGCAGCAAAAAAGGGTGCGTAGTCTGTAATCAAGACAAGGCGTATCACCGTGCTCCCGAAGAAGAATTCGTTGATTACCGAAACTGCGAGCCATGCGGCAGCGATGGGTAGTTTCCAGCGCTGAAAGGCACCCGCCAGCATCAGCACCGCAACCCAGCAGTAGAACAGGATCTCGAGCATGATCGACCAGTAGACGCCATCCATGGACTTCCTACCGAAGATACGGGCGAACATGGAGAGATTGGCGACGTAGGTCGTTGCATCGGTTGGAAGACGCTGGTCTTTGGCAATGACGAGAACAACAAACGTTGCTGTCATGCAGACTAAAAACCCGGGATAAAGCCGGGCGAAACGCGCGACCGCGAATTCTTGCCAGGTACGGCCTTCGGCCGACCAGGCGATGACGAAACCGCTAATCAGAAAAAACAGATTGACACCGAGGTTACCATAGATGGCGTAAGGCGCGGCGGCAGGGTAACTCACGTCGAGATTTCCGGCTATCGCGCCGCGGAAAAGGTAATGATAGAGCACGACTGCCAGAGCTGCAATCAAGCGCAGCAGGTCAAGTGATGCCATGCGTGACGAACTGCCCTTGCTGATAAGTTCCATTGTCGCCTCTAGGGCCACTCCTTGGCGCGCCAATCAGTAATGCTAAAATGCCACGCTAGGCCGTTGTCTTCTCGAGTATGAACAAGTGCTCGCAAGACAGGAGGGGGAGTACACTGAAAGAACCTACCAGGCTGAGCCCTGCCTCCGCGAAATCCTGTCGTGCGACATTGAAATTGACCGGATGAGGCGCTGACATCTTCCCGGTGATCATCTTTCGCAGCCTTAATCGTATTCTCTGGAATCGGGAAGCAAGGCCGTAGGAAACGATTACGCGGCGGCTGGCAACGCGCGCCAGTTCATTGATGATGTCACGCCTAAGATGTGGCGGGATGAGGTGCATTAGGCGTAGGCAGATCACCGTGTCAAAGCTTTCGTCGCCGAACGGCAACTGGGTCACGTCGCACCGGATGAAACCCCGAAATCCAGACTGGCTCTCATACGCTGTCTTGGCCAAGGCCATCATTTCAATCGAGATGTCCGCGGCAAGAACCTGACAGTCGTGCCGACCCAACACTTCCGCCAGCTTCCCGGTTCCGCATGGGATATCGAGCACCCGAGCCGGAAGCGGGGAGCACCTCTCCAGCGCCTTGGCGATGCAATTCTGCTCCCGTCGCGCGATGACATAGGATGCTAACGTCGACAGCTTGAGGCGACCCGCATATCCATCAAGGTATCGGCTCGCAAAGCTCGGATTTTGATACCTGTATTTTGTCGCGCTCTCATAGGCCGCGACGTCGGTGTCGTGATCGATCGGTTTAATGGTCGGTGCCCTCGATACGGCCTGAGCAATCTTCAAATCCGCGGTCATCGGCTCACTTTCGCTTTTGTCTTCACTTGCCCGGAACTCGTAACTGCTTAGCCAAAATCCAAATGACCGTTGGCGGCTCGGAAGTTCATCCGACCGAATCGGAAGTTCATCCGACCGAATGCGTCCATCGCGAAAGCGAGGCTTCCAGACGTCGCCACGTTTTGCATCCCTCGAATGGATGAAGACTTACCCGAAGGTGACGTTACCGTGCTCCCCTCACAGATGCACCGCGGCGAGCTCCCGATCGGCCTTGTCGGAAGTGGGAGGAACGGAAAGCGGATGGGGGACGAATCCAGAAAGCCGGTGACGGAAACGATGCGATCGGAACGCCAGCGCGCGACGTCAGCAATACCCATTTTCCACGATTTGGCGCCTGACGACTTCGAGCTGAACGGCTTCAAAGGGATTTTCGAGCCACCTGGCCAGCAACCGTCCGCCAAGGGAAGCACCGGCAGCCGTGGTTTGACCCGACGGCTCTCTCACGCAAGCGTTTGGGCCTTGTTTATTTACGCGGCGGGTGCCGGGTTGACCTTCGTAACCCAGATCGTCATCGCGCGCCTGGTGGGCGTGGAGAGCTTTGGAACTTTCACGTACGTGTTCGCCTGGATCACACTCTTGTCTTATGGCTCCACTCTCGGTTTTCACGTGGCAGTTTTGCGATTCGTGCCTGCGTACGAGGCAACAAACCAATTTCCGATGGCGCTTGGATTCATCCATTTTGGATCCAGGGCCTGCATCACAGTGGCATTTCTGATCGCGGCTGTTGGCGCGCTGATCGTGATCCGGTGGCCTCACCATCTGGATCCGGAACTTGCCATCAGTGTGTTGATAGGCTTGGCGACGCTTCCGCTGATCACAATCTATCTCACTGGTGCAGGTGTCGTGCGAGCCTTTGGAGGAGTAATTTCCGCGCTCCTTCCCGAACGCATTGTACGCGACGGATTTATGCTCACCCTGCTCGGCCTCGCGGTTTTGTTCACGCCGTGGCGGCTGGACGCGACGACTGTGATGTGGATGCTGCTGATCAGTTCAGCCGTCGCAGCCATGATAACGGGTTTCAGTGTCTGGCGCCTGTGGCCCTCCGGCTTGAGTGCCGCGCCGCCGACCTATGCCTTCCGGGATTGGTGGCCTTCGCTTCTTCCCATCATGATCATGACATTTGTGGACGTCCTGATGAACCGCACGGCGGTTATGCTGCTCGGAAAGATCGGGTTCATAAAGGGGGCCGGAATATTCGCGGTCGGGTCGAACATCGCGTTGCTTCTCACTTTGCCGCGGGTGGCCGTGAGCACCGCATTCGCCCCCGCTATCTCGCGCCTGTTCGCGCGCAAGGACATGACAGGGCTCCAAGCATTGTTCGCAAGAGCCACCATATTGTCCTTTGCGGGTGGCGTGGCGCTGGCGCTCCCACTCCTTGTGTTTACCGAACCGGTGTTGCGTGCGTTTGGCGGTGAATTCACCTCGGGGGCGCTCATAGCTCGGATTTTGGTAGTTGGGCAGCTATCCGCGGCCGCTGTCGGGCCGCAGCAGCAACTTTTGACAATGACAGGCCACGAGCGCGCCTCCGCTATAATGATGTCCGTCGCGGCGATCATTAATGTCCCGGGTTGCATCCTGGGTATTTCGTTGGACGACACGGTTGGAGCAGCCATTGCCACCAGCGCCACGGTGGTTTTCTTGAGCATTTGTCAGGCGGCCTATATCCGCTCCCGGTTAGGGATTCACCCCGGATTGATCTGGGCGATTAGAAATGTACGCGAAGGCGTGATGGCCGATCAACGCGACAGAAAGAGGAATTATCCGAAATAAGACTATCTAGGAACGAGATCTGTACGATGTTGTTCGTGTTGAAGGCTATCTTCTGGTTTGGATTGAACAATGATCCTTGAGTTATTTGGGCCTTCTGCTGCCGGCAAGACGACCTTCGCTGCCGAATTGGTGCACGTTCTTCAAAGCCAGGGATACACCGTCGTGTTACAGCTTGGCGACCGCCGGCATCCGATTAAAAGAGCGGCCCTCAAGCTATTTTCGAGCTTGTATTTGAGATGGATTGAACAGCGCTCCCTGATTGCAGCCATGCTTGCTATTTTTCCGCCTAGGAACAAACTGTGGGCCATTCGTCTGAAGTGGCATCTTGAGATTCTTATCCAAGCTTGGAGCATAGCTCAGGCGTCCGATGACGTAATTTCAATTTTCGACCAGGGAACGGTTCAATCCGTCTCCTCACTCGTCTTGCTAAGCGGCATAACCGATCGCGCGAGTTTGGCGCGCGCTCTTGACATGATGCCTAAACCGGACCTGCTCATCCGCTTGCAAGCGCCGAGAGAAGTTCTGGAGGCGCGCCTTCGGGAACGCCGCCGTTCCCTTGGCATCATCCAACAGCTTCTCGAGGTTGATCTACAGAGCAGCCTTGATCACATTGATCAGGTCAATCTCGTAGTCGAGCAGCTTGAATCTTGCCGACTTCCCATGATTTGCGTCGAAAGCTTGGACCGAAGTGGCCTCACAACCGCTGCCGAAGCTGTTGCACAGCAGGTGCGTGAAAGACGGCACGTGTCACAGGCAAGGTTCCTCGTCACTGGTCTTGAGAGAGACTCGGCTTTGAATCAAACGGCGCCCCACCATCATGTCTGAGATTGGAGATATGGAACTATTCACTCGCAGAAGGCGGAACGCCCCGATAGTGGTAAATGACCTTGCCTCGCCTTCGCCTGGACGGCTCAGATGGTAATCCGAAATGTGCTCCTGGCCTGCGGCGTCGTGATGTCATACGCGACACAACTCACCCTACCGCTATTGCACGCCGGTTACGGCGAAACATTCCTCGTGCTTTGGATACTGCTCTCGATTGGACGTATCCTGGGCGGCGGCCGCATGGAAGCCTCATCCGTCTTCGCCATGCTGGCGAGCTTTTGGGCGCTTATGGCATTTGCTCTGAGCATGGGCGCCGTCGTTGGATATCTGAGCACCGTCCTGTACTTGTCCCCGTTGCTGCACGACCTGGCAGCCTACCTTTTGCTGGCAAGCGTCACCTGCCTGGCCGCCGCTGAGCCCGATGCCGGTCGCCATCTTCGCGATTGTGCATGGTGGATTGTTGCGATCGCCAATGTTGGCCTTGCTATTCAAGTGGGACTTGGCTGGGGGTGGATCAGCCAGTCCGGCGTCAATCCTTGGTACTGGGATCGCTTCTGCGGCTGGTCCGACAATCCAAACCAGCTTGCGCTTTACTGCGCGGTCTTTGGACCTCTGGCTCTGCATCTTGCAACGACCTCCGACAGCCGCTGGGGAAGGCTCTTGGGGCTGTGCGCCTTGATCCTGCCTTTCTATGTCGGCAGGCTGACGAAGAGTGATACCTATCTATATACTACGATCGTGACGGGTCTGATGTTCCTGGGATTGCGGGCGCGGACCTGGCTCAAGACCGGCGATGGAAATGCAAGTCTTTCCCGCCAAATCGGCCTTTTGTTCATTATCGGCTTACTGCCGCTGGCAATAGCAATGAGTCCCTATATCCTCACCGGGTTCGACAGCGCCGAAGCGTTCGCCAAGAGCCTTACGAAGGACAAGGGCGGTCAAGCAACCGAGGATACTGTCGAGCTTCGCCTTTATCTCTGGGCTGAAGCAGTGGACAAGGGCCTAAGATCGGGATCGCTGGGGTTGGGTCCAGGTCCGCACATGGAACGCCCCCCTGTCGGCGATCAGCAATTTCTGCCCCGCCCGTTCGAAGCGCACAACACATTTCTTGATCTGTACAGTCAAGGCGGGTTTGTTGCAGTTCTGGCGCTGGTGTGGATCATCATTTCCTCCGCCGTATCCGCTTGGCGCGCGAAATTCGACGCCCTGCTAGCGCTTTTGGGTTCGATCGTCATCTTCAGCATCCCGCATTTGATCATACGCCATCCGATCGTGTGGTTTGTCCTGATGATTTGCCTCTTTGCAGAGAGTTCACGAACTACAGCAGCAACGCGAATCTCGAGCGATCGCTTCTATGTCGGGAAGCGCGCTCGCTTCGGGGTTGAGCGTTAGTACATTGGCCGGGAAAGGAATAGCAGATGGACGCCGATAGACGAGAGGAAGAAAATACCTCGTTCGATCTCAGGCTATTGGACTGGCTGGTATGTCCAATGACCAGGGGCTTGCTTGCCTGGCATTCAGACAACGATGAAGTCATATCGAAAGCCGCGGGACTTGCCTTCCCGATCCGCGACGGCGTTCCGATCATGCTGAGATCGGAGGCGCGAGCGATCACCTGAAGGGCGGTCAACCCCAGTGCCCCGAGCCGAAGAACTTAGACCGCAATCCAACGGGAGCACATGAAAGGCCGCGGGATAGATCGGTGGGCCTCTCGTGCTTGGGTAACCAAGCAGTGTGGACCATTTTATACGGTGCGTAGGTATCTGACCTTCGGCACACCGGCTCGTTGCCAGAACACGGCTTGTTTCATTCGAACAGACGAGGACAGTAGGCGGGCCTCCTCCTAGCGTTGGCTTCTCGTCCTGCGGGCAAAAAAGATGAAGCCGAGGCTGTGAAAGAAGACTCCAAAAGCCAGCAACATTGCGCGACCGAGATGCCGCGCATGTTCCCGAAGGGCGGCATGAAACCTCACCTGGTTTGCGTCGGAGGTGAGGATCACCTCCTGAGAATTCCCTTCCTGCTGTCCGTGCGCGAAAGGGGCTTCCGGGTTACGGCTGTGTCGAGCGGTGATGGTGCCGCATTCGCGCCTCACGGCATTCCACATCACCAATTGAGTTTCGACCGGTTTGCCAGCGGCAGCGCAGAGTGGGGCACTTTGCGCGCGGCACGCAAATTGCTGTTGAAAATCCGGCCAGACATTGTTCAGAGTTTCGACACGAAGCCGAATCTCCTGACACCCATTGCGTTACGAGGACAGGTTCCGGTCGTCCGCACCATCAATGGGCTTGGCTGGACATTCTCCTCGCTAGAGCCGAGAGCGTTGGCCCTGCGTCCGATTTTCTGCTGCCTTCAGGGACTGGCCTCATTCTGGACAGCCGCGACCGTCTTCCAAAACCGGGACGACCAGGCTTTCTTCGCGCGTTACCGGCTGGTCGGACGCGGCAAGGGGCGGCTGATCCGCAGTTCTGGAATCGACGCGGATGCGTTTGCGAGGGCGCGGGATCGGGGTCATTCCGCAACGGCCATGCGCGAAGAACTTGGGCTCCAGTCGGCCGAAGTCGTGATCTTTGTGGGCAGACTGACCCGCCAGAAGGGGATCCCGGCTCTCCTCGAAGCGGTACCACACGTCCTGCGCGAGAGGCCGAACGCACGTTTCGTGCTTGTCGGCCCGTGGCAATCGGAAGGCCCGTTTGCCGTCCACAAAGCGGATATCGACCGATACTCTCCTCATGTAATCGCCCTGGGCCCGAGGCCAGATGTTCCAGCGCTCCTCGGCATGGCAGACTTGTTCGCCTTTCCCACCCGGTATCGCGAGGGCGTCCCGCGCGTCCTTCTGGAGGCCGGTTTGGCTGGATTGCCTATCGTGGCCTCGAGGATGCCCGGCTGCAACGACGTGGTCGAACACGGGTGGAACGGCTATCTCGTCCCGCCGCGCGATGTGGCAGCCCTCTCATCCAGAATAATCGAAGTTCTGTCCAATCGCGCCCTCGCAAAAGTCATGGGCGAACGTTCGATCGGATTTGTTCGGGAGCAATTTGCGCTGTCGCACGTCGTCGACCGTTATTGCGATCTGTATCTGAGTGTTCTTGAGGGCCGGACGCACAGCAGTGCTTCACATTCGGCGCCCGCTGTGTTGATGGCGCAGGAAGGAAGCCGACGGTTGGATGAGGCGAGGCAATGACCCGCGAGGCAATATCGGCGCTGACCGTCGCGATGTGTCATGCGACGCAGCCCCCCGGTCCGGGATTGCGAACGGGCGAATTTTTCCTGACGCGCAGGATCGCGCCCTTGACCAGGCGAATTCCAGCCGGGGCGGTTTCGGCGCCCATTCGGGAGCGAGGGCGCTAGCATGTGTGGGATCGCTGGAATTCTCCTGGCACCCAACGCCGCAGATACGAGGTCGCTCAGGGCAATTGGACAGATGACCTCAGCCCTTCGTCATCGCGGGCCTGACGGCGAGGGCTTCTGGATGAGCCGTGAAGCGGGGGTAGCCTTCGGCCACCGGCGACTGGCCATCGTCGACCTGTCCGAAGCGGGTCGCCAGCCAATGCGCTCCGCGAGCGGTCGGTATGTCATCACCTTCAATGGCGAGATATACAATTTTCGCGATCTGCGCCGTGAACTGGAAGGGGCGGGCCATCATTTCCGCGGCGCCAGCGACACGGAGGTCATGCTGTGCGCGATCGAAAGCTGGGGCCTTGATGCAGCCCTCGCGCGCTTCGCTGGCATGTTCGCTTTCGGGCTTTGGGATCAGAAGAACCGAACGCTTCAGCTTGCCCGCGACCGAATGGGCAAGAAGCCACTCTATGTCGCGTTGACACCTGACGCGCTTGTCTTCGCCTCGGAGCTGAAGGCGATCACTTGCTTCCCAGGGTTCACCCCGGAACTCGATGTCGATGCGGCGACGACGATGGTTTCCAAAGGCTGGGTGCCGGATGACCGTTGCATTTGGCAGGGCGTGTTCAAGCTGCCGCCTGGTTCAGTCCTGTCGGTCACTGCGGCGCAATTCGCCAGCGCCCGAGGCACCGGTTCGCTTGCGCATCGCATTCACCCTTGGTGGTCGCTGGCCGATGTCGCCTGCAAGGGACAGCGCGATCCGATAGCCGCCAGCGACGAGGACCTCGCGACCGAGCTCGACAGCCTGCTCCGCCTGGCCGTCAAGGAACGAATGGTTGCAGACGTGCCGCTGGGCGCCTTTCTGTCGGGCGGAATCGACAGCTCGACTGTCGTCGCCCTGATGCAGGCACAGTCCCGAAACCCCGTTCGTACGTTCACCATAGCCTTCGGCGAAGGTGGGTTTGATGAAGCTCCCCATGCGGCCGCGGTGGCTCGGCATCTGGGCACCGATCATACGGAACTTCATCTCTCGCCGGCCGCCGCGCTTGAGGTCATTCCGGAGTTGCCCCGGATTTGGGACGAGCCGTTTGCCGATGAATCGCAGATACCGACGCTGCTGGTGTCGCGCCTCGCGCGGCAACACGTAACGGTGGCGCTTTCAGGAGATGGTGGCGACGAGTGCTTCGCAGGCTATTCTCGACACTTCCTGGCAACCCGCCTCACAAAGCAGCATGAGCTACCATTGTCCTTTCGCCGGCTGTTGGCATCGGGGGCTGGGTTGCTGGCCCAAGCCTCTCAGAAAGATATCTTCGGCAATCTGCCGCTTTCAGCGAATATGCGGCATGGCTTGCGCGGCGACCGCCTGGCTCGCCTTGCCCGCCTGCTCGCGGCGCGAGATGAGGACGAACTCCTTCTGCAACTGACCAGATCTTCAGCCAACGACCTTGTTCATCGCAAGCCGTCGACAGCAGCGACCGACACCACAAAGCTCGACGGCCTGCTCTCGCGTCTCCTATTCGCCGACATGACAGGCTATCTACCGGGCGACATTTTGGTGAAGCTCGATCGAGCCACCATGGCCAACAGCCTCGAGGGGCGATGCCCGATCCTGGACCATCGCGTCGTTGAATTCGCCTGGCGCTTGCCAGCCCGTGCCAAAGTCCGAAACGGGAAGGGCAAATGGTTGCTTCGCCGACTGCTCGATCGTTATGTACCACGCCGACTGGTCGACCGGCCCAAGCAAGGTTTCGACGTTCCGGTCGGGACTTGGTTGAAAGGGCCCTTGCGCGGCTGGGCAACCGATATCATTGCCACGATCGGCCGCTCCGGGGACGGGGTCATCGACCGTGAGAAGGTTGACGCATGCTGGCGCAATCATCTGCATGGAAGCCAAGATAATTTCCGCGACCTGTGGCCGGTGCTCATGTTTCAGGCGTGGCGCAACGAAGCCATGCGGCCATCGGCGGCCGCCATGCACCCTTCTTACCATATCGAACTGACAGGGGATTGAGATGGAAGGTTCCATAGCCAACCGCGCCCGGCGTCCGCGCGCCAAGCAAATGGAAGTTGGGACACTTGAAACCAATCTGCGCTCGATGCGGCCGCCACGCGAGCCAACGCAATCGTCACCCTTCCACCAGCTTGTAATCATCCTGACGACGCGAAAATGGTTCTTGCTTGCCATGGCCCTTTTGGGCGGCATCCTGGCCGGACTGGCAGGCTTCACCCGCCCGGTGCTGTTCGAGGCAACGACGCAGGTCATTATCGACGCCCCGAGCAGCAGTGCTTCGGGCGGCATGGCAATCGCCCAGGACTCGCTGGAATCGAGCATCGATGATCATCTGACGATGCTCTCCTCAGAAGGCCACCTGCGTCGGATTCTGGCAGCACTGCGCAAGGCCCAAACAGTCGACGGTACCGGAAAGAGCGGCGTCAGCGCCGTCCCGCCCGCGGCTGGCTCGTTCCTCAGCGATCTCCTGAGCAGGGCCTGGAGACAGGGTAAGACAGTTGCGGAAAGTCCGGACGCAGCGGACGCGCCCGAGCTGAAGGCGCTCCGCAACGGAATGAGGGTCGGACAAGAGCTGCGATCGCGCGTCATCACCATCGGCTTCACCGATCCAAGTCCCGCGCGTGCGGCACTTGTCGCGAACACGTTTGCCCAGGTCTACATTCAAGATCTCATACAAAAGAGCCGCGCATCGGATCAGGTTCATCTGGATTCGATAGTCGCCAGCCTTCCGCAAGTACAAAGGGATCTGGTCGAATCGACGGATCGGCTGGAAACATACCGGCTCACGCATGGCGCCGTCGATCAGACTGGGGCCAACAACGCAGCCAGTGAGACTGCGGAGCTCGGCCGGCAGATCTTCTTGTCGAAAGCCAGTCTTTCCGCGTCGGAATCGCGCCTTCGCCGTATCGAGGACCTGCGTAAGGCGGGCGCCCCCGTCACGGCCATCGCTGAAGAAATCGGATCGCCCGTGTTGACGGACCTGGTGACACGCCAGTCGGGTGCCGCCGCCGACGGCGATCTGCGCAACGCGATCACCCTCGAAATCGAGCAAAGCATTGCCCGCATCGCTGCCGAGGCAAATGTCTACCGCTCGCAGGCTGCGGCTCTCGAGGGCCGCAAAGCGATGCTCGACGCGGCCGTGGCCGACACGGCGAACCAACTTTCCGGGCTGCGAGCCCTTGAGCCGCGGGTTGCCATCGTGACGCAGCATTACAACGAACTCCTGAGCCGGCAGCAGGACCTGACACGGCGCATCGCCGCTCCTTCGCCAGGCGTGGCGATCCTTTCGACTGCCTGGCCGCCGTCGAATCCCATCACTTTGCCGCCAATTTTCCTCATTCCCCCCAGCATGATCGTGTTTAGTGTGATGGGGGCGGTTTTCGTTCTAGTCCGAAACGCCTTCAATCAGACCTTGCGCAGTGAAGCCGAGGCCGAAGCCGAGCTTGGGATCCCGTGCATAGGACTGCTTCCCAGGGTTTCGGGACTTCATGCGAAAAAGCTGCGGCATCTGGTTTTGAGCCAGCAGAACTTGCCGTTCAGCCGGGCCGTGACATCGCTGCTCGTCACCGCGGCGCCGACTCAGGGCAAGGGGCAGCCGCCGCACATCATTCTCGTGACGTCCAGCATCCAGGACGATGCCAAGACCGAGTTGGCATGGAGCCTGGCGCTGGCGGCAACGCGGTTGGGAGGAAGAGTGCTTTTCCTCGATCTCGATCGCAAGGATGTACGGCTCACGAACGGGTTTCGTGGTGAATTCAGCACCGACAAGGCCCGGAACTCCTTCGGCGACTATGTGAATGGACGTTGCGTGCTGAAGGATGCCATCACGAGGATGCCGGAAATCGGTATCGACCTCATGGCCGCTCCAGCACCTTCCGATGATCTCCTGACGCTTCTGTCCACCGTCGACAAATGCCAGTTCACTGAGGAACTGCGTTCGGCCTACGACGTGGTCATCATGAACGGTCCGCTGGGCCTCGGGGGGCCTGAAACCAGGCTGCTTAAGCGCTGGGCCGATTCGGTGCTTTTTGCCGTTCGCTGGGCAAGGACGAGGCGCAGCATTGCCCGTGGTGCTCTGGATGCAATAGGCGCCGGTGGATCCGCCACCGTTCCAGTAGGGAGTGTGCTCACCCGGGTGAACCTGAAGAGGCTGGCCGGCTCCAGTCTCGGAGACAACGCCGATCTTCTGTTGGAGAGGGTCTGATGGCGCGTTGCGATGTTCAAAAAAATATCCCAGGGAGCGTCGGCATTCCTGGCGGCTAGTTCGGTCGCGCTGCGACACGCCCAGCATGATGCGGCCACCCTGGAATTACAGGCTGGCCGCACCTTTCAGAGCTGGAATCCGATACCATGGAGGGCTGGAACGATGTTTTCTTCGTGATTCCCGGCCCTATTATGGTGCATACGTCCCGGCTGTTGTTCGCAAAGCCCGGGGGCGCGCGTCTCTTCATTTCCCGCCGGATCGCGCGAATTGTCCCGCTATATTGAGCGCTCACCTCGCTCTACGTTGCGGTAGCGGTGGTCGCCCCCAACTTTCTCAACCAGAGCTACGTCGACCTCAGGTTTGTAGTCGAATCGTACTTATTCATTCCGGCCAGTCGCCCTGGCGGCGTCGTTCAGCCGGTCTACGAGTTGGGTTGGACGCTCAATTATGAGATGCTCTTTTATGTGCTGTTCACGGCGACGATCGTGCTGCCCATGCGGTGGGTAGTTACGGTCCTGCTCACGATCCTGGTTGGGATGGTGCTCTCGGGCGCGCTTGCGGCTCCTTTGCCAGAAGCGCCTTTTGGGGGTCGGGCACAGTACAGGACGGCAGCTTGGGCCCCTTCCAGTGCCGGCGTATCCCAAGACAGATTGAAGGCGAGCCGCGACCCTGTCACACCAAGGAAATGGCGGCGTTGTGCTCACTATGCCGTTGCCGGAAGGCCAGCTGGTCGCACCTGCCCCACAGGGCGTGCATGGAATTCCCGATACCATTCCACGAAACGTTGCACGCCGTCCTCCAGTGTTGTCGCCGGTGCGAAGCCAACGGCGCGGCGGAGGTCCCTGACATCGGCGCGGGTTTCCAGGACGTCACCTGGCGGTAAAGGTACGTTGACGCGAACGGCGCGGCGACCAAGGGCCGTCTCGATGAGCGCGATCAGATGGTTGATTTCTTCCGGCCGATCATTGCCAATATTGTAGAGCCTATATGGCGCCGAACTGGTGGCAGGATCGGCAGCGCGACCGTCCCAACCGGGATCCTGACACGGTGGTTTGGCGAGCACGCGAACAACCCCCTCTACGATGTCGTCGATATAGGTGAAATCCCGCCATACGCGCCCGGCGTTGGCGACTTCGATCGTTCGGCCCTCGGCGATGGCATGGGTGAAAGTATAGACTGCCATGTCGGGCCTGCCCCAGGGACCATAGACGGTGAAGAAGCGCAGTCCGGTCACGGGCAAGCCGAACAGATGGCTGTAGGAATGCGCCATGCATTCGTTGGCGGCCTTGGTGGCGGCGTAGAAGCTCACCGGATGATTGGCACCATGATGCTCGGAAAAGGGTATGCGTCGATTGGCGCCATATACGGAGCTCGACGAGGCATAAACGAGATGGCTGACGCCGGCGTGTCGGCAGCCCTCCAGAACGTTGAGAAACGCGACTATGTTTGACTCCACATAGGCATGCGGGTCCACGAGCGAATGACGTACCCCGGCCTGGGCGGCCAGATGCACGAAGTGCGATGGCTGGAATTCGCAGAACAGCGCTTTCACCAGCGACCGGTCCGCCAGGTCGAAGCGCATCGGCGTGAACCTCGGCTCGGCGCAGAGCCGTGTAAATCGCGCCTCCTTCAGCTTCAGGTCGTAGTAAGGCGTGAAGTTGTCGACGCCGATGACCTCGGCGCCGAGCCGCAAAAGGCGTGACGCAACATGAAATCCGATGAACCCAGCGGCGCCCGTGACGATGATCGGCCCCGTGTGCGTAAGGTTCGACGCAGCACCATCCTGCAGCGCGTGAACGATATCCGCCAGCTTGTTGACCTTCGAATCTGCTTCGGCCATGGCAAGTCACTCCCGTTTCCAGGTTCCGGGTTCCGCGCTATCTCGGCAGCGCCTGAACGATCGGAAATGGCGCCGCCGGCCTTGTGATCTACGCGACAGCGCGCTCAATGCGGGCCGCCGCTGTCTGAATCAAAGCGGATGCAGACAGCAGTCGATTTCTCATGGCAAAACCGAAATGCGCCCCAAAAGAGCCACTAGTTCCGCCTGACGCCTCGTGTCGGTCTTGGCGAACAGCGAGGCGAGCTGAGAGCGGATAGTCGTGCGACTGAGATGCCAGCTGCGGGCGATCTCCAGGGGCGCGTCGCCATGGGCCAGGCGTAGCGCCAACTGCGTTTCCGCGCTGGTCAAACCGAACATCCTTTGCAACGTGCGAGGGTTGGCCGCCGATTTGTTATCCCGGTCCAGCAATGCGACGACGGTTGTCCCGTCCGGTGTAACGACCCCCGTCTCGTTCATGGTCACCGGCCTGTCGCCTCTGCTGTGGATCACTACCCATGAGAGTGAGCCCGGCTGGAGGTGGACCGGAACATTCGCGACCAGCCGCCTCAACCCGGCAGCAAGCTCGACGGCTGTATCAGTTGCTTCGCCCTGGCGTGCGAGGGTGTCCCGAGCGGCAGCGTTCCATTCTATTACTTTCTTGTCTCGGTCCAGGACGAGATAGCCGCAACCCATACGATCAAGCATGCCGGTGATGGATTCCAGGCTGCGTCGTCGAGATCCGCCGACCCTTGCGTCCGGTCGGTCCACAAGGCTTATCGGCCTTTCGTGGCGGGTATCGTTCAATACAATGTATTGCCTGCCTGCAAGCGCATCGTTTCGCGTTTCAATCAGTGTCATCGCTTCCACCCAACCCATTGCTACTGACGCAAATCAAATCTGATGAAGTTGCTGCTTCAACTTGAATTCCCACATACTGCGAGAAATCTGCGAATGGTTTTTCCGCAGCGTCTCCTGGATATATCTTTCTGAAGAGCGCTCCTGACACCATGATTTTATTCGCCGGCAAAGTCATGGCAATCGGGCATTGGGATTAGGTGCCACCCCTTCGGCCTAGTCTCGACGGACTAGACCGAAAGTTGTAGTCTTTGCGCATGGGTTCGGACCTGCGCTGGCTCAAATCGAATGTGTCGAGCACTACGTGGGCTCGTCTAGCTTCGCTTTTGGTGTTTGCAGCATCGATAGCATTCGAGGCGATAAGTACGGTATATGGCGGCCAGCCGTTGCCGCTTGTTGCGTTTATCCCCATAACCGTTGTCATCGTGTATCTTGAGGGCCGTTTTGTTGCCATCGCAGCAACGCTTCTGATGGCGGTCGCCGGCTTGTGGATGCGACACCTGTTGGACGGTCACCTCACTGGTCGAGACTGGACCGGGGCCGTCTTCCTTCTGGGTTCGGGTAGCCTGATCGCAGCTGTGTTCCACCGCCTGCGACAAGCGCTCAGGGTGGCAGAAGCGAGGCTCGGTGCCATCGACGCTGCCGCCTTGGGCTTTGCTAATACCAATCGCCATGGCGAACTGCTGCAGTCGAACAGACGGCTTTTGGAGATGACCGGCTACGCGCACAAGGAACTTGCCCAACTGGAGCTTGAGGAACTCATTTTCCGCGACGATCGAGGTACTGTGCGGAAACTTTTGCAAGATTTGGGCAATGGGACCGCGTCGGGGACGGATATCCGCGTTTTGCGCAAGGATGGCACGGCATTTTGGGCTCACCTGGCCCTGTCTTCGTCGCGGCCGGACGAGGCGCCAAATGAGAGCGTATTCGTGGTGGTTGACGATATTTCCGAGCGACAAGCGGCACGCGAGGCCCTTCGGGCTCAGAAGGAATGGCTCGATCTCGCCGTATCTGCCGGGCGCCTGGGCACATGGCAAATAGACATTGAGGATGGGACAGTCGCCGGCTCCGGCAAGTTCTGGGACATTCTTGGTCTGCCTCCGGCCCCAGTCCGCCGCTTGGAAGAACTCTCGGCCGTAATCCATCCCGTCGACTGGCCGAAGTTGTCCGCCTCGGCGAAGCCTTCATCGGCATTGAACTTTGACGTCGAGATTCGCGTCCGGCAAGTGGATGGTCACACACGCTGGATTGCATTGCGTGGACGGCAGGAAGAGCACGGCGACCGCAAAATGCGCGTCGGGGTGGCGGCGGATCTGACCGAACGTCGACAAACAACTTTGCTTCGCGCCGCCGTAAAGAGACGCGAGCGCATAATGCGCGAAGAGCGCCATCGGTTCAGCAATGTGTTTCCAGTGATCAGAGCTCTGGTCAACATGATCGATATCCCCGACAATGACGTTGCCAAATACAAGGAGATGTTGATCGATTGGATTCGAACGCTGGAGGCGACCCATCGCATCCTTTCTCGTCACGCCAACCTGTCAGGGATGCTCCATGAGCTCGTGGACCGGGAATTGCAGCCCTTCAAGGAGACACGCGACATAACGATCAGTGGACCTTCCCTCACTGTGCCAAGCGGCGCCGCCGAGGGCTTGGCGATGATCCTTCACGAGTTGACGACAAACTCGGTGAAACATGGTGCGCTGGGTGACCCGAATGGCAAGGTCGAAGTTAAGTGGCGATTTGCATCCGAGGACGAAGGTGACGACCTCGTGTTCGATTGGGTGGAATCGGGCCGACGGAAGAGTTCAAAAGTCGTACGCCGCGGGTTCGGGTCACTGATAATCGGTGTGGACAGCACGCCGCTTGTCGGTCATTCCCCGAATATGGAAATATCGGAAGATGGCCTTCGATATTCGCTGCGTGTATCGCGCAAAGAAATTGAGGAATTTGGATTGCAATAGAGCCCCTCCAAGTCGAAGCCGACCAATTAACCGATGGTGTGGGCCCTTTGCTGCGATTTCCTGCAAGCAAACTCGGGCCGGTTCGAGGGGCATGCGTCAACTCGCCTGTCTCGTAAGCCAGCTTTGGAGCAACACAGCTGCTTCGGTACGGTTTCTAACCCCAAGCTCACGCAGCACGGCTGCGGCATGGATTTTCGTTGTCGCCTCGGCAATGTCCAGATTGCGGGCAATCTCCTTATTCGAGTACCCCTCTGCCATCAGCTTGAGGACGTCCTTCTGTCTAGACGTCAGCCTAGCGACGTCGCCCGAGCCCTCGTGCCGGCGGCTGGGATTTTGAACCGGAGGTGGGGGGGCATGCGATCTCTGGTCGGCAGACGTTCGAGATAGGAGAGATGGCACATAGATCCGGCCAGCGAGGATTTCGTTTACAGCCAGCACGACTTCTTCGTCGCTCTGCGATTTGACGATATACCCGTGAAGTCCGATCGAAAGCGCGGTCAGTATCTCCGAGCGGGAATCATCCCCGGAAACGATCGCAAAGCGAGTGTCAGGATAGGCAGCCATAAAGTCGCTGAGCACTTCCTGATGGAACAGCCCAGGCATGTTCAGATCGAGGATCGCAAGATCGATGGACGCCTGCTCCTCTAGAAGATTGACCGCGGCATCGAAACACGAAGCTTCGAATATTTCGGCGCTTGGAATTCCAGCCATGAGTGCCAGCCGGAGACCACGCCGATATAAGCCGTGATCGTCGGCAATGACGATCCGAGCCATGCAACTACCCCAACGCGTTACTCGGTTCCCGACGAGAAAACCCGCTGGAACCTCCCATTCGCCTATGATCGACAATCCGTGGTGGTCCTAAAATGGCGGCCATCCACTGGTCAACGCATCACAGTGATGTCCGCAGCGTCCCATCCACGCACATCCAGAACGTCTAATATAATACTAAATTGCGAAGCTCATCCATAGATTTTTAACCCTGGCGTGCGGTGCCCGTCGGCAAAACGATGCCGGTTTCCCATTTCTGGGTCCAAAGCCAGCTGTTCAGGACCATCGTAATCATGTGGCATCTGTTATGTCGCCACCCGCTGTCGCCGGACCTGTAGGCCGGTCCGGCCCTGGCGGATCGCAGCTTTCTTGAAAGCAACTGCTTTCGTTTTTATCGGCGTCATGATCAGTGCCCAATCGCGCTTCTATCGGCTGTTGATCTCGTGGCATCTAATACCTTGAACGTTTTGAATCCCTACCATTCGAATGCACGACGACAGCCGCCCCGGCTGTCACATACCTTTTCGCATATGATGTTCGGATTGCCGCCGAGGTTTGGCCGGATTTGAGGGTGTGCCCTGGCCGGACAATGGAACACCGATCCCGAACAAAGCCAACTGCAGATCAGGAGGATCGAATGAAAGCGGTGATTCAATGTGGTGGGATGGGTACGCGCCTTCGACCGTTTACATCGGTCCTGCCGAAACCATTAATGCCGATAGGGGCCAGGCCTGTTCTTGAGTTGCTTTTGAAGTGGCTGCGGCGCAACGGCATTGAAGAGGTATATATTACGACAGGGTATCTAGGACATTTGATCCGGAGCGTCTGCGGCGACGGATCGCAATGGAACTTGAAGATCAAATATACCCAGGAAATGGAGCCACTCGGCACCGTCGGACCTCTCTCTCTGATTAGGGATGAACTGAACGAAACATTTGTCGTTCTGAACGGCGATGTCCTCACAGATCTAAGCCTGAGCCGGTTTGTAGCCGCGCACCGCTTGCATAGGGATCCCGTTACGATCGCCACGGCGTGCCGTCATATCAAGATGGACTTCGGGGTCATCGACGAGATCGACAATACCGTCCAGCTCTTCCGGGAAAAGCCGACGCTTTCCCATCTCGTCAGCATGGGGATTTACTGCATGAACCCAGATGTCCTGCGGTTCATTCCGTCCGGGATCCCATTTGGGTTCGATGACCTGATGCTGCAGATGATGCAGGGCGGCACGACCGTGCATGTTTACAAGCATGACGGTCTTTGGCTCGACATCGGTCGTGTCGATGACTTCCAGAATGCACAGGCAATTGCCTGGGAAGATCAGTCGTCCTCAATCGAGGTCGCGGCTGCCGCTGCAGCCGCATGAAAGTCTGATGCAGAGGTCTAGCCAGTAACAAGGCTTTCAGGAGGTCAAGATGCTCTTGGTGAGCGCCCCGATCCTAGGCGTGCCAGAGAAGGCAGCCCTGTCGCAGGTGATTGATAGCGGCTGGCTTACGATGGGGGACAGGGTACGAGAGTTCGAACTGGCCTTTGCCAGCATGCATGGCGCGCGAGATTGCGTTGCGGTTGGTTCCTGCACCGCAGCGCTCCATCTTCTCCTTCACGCTTTGGGCATCGGCCCTGGCGACGAAGTACTGGTTCCTTCGCTGACGTTCGTGGCGACGGCGAATGCGGTGCTGTATGTAGGGGCGACGCCGGTCTTCGTCGATATCGAGTCCGTCGACGTGCCGTTGATCTCGGTTGCGGAAGCCGAAGCGCGGTGCACGACGCGCACGAAAGCGGTCATTCTCGTTCACTTCGCCGGGTATCTCGCCGATCGGGAACAATGGCAGCGGTTCGCCCGGCTTCGCGGGCTGCATATCATCGAGGACGCTGCGCACGCGCCCGGGCTTAGGGAAGTCGGGACCTTCGGCGCCGCGGCCGCGTTCAGCTTCTATGGCAACAAGAACATGACAACGGCCGAAGGGGGCGCCGTGATTGCACGTGACCCCGATCTGCTCGACAGGGTTCGCCTGGCCCGCGGGCACGGAATGACCACGGGGACGCATCAGCGGCTGAACAGTCGTACGCCGCAATATGATGTCACGATGCTTGGATTCAACTACCGAATGGACGAGATGCGAGCGGCAATAGGCCTGGTTCAGCTGCAGAACCTGCAAGAGTGGAACGAAATCAGGCGTATCATAGCTGTCTTGTACCGACGCCTGATCGCGGACCGTTGCCCAGCTATTGTCATTCCATTTAGCGAACCCCGGACGTCGGCTTACCACATCATGCCGATCGTCCTGCCGCGCTACGCGAGCCGGCAGGATGTCATCGACGAGTTGCGGACACAGGGCATACAAACCACCATCCACTACCCGCCGGTGCACCAAATGACGTTTTACCGCGAGCGCCTTCCCGGCGTGAGTTTGCCCCACACAGAGGATTTCGCTCAGCGAGAGCTCACAATTCCGCTGCACCCCCAGGTCACTTCCGCCGCCGCCGAATCAGTCGTGGCTGCCCTGGCAGCCGCGCTCAAAACAGGCGCGCTCAAAGCAGGCGCCCAAAGAGGAACTGCTGCATGAATGCGTTAGACCCTGCCTTTCACCGGATGTTCGTTCCAAATCCTGATCACGGCTTTGCGAGACGCGCAATCGATCTTGCGGTGGCGGGCATCGCTACCGTCGCATTGGCGCCATTGATGCTGCTGATCGCCGGAGCGCTTCTGCTCGAGGGCGGTGGCTCGATCTTGTTCGCTCAGACCCGCATCGGGGCCGGCGGCCGAACCTTTCGCATGTACAAATTTCGCAAATTCGGTGTGAACTGCGGCTCTCAAGGCCTTGCGCTGACGGTCGTGGGCGATACACGCATGACCACCGTTGGCCGCTTTCTCGCAGCGACGAAGCTGGACGAACTACCGCAGCTGTGGAATGTCCTCAAAGGCGAAATGGCGATCGTCGGTCCACGACCCGAGAGCCTGGCTTTCGCCGATTGTTTCCGGGGCGAGCTTAGGGCCGTGCTGCAATACAAGCCAGGCCTGCTGGGTCCAGCCCAGGTCGTTTTTCGGCACGAAGCACATTACTTCCCCCAATCCGTGGATCCGATCGTGTTCTACCGGGAGGTCATGTTCCCCGCCAAGGCAACACTGGACCTCTCGTATTATCCGCGACGCACCATCGTCTCCGACCTCGCGTGGATGGTGCGGGGAGTGCTGGCAGTGGTCGGTTGGGTTCCGGTACCGCCGATCGACGTTTGAATATCCAAGGGAAGCGTTCCAAACAGCCATGGGAATGCGCAGTGATGAGCTACAATGGAAAGAAAGTCCTGGTGACCGGCGCGGACGGATTCATCGGTTCGCATGTCACGGAGGCGCTTGTTCGCAACGGGGCAGATGTCACAGCCCTTGCCCTTTACAATTCCTTTGACAGCCATGGATGGCTAGACGATCTGCCGGACACCATCCGCAGCCAGTTGAGGCTCGTCCGTGGTGACGTCCGCGACAGTGCGTTCCTTAACCGGATCATGCGCGGCCAAGCCGCGGTTTTTCATCTGGCGGCGCTTATTGCGATTCCATACTCCTACGCCGCTGCCCAGTCCTATGTGGAAACCAACATCCTGGGCACGGTGAATGTCCTCGAAGCGGCGCGCCTATGGGAGACGGAGCGGGTGATCCATACCTCGACGAGCGAGGTCTATGGAACTGCCCAAACCATGCCGATCGGCGAAACACACCCCCTGCAGGGACAGTCACCATATTCGGCATCCAAAATCGGCGCCGACATGATGGCGGAGTCCTACGCCAGGTCGTTCGATGTCCCTGTGGTCATCATGCGACCCTTCAACACGTATGGCCCGCGCCAGAGTGAGCGCGCCATCGTGCCGACCATTATCCGGCAAGTCCTCGACCCGAAATGTCCTGCGATCATGGTCGGGGATACCAGCCCGATCCGCGACCTGACCTATGTCGAAGACACCGCGACAGCGTTCCTGACCGCAGGTCTCGCCCAGCTCGAGTTCGGCCACGCCTACAACGCTGGCAGCCAACGCGCTGCGACCGTCTCGGACGTATTGGCCATTGTTCTTGAGTTGACCGATTGCAAAAAGCCGGTCCGTCGTGATGAAAGCCGCCTGAGGCCGCAAAATTCCGAAGTTCGCGCCTTGCTCGCCGATTCCTCGCGCTTTGAACGTGAGACTGGATGGCGGACACAGACCAGCCTGCGCGATGGGCTGGAGCGAACAATCACGTGGTGGCGCGAGCGCCTTAGTGAAGGCCGGGTACGGCGCGAAGTGGGTTACATGACATGACCCTGGGCGGCCGTCATGCGTTGGCGCTGTTGCTGGCTGCCGGTGCCATATCTCCCAACATCTATGTTGCCGGCGGCCGTCAAAGCAAGGCAGCGGAGGTGGCGGCCACAGCGGTCGTGAACAACCTGCCGGGCTATGTGCGCCAAACAAGGGATCCTTGGTCTGGCATGGTTTTCGCACGGATCACCAGACCGGGCGTTCTCGGCCGGGCGGGTGTATGCGGGAAGAAGTACTGCACCCACCGTTACTCAAGCGCACAGGCTTGGAATGCCGACCAGAGCCTGCTCCTGATCGCCAATGGCTGCGGTGGCCTGTGCTTTCTCGACGGACAAACCTACTTGCCTTTGTTCCACCGCAACCGCGCGACCGAATGCGAATGGCATCCCACTGATCCCGAGTTGATGATCTGCGTCGGGGGCCGGCAGATTGCGACATGGGCCCCACGTACCGATCATGAGGACGTCGTGTTCGCCTCCGGAGCGTACTCCAACCTCAAATTTGGACCCAACAAAGGCAATCCGAGCCGCGACGGCAGCCGGATTGCGGTGCGTGCAACGAACAATGACGGCCGAGCGGTGGTTTTTGGCTACGATCTCAAGCAACGGCGGAAATTCCCGGATATCGATCTTGCCGAATTCCCGGGAACGACCGGCTCCTGCTCGATCTCACCTCTCGGAATCAACATAGTGTGTTCCCAGCAATTACCGGACGGAATCGAAGCGAGTTTCGTCTTCTCCATCGACGGCATATTGGGCCAGAAGTGGATGGAGCACCATCGACCGGGCCATGGCGACATGACGGTCGATTCCGACGGAAGCGAAATCTATGTCGGGATCAGCAAATCGGATCCTGACAAATATCAGGTGATCAAGCGCCGCTTGGCTGATGGCAAGGCTACCTCGCTGATGAAATATGGCGAGGCCATGCATGCGTCACTCAGGTCGCTCGGCAGGCCCGGCTGGGTGTTTCTGAGTTATGGCGGCACGCCAGCCGAACTATCGCAGCACCCGGATTGGGCGCCTTACGCTCAGCAAGTCATTGCGCTGCGTCTAGACGGCAGTGGAGAGGTCCGCCGTGTCGCAGACACGCACAACGCGCCCTTCGACTACTGGAGCGAGACGCATGCCTCTCCGTCTCCAGACGGCACCCAGGTGGTCTGGTCCAGCAACTGGGGCGTGCCCGGTGGCCCGGTATACGATTTCGTTACTCGTGTTGAATGGCCTTTGAAGCCGGTGTTCGACCGGAAGGAGATTGTCGCAAATGACCTTCAGTAGACGATACGTTCTTGGCGCAGTCGTGATGATGTCGCTAACCTCGATGGCTTGCGCAGGCGAGGTCGAGCCCTATCAACTCTCACCTGGCGATACGGTCGAGATAGGAATAGCGCCGATCCCTGATCGGACGCAGCGCGCCGTAGTCCAGATGGACGGCAATATTGCCCTTCCGGAGGCGGGGATGATCATGGTCGCAGGCCTGACGGCGTCTCAATTGCAAAGGCGCATGCAAGAGCTCTTGCCAAGCAAGATTTTTCACGTGCGTCTGACTGACGGGCGGGAGCAGACAGTTACTGTCGAGCCCGACGATGTCACAGCAATCATAGCGGACTATCGCCCGATCTATGTAACGGGCGATGTGCTCACCCCAGGACAACAGGCCTACCGTCCGCTCATGACTGTACGGCAGGCGCTGGCCGTTTCCGGCGGCTTCAGTCTTTTGCGATCACGGGCAGGCCAGGCCGGGCCTGATCCGGTTGATCTCAAGCGCGATTACGAAATGCTCTGGGGAGATTACACGAAAGAATACCTTCACGCCGCCCGCATTCGCGCCGAGCTTCAGGGCCAGGCGGATTTCGACAAGAAGACACCACAGGGATCACCTCTTTCGCCGAGCGTTGTAGCCGCGATGGCACAGGCTGAAGCAGAGGCGCTGAAGGTTGCGCTGAGTGATTTCCGGCAGGAACAGGATTTTCTGGAGAAGGGCCGGACGGATGCTGCCGAGCAAATTGACGTTTTGCAGAAACGCGAACGAGTCGAGGGCGAGAGCGTGAAGGCGGATGAGCAAGATTTGGCGCGAGTGACGAAGGCATTCGATGCAGGCAATCTGACCAACACCCGGCTCGCGGATGTCAGGCGCGCGTTGCTTTTATCTTCAAGCGGCGCGCTTCAAACCTCGGTCGAACTGATGAGGGCGCGGCGCCAGCAGGAGGACTTTGTCAGACAGCACGAACGCAACGACAATCAAAGGAGGATTGGCCTGCTGACGGATCTGAAGGACACCAACGCCCGGCTGGCGGATGTCACCGCCAGGCTCCATGCCGCCAGCGAGAAGCTGCAGCCGACCGGAGCATCCACACAGCCATTGCCGATTGCCGGCGAAACGGTACGGGCCCAGGTGACCATCGTGCGCAAGATCGGCAATGAATGGCGCAAGCTGTTGGTTGACGAAGATGCGATTGTGCTGCCGGGGGATACTCTCGAAGCCAGATTCAGCAGTGAACTGCAAAGTGTGGCAGTCCAATAGGGCGTCAGCGCAGTCCGTGCGGAGCTTACTGTTCTATCGGGGGGGCGAACCCAACTGAACGGAGATCCAAGGTGAGGCGCATTTTCAACCAGGGAGCGACCCCGACACCCTCAACGAACGCGGATCAGATGACGCAGTCTGCAAGTTATGCTTCCCATATGCCGTCAGCGCGAATTGTGCGGTCCAGGTCGCGCGCCGGTGAGTCCGGAAATTGGCATGAATTTACGTCCAGCAAGGAGAGCAATGCGCAGGGCGGCTGGGTGTCGGACGGCTACAGGACCAGCCATTGCGCGCCCGGCTACGGCCTACATTACAACAAAACGCACAGTTCCGGCTATTATGGCGCGCTTTGGGAGAACATCGAAAAGCCCCTGATCCTCGATGTTCTTCGCCCCTTGAGCGGAGCGAGCCGAAACTGCCTCGATTTCGCATGCGGAACAGGTCGCATCGCCGAGGTAGCCGCCGGCCTCTTCAGCGAGGTGGTTGGCGCCGACGTTTCCAGAACTATGCTCGACAGCGCTCAAGTACCGCCCAATGTGAGTTTGCGTCACGTCGACGTGACAAGGGAGCAGTTGGGTATGACGTTCGATGTGGTAACTGCATTTCGTTTTTTCCTGAACGCAGAGGATGAACTGAAATGGCATGCACTGAAAGCGATCAATGAGCACCTGAAAGATGGCGGGCGGCTTGTGTGCAACGTTCACATGAATGCGACGTCGCCCGTCGGCCTGGCGTGCCGGCTGCTCAATCGAGTGTCTGGACGCACAATTCGCCACACGCTGAGCGCAGCGAGGTTCAAGGCCCTCCTGACTGCCTCGGGATTCACCGTCGAGCAGACGATACCGTACGGTTACCTGCCTCGGCCGGGAAACCTGTTGCCAGGGTTCTGTGAAATGATGATGCAGCCTGTCGAGCAGGCCTGCAGAAGGCTTTGCGTTCCTGGCCAGTTGGCGCAACACTTCCTGGTTGTTGCGAGGAAGCGCTAAAGCGCGAAAATGCCCCGAAAAAGGGCAGGGGGTGGTTTTCTTGGGCCGCTCCGCCCGGCATGAAGCCCCGCCCAAATACCATGGAACGGCAGTTTTCCCCCGATTTAACATGTGGGTTCCGGGTTTCTGAGGGCAGCGCCACGATTTTGCTACATTTTGACTAAAGTCCAAGCATGTTAGTGGGGCGTAATATTAGAAGGCTAAGGGGATACGCTCCTGAACAGCAAGAGATTGTCGGTGCCCAGTGGGGCCAGTGAGCTTGCGCAACGATCTCTCACGGGAGGTCGAAACCTATGAACCCTGGTGGAAGGAGTTCGTCGGATTTGCGAGGCGCAATGCTTGGGACCGTGCCTGGCCTGGTAGGCGTCGGCATCTTCTCGGCAGTCATAAACCTTCTCGCCCTGACCGGCTCGGTCTATATGCTGCAAATTTACGATCGCGTTTTACCTTCGCAGAGCGTTCCGACGCTTGTCGGGTTCACCATCGGAATGCTGGGTCTTTACGCTGTCTACGGGCTGCTGGATTTCGTGCGGCTGCGCCTGCTGGTTCGAGTGGGCAATCGTGTCCATAGGAATTTGAAGCAGAGGGTGTTCGGCCTCTCGCTGTCCTTGCCGCTCATTGGCGGGCAGGATGCGAACCGGATACAGCCCCTCCGTGATCTCGATCAGCTACGCGGCTTCCTTTCCGGAATGGGGCCGACTGTTATATTCGACGCTCCGTGGATTCCATTTTACCTGCTGATCATCTATTTCCTGCATCCTGCGCTCGGTCTGTTGTCCACAAGCGGTGCGATCATTGTCGTGCTGCTCACGGTCATGGCGGAAGTTCTTGGCCGCACATCGGTGACACGCGCGTCCGAGACGCTGGTGTCGCAACGCAATCTCGCCGAATCCGGACGCCGCAACGCGGAGGTCGTACGTGCGATGGGCCTTTCCGCACGGCTTGCCCACCGCTGGGGCGAGATCAATAACGCATATCTGAGGCACCAAGAGAGGCTTTCCGACGTCGTCGGCGCCACCGGGGCACTCTCTAGGGCACTGCGTTTGGCCTTGCAGTCCTGCGTTCTTGGACTGGGTGCCTACCTGGTGATAGGAGGCGAAGCCTCGCCAGGCGTGATCATCGCATCCTCCATCTTGCTGGGTCGCTCATTGGCTCCTGTTGACGCCGCTATCGCGAACTGGCGAGGCTTCGCCGCGTTCCGGCAAAGCTATTCGCAACTGGCAACGGCCCTGGCCGCTTTTCCTGACCGGGACGAACATATGGAACTTCCGCGCCCCCAAGCGGAGCTTGCGGTCGAGGACCTGACCATAGCGCCACCGGGCCAGCAAAAACCGACGGTAGCCAATGTCAGCTTCCGCCTGGCTGCAGGGACGGGAATGGCCGTTGTCGGCCCGAGCGGTTCTGGCAAAAGCACGCTTGTGCGCGCGCTGGTGGGCGTCTGGCAGCCACTTCGCGGCACGGTGAGGCTGGACGACGCCTCGCTTGACCAATGGGACCAAGAACGTCTTGGCGCACATATTGGCTACCTGCCCCAGGACGTCGAACTGTTTGATGGAACGGTTGCCGATAACATTTCGCGATTTGGCGGGAAGGGCGACGCCAAGGGCGTGCTGGCAGCTGCCAAGGCAGCGGGCGTCGACAAAATGATCCTGCGATTGCCGAACGGTTTTCAAACTCGCATGGGCGAGGGAGGAACAGCGTTGTCGGCTGGACAGCGGCAACTCGTAGGGCTTGCCAGGGCACTTTACGGCGATCCGTTTCTCGTCGTTCTGGACGAGCCGAATTCAAATCTGGACGTCGATGGCGATACCGCCTTGGCCGGCGCGATCCTGGCAGTGCGCAAACGTGGAGGCATCGTCATCGTAGTTGCGCACCGTCCTTCTGCCCTTACCAACATCGACAGGGTACTCGTAATGTCCAATGGGATGCTTCACGCCTTCGGCTCACGCGAGGAGGTCCTGGCCAACGTCATCCGCCCCTTTGCTGCGCCTGTTGAACGCCCGGCAGCGGCCGTCGCGATGCACAAAGGGGTGAGCGGTCACGCATGAGGAATATTTTTTTGTCTGAGGCGACGATGGCTCCATCGGCCCCGATCGGCAATGGGAGCCGGCGCAACGCGATGATTTCGGGCACGCGCGATGGAATCGGGGCCAACCTGATCCTGGGTGCGGCGGTCACGGTTATGTTGCTTGCCGGCGGCGGGCTCTGGCTCGGACTGACCAAGATTGCTGGCGCGGTAATTGCGCCGGCGACCGTGGTGATCGAGAGCAACATAAAGAAGGTCCAGCATCTGACGGGCGGCACGATAGGGGGCATCTTCGCGCAAGATGGGGATCATGTACGGGCCGGCGATGTGATGGCACGATTGGACGACACGCTGACACGGGCCAATCTGCAGATAATTAGCAAGGATCTTGATCGGGCAACGGTTCGGCTTGTGCGGCTGGAGGCAGAGCGGCAAGGCCTGTCGGAGATGCAGCTTCCGTTCAGCCTTCAAGCGCGAATGGGCGAGCCGGAGCTGGCTGCGCTGGTGAACGGTGAGCGCACGCTGTTCGACAGCCGCGCTACGGCCCTCAAGGGGCAGAAGGCACAGTTGCAAAGCCGCTCAAAGCAACTCGAACGCCAAGTTGAGGGCCTCAAGGCGCAACAGACCGCGGAAGAACAATCCGTGGTCCTGCTGGATGGCGATCTTGTCGATGTACAGGCGCTTTTTACAAAGAAACTGGTGTCCAAAGAGCGACTTAGCAACATCAGACTGGATGCCACCCGGGCGCACGGAGAATCAGGGCGCCTCGCGGCGGCAGTTGCCGAGGCGCAGGCCCGGATCAGCGAGACCGAATTGCAGATTCTTCAGCTCGATGAACAAAGGCGTAGTGACGTGACGAGCGAACTTCGTGAAACGGAAGCCAAGCAAACCGAACTCAGCGAGCGCAAGGTTGTGGCACAGGACGAACTGGCCAAAACCACCATCCGCGCTCCGCAATCGGGAACGGTACAGGAATCTTCCATTCACACGATCGGCGGCGTGATTGCCGCGGGCGAGGTTATCATGATGATTGTCCCTGACACCGGCAACCTTGTGGTCGACGCGCTGATTGCGCCGTCGCGCATAGATGACGTTCGTCCAGGTCAGCGGGTCTCGATCCGGTTTCCGGCTTTCGACGCCGGCACTACGCCTGCCTGCCAAGGGTCTGTCAAGCGCATCTCGGCGGACCTGATAAAAGATCAACAGCGCCAGCTTTCTTATTTCTCGGCGCGCATCAATGTCGAAGACAAGTCCACCTGTCTGACCGATGCCAAAGTGCTCAAACCCGGTATGCCAGCGGAGGTTCACATAAGTACGGACGAACACAGCGTCTGGTCTTATCTGCTGAAGCCGCTTACCGACCAGATGTCGAGGGCTTTCCGGGAATGACATGGCGGCTGTGAGCGGCGTGCTTGCTGACATATTAGGGTAGGCGACGTGATGCCACAGGGGTGACGCCTGCGGCCGACGCGCGAGGCTCGTCCGGGACATTGTCCCGGCTACAAGGATGCCCCAACAGGATTTTCCTGGCCGCCTCACCAAGTCCTGCCCGACAACAGCGTTAGTGTCCTGTCATCTTTTGCGCAACAAACAGCGCATACCGTTCCACGATCATCGACATGGGCAATTGCCTCACGAGGAGAGGTTCTTTGCTCCTACAACGCGGCGAGGGCCCTGCGGCGGCCACGGCGTGCGGCATGCACCGTTCGGTCTGCAGTCACCGCTACATTTGCCACGTCAGATGTATGCGGCAAGGCGTTCGCGCTTCCGTGCGACCTCTTGTAGGGCAGCAATTCCCTGACCCGAGCATTGACCGAGGCAATTTCGACCCGCAAGTCCTCGCATTCCTGCCGTCTCACATCGAGTTCAATCTGATCGGACGCCTGCTGCATGGACAGTTGTGCAAAATCTGCGGCGATCTTGGAAAGGTTCACCTTGTTGGTTTCGGCCTCCTCGGTGAGTGCGGCCAACCTTTCGTCGGTCACCTGTTTTTCCGCCAGGGCGTCGCTCCATTGTAGCTGGAGCCTGGCGATCTCGGCCGCGGCCTCGGTGTTTGCGATTGAGGCGAGTTCGAAGCGCGATTGGAGACTTTGAATTTCTGAGCGCAATCCTCGGTTCTCAGCCTGGCAGCGTTTAAGCTCGCCATCCATGTCCGCCTGCATAATCCTGGCTGCTTCGGTCACCTCCCATAGCTTCGCCTGCGCAACCTCGAGTGAGGTGTGCAATTTGATTGCCTCTTTTTCGCTCTTGCCGAGCGCACTCAGCATTTCGGAATTTCGCGCAGCTTCGTTGGCATGGATCGTCGAGAAGGCATCCAGCCTATGCCGTGCCTCTTCCTCCCGCTTCATGGCCTTTTCCAGGTCAATAGACAGGCTCACATTCTTTTCACGCAGCTGTTTGTTCTCTCGGGAGCGCCTGTCGGCCTCGACATTTGCGGCGGCAAGCATGTTCGTGAGGTCGCCAAATTCCGCTTCGTTCTTTGTGGTGGTGTTCGCCGCTTCGACCAGCTCCAGCCTTGCCGCGGCCAACGCGCCACGGAGCACTTCACACTCCTGAACAAGGCTTGCCTGGCGCTGCTGCAATGTCTCGATGGTGCCTTGACGCTCACAGTACCGTCTGTTCAGGTCATTGAGTGTTTCCGACAAGTTCCTTTGATCTGCGATCAGATTTTGATTCGCCAGCTCCAGTTCGTTCGCACGGAGAATGTCCGCGTGAAGGATGTGAAAAAACTCGAACGTCAGTTGACATGTGCCTGTAATTTCGGAGATTTTTGCGTTGATCTCCTCGAAATGGAGCTTGGCATCGTGGAACAAGCCGTTGAACGAGCTCACGGCAGCAATTCGGCTCTGCGTGTGTGAGGTCAGCCGATGCGCTGGTATCGGCGAGCTATCATCGTCGTCGCCGGCACTGCCCTCACTCCGTACGCTGTCATCCTGTTCGTTGTTGTCGCCTGACATGCTTGGCACGTCGGCGACATCCTCCAAATCGAGGCACTGGTCGACAGCGTTAGCCAAGTCAGCTTCGAGATCGTCGAACGACCTCTCCACATTGTCCTCGGCGCGTCTGATCAAATCCCTGAACTTCATGACTTCATCCCCTGCAGCCGCATGCCCGGAACCATTGAGGCACGAGGACTGAGATGCTTTTGTATCGAGAGCTCAACTCAGCGTCTTCGTTCAATCAAACGATGCCAGGGCGCCGGCGCCGCGAGGAGCCGAGAGCTGCGATTGGAAGGCCCTACATCGGTCTAGGTGCCTGCTGACTTATTCTTGAGGACTGCGCGGCTCCCCTTCTTGCCATCGTCTTGGCGTCAATGGTGTGTTGCCTGGGCACATTAACGCTCAGGTGCGGAAGCCCCGACGAACGGCCCGGCACAGCCTCTTGTGGGGCGCATCAGGCGGCCGGGCCTAACCGGCGGTTGAGTGTTTTGGTTTGCCGGCTGACTCACCATGCGACATTGGCGAGGCAAGCGCATCATTCGAACGAATTGGGGACCGGCCGCCTGGCCGCTCAATCACACTAAGCTTCCGTTGCCGGAGCTGGCGACGAGGTGCTTTGCCTCGAGCCTTGGTATCTACATACGAAGCGGCAATACGCGACGATGGAGCAGTGGTCCGACCCGTCAAACTATCGCTGCAAAATGCGCGGCGGAAGGCATCCGAGGATATTCTCCGTTCAGCGGTAGGAGATCGAACGCGGGCGATCTTGCTGAATTCCCCAAACAATCCCGGCGGATATGTGTTCGGCAAGGAGGATCATTGCCACATTTGCCGAGCGGCACAATCTATGGATCATCAGCGATGAGGTTTACCGCAGCACAGTGTTCGACGGCGAGTTCCTCTCAACAGCATTCCCGGAATGAGAGAGCGGACGATAATTGTGAACAGCCTGTCGAAGTCTCATGCAATGACCGGCTGGAGGCTAGGGTGGACGCTTGGGCCGGTCTCGGCATCAGTTCATCTGGAAAGTCTTGCGCAAGGTAGTGTGCTGAGAGTTCTGCAAATTCGCTGAGAGGGGGCGGTCATGGCAGGCTGGTGATTGTTCACGTCACCTGATTCCCTGGAAGGAACGCCACCATGACCAAGACAGAAGGTAAATCGACCAGCGCTGCCGTCAAAGACATTTTGCTTTCGAACCCGGATGGATTGCACGAAGTGCTCCGTGCGGTGATGCAGGAGGTGCTTGAGGCCGAGATGGACGAGGC
>NZ_JAMYMP010000042.1:0-41951 GCF_040318615.1 Mesorhizobium sp. M1078
GATGCCAGTCTCTCGTCAAACCATCGCCGGTCCTCCCGGCGAAGGAGAAAACTGTCACCCATGCTATCGGTCCATTCTGTTACCTATCTATCCGGTTCGGACAGCCGAGCCACCTCTCCCCCCTCCGGAGGGAGAGGAAAGGAGCCTGGCTGGGACAGCGCCAACGTCCGGAAAGATGGGGGGGAGCGCCCCGGCCGTAAGCACAGGTCCTGCACGAAAACTGCACATCCCTGCGGAAAACCTCCTCCGCTCCGCCCCGCCGTTTCCATGCGAGCCCGCGACAACAGCGGCATGCAACAGCGAAACGCTCACCTTTGGTCCTTGCCCTATCGCCTGCGCAGCGAAAGCTGGTGGTTGGTCGATCCGCCCCGGGCGGCGGCCCGCCCTTACCTGGAAGCGAGCCTGCTCCCTTTTATCCGCCCACCGGCCGAGCGGACCCAGCCCATCAGGAAAATCCGCGCATGACATCGTTTGCAAGCTTTTCCAGCCGCTTCGGCATCGCCGTCCTGCTCGTGGCGCTGGCGGATTTTTTCTTTTACGGCCAGCCCGCCGGGACCACGGTGCTGCTGTTTGCCATCCTGATCGCCGGCGCGGTGGTCGCTGTGCATCCTGCCGCGCTGAATTCCACCCGACCCTGGCTCAAGCCGGCCGCTTTGTTCGTCGCGCTGCTGCCGCTGGCCGAGAACGTCAGCCCGCTGTCGGTGGCGATAGCTGTCGTGGCGCTGGTGGTGTTTGCGCTGTCCCTGTCCGGGCGGCTACGGCACGGCATCGCCCGCATTGCCGGCCAGGTGGCGCTGTTCCTGCTGGCGGCGCCGCTGCGCCTTATCCGTGACTTTTTCCAATGGCGCCGCGCGGTGCGCCGGCTTGGCGGCCGCCGCATCCGCCTGGCGTCCATCATCGTCTGGGTCATGCCGGTGACGCTGGGCGCGGTGTTCCTGTTCTTGTTCGGCGCCGCCAATCCGGTCATCGAATACTGGCTGTCGCTGATCGACCTGATGAAGCTGCTCGATCTCATCCAACTGGCGCGGATCGTCTTCTGGCTGTTCGTGATCGCCGGCGTCTGGGCTTTCCTGCGGCCTCGCCTGCCGCGTTTCCCGCGCCGCCTTCCACCTTTGACGCCGCCTGCAGCCGTGGCCGCACCGGCCGCGACTAAACCAGCGACAACGATCGAGGCCGTCGTCTTCGGCAAGGCCGCGATCCTGCGCGCGCTGATCGTCTTCAACGCCTTGTTTGCGCTGCAGACCGGGCTCGACGCAGCCTATCTCTGGGGTGGGGTCGCCCTGCCGGACGGGTTGAGCTATGCCGCCTATGCGCATCGCGGCGCCTATCCACTGATCGCCACCGCGCTGCTGGCCGCCGGCTTCGTGCTGGCGGCGCTGCGGCCGGGCAGCGAAACCTCAGGCGATCCGCTGATCCGCCGGCTGGTCTATGCCTGGGTGGCGCAGAACATCGTGCTGGTCATCTCGTCGATTCTCAGGCTCGATCTCTATATCGGCGTCTATGCACTGACCTACTGGCGCATCGCCGCCTTCGTCTGGATGGGGTTGGTGGCGTCAGGGCTTGCACTGATCATTGCCCGCATCGCGGTTGGAAAATCCAACGAATGGCTGCTCTCCGCCAATCTTGCGACGTTATCGGCGACGCTTTATGCCTGCTGCTTCATCAACTTCGCCGCAGCGATCGCCAACTTCAATGTCGACCATTCCCTTGAAATGACCGGCGACGGCACGCCTATCGATACCGAATATCTGCGCTCGCTCGGCGCTGCCGCCATGCCGGCGCTGGACCGCCTCTACATGCACCAATTCGGAAACCAAACCACCTATCTGGCCGACCAAATGATGATCGACGACACTATCGCCGAGCAGAAGCAGTGGCGCGCCTGGAGCTTTCGCGGCTGGAGGCTCGTGCAGGTTCTCGACAAGAGAGGTCCGCTCTTGCTTCCTCCACCTACCCAGCCCTCGCAACCTTTAGTGCCGGACCGTTAGATCCATGCCGCATCAGATCCTGGTCGCCGACGACGATCCGCACATACGCGAGATCATCTGCTTTGCGCTGGAAAAGGCCGGGATGAAGACGCAGGCCGTGTCCGACGGCGCCGCGGCCCTGCAGGCGATCGAGCGCCGCGTGCCCGATCTCGTCGTGCTCGACATCGGCATGCCGGAGATGGACGGGCTGGAAGTCTGCCGGCGGCTGAGGCAGCGCTCCGACGTGCCGGTTCTGTTCCTGTCCGCGCGCGACGAGGAAATCGACCGCATCCTCGGGCTCGAAATGGGCGGCGACGACTACGTGACGAAACCGTTCAGCCCGCGCGAACTGGTGGCGCGCGTCAACGTCATCCTGCGCCGCGCCCGCCCGGTGGCGCCCGACCCCGCCGACGACAAGAACTTCGCGCATGGCAAGCTCAGCCTGGCGCCGGCCAGCCACGGCGCCAGTTTCGACGGCAAGGCGCTGGCGCTGACGGCGATCGAATTCTCGATCCTGAAAGGATTTCTGGCGCGGCCGGCGCATGTGCTGGGGCGCGACCTGGTGGTCGCTAGCGCCTATGCCGCCAACATCCATGTCGCCGACCGTACCGTCGATAGCCACATCCGCAACATCCGCGCCAAGCTGGCGGCGGCAGGCTGTCTCGACGCCATCGAAACCGTGCATGGCGTCGGTTTCCGGCTTGGCCGATGCGGCGCCTGAGCGACGCCAAATGGATCGGCACCAAATGGCGGCCAAGGCTGGCCACGGTGGTCCTCGCCATCCTCATCATGGTGCTGGCGCTGCCGCTGGTCGGCTTGTTCTTCTTCCGGCTTTATGAAAACCAGCTGATCCGCCAGACCGAGGGCGAGTTGATCGCGCAAGGCGCCGTCATCGCCGCCATCTATGCGCAGAATATCAGTGACGCCGCCATTGCCCCGGAGAAGCTTGGGGTGCCGATGCAGGCTGACAGCGGCGAAGCCAGCCGCGGCGACGACACGCCTTACCAGCCGATCGAGCCTACCCTCGATCTCGCCTCCGACTATTTGCTGCCGACCCGGCCCGCCGGCGTCGCTGCCGCCATCGATCCGGCCTTTGCAGCGATCGGCGCGCGGCTGTCGGGCATTCTCGACACCACGCAGAAAACCACCTTGGCCGGCTTCCGGCTGCTCGACCCACATGGCGTCGTCATTGCCGGGCGCGATGAGGTCGGACTGTCGCTCGCCCATGTCAAGGAGGTGCGCACCGCCCTTACCGGCCACTATGCCAGCGCGCTCAGGCAACGAATTCCCGACCAGCCGCCGCCGCCGCTCTATTCGGTCAGCCGGGGCACCAAGGTCCGCGTCTTCGTCGCCATGCCGATCGCGGTCGACGGCCATATCGCCGGCGTGATCTACCTGTCTCGAACGCCGAACAACATCGTCAAGCATCTCTATGGCGAACGCGGCAAGGTGACGCTGGCGGCCATCGCCATGCTGTTCGGCACGCTGCTGATCGCGCTGGTCTTCCTGCGCACCGTCAGCCGGCCGATCTACGCGCTGATGGAGCGCACGAGGCGCATCGCCGCCGGCGACCGCGACGCGATCCGGCCGCTCGACCATCACGGCACGCGCGAAATGGCCGAGCTGTCCGCCGCCTTCCTCGACATGGCGGAAAAGCTGCAGGCGCGCTCCGACTCGATCCAGACCTTTGCCACCCATGTCTCGCACGAGCTCAAATCGCCGCTGACGGCGATCCAGGGCGCGGCCGAACTCTTGCGCGATTCCGGCGAGGCGATGGACGCGGCAGAGCGCAAGCGGTTTTCCGGCAACATCGTCAACGATGCCGGAAGGCTCAATCTGCTGGTACGGCGCCTGCTCGATCTGGCGCGCGCGGAAAACCTGGCGCCGAGCGGCGAAAGCACATCGCTCGATGCGGCGCTGGCATTGCTGCCGGTGGACGGCAGGCTGGCTGTGACCATCGAGACGGGCGGCGAAACCGGTCTGCGCATCTCGGCCGAGAATGCGGCGATCGTGCTTGCCAACCTGATCGACAATTCCGCCAGGCACGGCGCGACCCAGGTTTTGCTGGCGGCTGCCAGCGCCGACGGCAAAGTGACGATTGCGATCAGCGATGATGGCGCCGGCATTTCGCCGAGCAACAGGGCGCGCATTTTCGAGCCGTTTTTCACCACGCGGCGCGAGTCCGGCGGCACCGGCATGGGCCTCGGCATCGTGCTGGCCCTCCTGAAAGCGCATGATGGCACGATCGCGCTGGTTGACTCCGGGCGCGGCACGCGCTTCGAGATTTCCTTGCCAGCCGCGTGAGGGCTGGTGGATCGGAGAACAAAGTGCGCTACGACATCGTCATCATCGGCGGAGCCATCGTCGGCTCCTCGGTCGCCTACTACCTTCGCGAGGAAGGCTTTTCCGGCTCCATCGCGCTGATCGAACGCGACCCGCAATTCGCCCATGCGGCAACGACGCTGTCCATGGCCTCGATCCGTCAGCAATTCTCGATTCCGGAAAATATCCGGCTGTCGCAGTTCACGCTCAACCTGTTCCGGCGGCTGAAGGAGACCTTCGGCACCGACGCCGATATCGGTTTTCGCGAAGGCGGCTATCTCATCCTGGCCGGCGACGCCGGGTTGCCGATCCTGAAAGCCAACCACGAGGCGCAGGTCGCCGAGGGCGCCGACATTCTGCTCGAGGACGCCGACCAGCTGGCAAAGCGCTTTTCATGGCTGTCGACCGAAGGCATCAGCGCCGGCGCCTTCGGCCGTACCGGCGAGGGCTGGTTCGACGCTCATGCCATGTTGACGCTGTTTCGCAAGGCATTGCGTGACAGACAAATAGATTTCATCGCCGCCGATGTCACCGGCATTGAGAGGCAGGGCAACCGCGCCACCGGAGTGGACCTCGACAATGGCGAAAGACTGCAAGCCGGCATCGTCGTCAACGCCGCCGGGCCGAATGCCGGCAAGGTGGCCGGCATGGCGGGACTCGTGCTGCCCGTCGAGCCGCGCAAGCGCAATGTTTTCGTCTTCGAGGCGCGGGAAAAATACGTCGACATGCCGCTGCTTGTCGACCCATCCGGCATCTATGTCCGGCCTGAAGGCTCGGTCTATCTCACCGGCGGCGCCGAACCGGAGGAGGGCGATGGCCCCGCCGACCCCAGGGATTTCGACGTCGACTGGCCGCTGTTCGAAGAGGTGATCTGGCCCGTGCTGGCAACCCGTATCCCTGCCTTCGAGGCGATCAAGCCGACACGCGCCTGGGCCGGCCACTACGACTACAACACGCTCGACCAGAATGCGGTGATCGGCCCGCATCCCGAGGTCGGCAATTTCATCTTCGCCAACGGATTTTCAGGCCACGGCCTGCAGCAGGCGCCGGCCGTCGGCAAGGCGCTGGCGGAGTTGTTGGTGCATGGCGGGTATCGGACGGTGGATTGCTCGGCGTTTGGGTACGCCAGAGTGGCTGAGGGAAGGGCGTTCCGGGAATTGAATGTGATTTGAGGCGGCAAAAGCTCACTGTCGAGTTCCCGCCCACCCCCCTCTGCCCTGCCGGGCATCTCCCCCGCAAGGGGGGAGATTGGCAGCTTCGGCGAAGGCGCCATTCTTGCAACGTCGGCGATTGGCGAAAGCGGTCGCGGCATCTGATCTCCCCCCTTGCGGGGAGATGGCCGGCAGGCCAGAGGGGGGTGCTGTCCCGCGAGAGTCTAAGCAACCATCGCACTGACAGCCATCGCGTTGCCCAGTGCATGCCCGGCAGCCGTATTGTCGAAAATGCCCCAGACCTCGGCACCGGAAGCGGCCGCTGCTTCCACTTGCCGCGCAAACCGGTCGAGCGTTTCGGCATCGTAACCCGAATGGTAGATGCGCGGCGCGCCGTGCCAGCGTAAATAGGCAAGGCCGGGCGAGCCACCCGGCCCTGCTGCCTCCGGAACCGAAGCCGGGTCGGCGGCGACCCGTGCGACCTGGTGACCGGCGAGCAGTGCGTCCGCCTCGGCACCGAACCAGCTGGGATGGCGCGGCTCGCATGCCAGCCTTGCCAGGCTACGCCTGCCCAACATGTCGAAGAAGCCGCCGGCGACCTCCGGCTCGAAGGGCAGGCTTGGCGGCAGCTGCACCAGAAGCACGCTCAGCTTTTCGCCGAGACCTTCGACCTGCCCGAGAAAGTCCTCTGTCAGCCCCTCGCAATCGGCGAGGCGATGCTCATGGGTCATGCTCTTCGGTGCCTTGACCGCGAAGCGGAAGTGCTCCGGCACGGCGTGCGCCGAGCGCTCATAGGTCTCGCGGCGGTGCGGTTTGTAGAAGGAGGTGTCGATTTCCACGACCGGAAAGCATTTTGCGTAACGTTCGAGATGCGACCCGGGCTGCGGAAAGTCAGCCTTGTATCGAGACGGAATTCCCCATCCGGCGGTGCCTATCAGAGATCGGCGATTTCCCATGCTGCGGATTTGGACCGGATGAAGCGCGGGTCAAGGGCGACAAGGAGGCGTTGCTCCGCGGGGTCCTGAACACCGTTCCGCATTGCCCGAGAACCTTGCCCGCCGCCCGGTCCCTATCGGCGATTGCTTCTGACGCGACGTCAGCCCTTGCGTGAGAACCAGAACGCGTCGGGCATGCGCTTCATGCCGATACGCTCATAGAAGCCGACGGCGTCAGGCATCGAGATCAGGCTGATGGCGACCGAAGGCCCAAGCTGCCGGCGGGCCTCGTCCATCAGGCCCTTGCCGATGCCGACGCCTTGCGCCGATTGCGACACGGCGAGCTCTGAGACGTAGCACACCCAGGAAAAATCGGTGATGGCCCTGATAACGCCGATCAGCGGCCTGCCTTCGATGTCGAGCCGCGCCGTGAGCACCAGGTTCGCGCCCGAAAGCATCGCCTGCAGCCGGGCGTCGTCATCGACGGGGCGTGTTTCGCCGAGCGTGGATTCGACCAGCACGCGGCGGAACTCGGCGACGTCGAGCTCAGGCTCCCTGGCATAGATAATCTTCGATTGTGCGGTCATGGGCGCAAGGTGCACCAACGGCAGCCGGTTTTAAAGACAGTGCCGCGCCGATCTTTCGATCGGGCCGCGCACCAACAGTTGCCTTTTATTTGCCGGCGGCTTTGTGTAAACCGGGCGCAGCAAACCCTGACGCAACGAATTATCGATCAAGAACGGGCAAAAGCCATGGAAAAATTCACCAAGCTCACCGGCGTCGCCGCACCGATGCCGATCGTCAATGTCGACACCGACATGATCATCCCCAAGGATTATCTCAAGACGATCAAGCGCACCGGGCTCGGCAGCGGCCTGTTCGCCGAAATGCGCTACAAGGACGATGGCTCGGAAAACCCCGACTTCGTGCTCAACAAGCCAGCCTACCGCAAGGCGCAGATCCTGGTCGCCGGCGACAATTTCGGCTGCGGTTCGAGCCGCGAACACGCGCCGTGGGCGCTGCTCGATTTCGGCATTCGCTGCGTCATCTCGACCTCGTTCGCCGACATTTTCTACAACAACTGCTTCAAGAACGGCATCCTGCCGATCACCGTCAGCGCCGAAGACTTGGAGAAGCTGATGGACGACGCCTCGCGCGGCTCCAATGCGACGGTTTCGGTCGACCTCGAGGCCAAGGAAATCCGCGGACCGGATGGCGGCGTGGTCACCTTCGACCTCGACGACTTCAAGCGCCACTGCCTGCTGAACGGTCTCGATGATATCGGCCTGACCATGGAGAAGGCCGGCGCCATCGCCTCGTTCGAGAAGAAGAACGCTGCCGAGCGTCCTTGGGCCTGAGTGGTACGAGATGGCCCGGCCGCCACAAAGCCGGGTTCGTGGCGGCTGAACGGAGGGGACAGTCATGACACGTTTTCTTCTTGCCGGCGCCTGCGCGCTGGCGTGGATGCTGATGCCGGTGGCCGGCGCGCAAGCACAGACCGACAAGATACTCGTGCCGGCAGAAGATCCGTCCGCCGCCGATCCGGGCGCGTCGAGCAATGCGGCCCTGGCGGACGATGACAGCCAGGGGCCGGTCCCGTTCGAGGGCGGGCAGCTGACCATTACCGAGCCGGAGCAGGATGGCGAAAAGGTGCTGGCCTATGACGGCAAGCAGCTGGCCAGCAATTACGACGTGTTCTTCGACAGAACAGTCAAGGTCGGCGGCGTCGACGTGGCGCTGGTCGATGTCGGCGACGGCGGCAACCAGTGCGGCCCGGCCAAGGTCATCGTCTGGAAGCCGGAAGGCGGCGAGATACAAAGCCTCAAGGTCGAACAGGACGAATGCGGCGCGCCGCCGGCGGCGGTGGCCGACAACGCCATCTATTTCGTGCCGTATCTGTTGCCGGGCGATACGAAGCAAGCGCTGCAATGGTCACCCAGCGACGGGCTGACGATCTCGGGCGACCTGACCTACGCGCCGGAGCCGGGTACGGACTGGAAGGACGTCGATCCGGCCAAATACCAGAACATCATCGACGCCTTCCACAATGAGGCCGTCTACAAGGCGGCGCAGACGCTGCTCGGCGACACTATGCCCGACATGGCGACCAGCCTGCTGGTCGGCGGCGGCACCGAAAAGACGGCGTCGGGCGCCTTCTACGCCACCGGCTGCGTGCCGCACTCATGCGGCAGCAATGACGGTTTCATGGCGGTCGACCCGGCCAAGCACACGCTCTACTTCGCCCGGCGCGGCGACAATGGCGAGCCGCAGGCGTGGCCTGACGTGAAGACCTGGCCTGCGGATGTGAAGGAAGCAATGGACAAGGCGCAGGAGTCGGGGAACTAGGGTTCGCGGCAGCGCGGCGAACACTCGGTGTTCATGCTTGTTCCGTCGCGATCCGTCACACCCCCCCTCTGCCCTGCCGGGCATCTCCCGCTCAAGGGGGGAGATCAGACGTCACTCTGGCTTTCGCCAATCGCAAATGTGGAAAGCGAGAAAGGCGTCCGAACTGCTAATCTCCCCCCTTGAGGGGGAGATGGCCGGCAGGCCAGAGGGGGTGCTGTCCCGCCGACGACCAAGATTTGCACCTGACTTGGCCCATGGTCTGGCCGGCTCTTTTCCTGCAAAGTGTCCGAAACGACAGCGAGGCTCCATGCGCACACTCATCTCCACCGGTTCGCCCTTCGAAAAGACCGCCGGCTATTCGCGCGCGGTGGTGCAGGGCGACTGGTGCTTCGTGTCGGGAACGACCGGCTACGACTATGCGACGATGACCATGCCGGAAACGGTGGAGGCGCAGACGCGCAATTGCCTGGCGACCATCGCGGAGGCGCTGAGGGATGGCGGCTTCGACATGGCCGATGTGGTGCGGGCGCATTACTACATCACAGACCGGGCCATCGTGGACGTCGTCTTCCCCATCCTCGGCGAGGCTTTCGGCGAGATCAGGCCGGCGGCGACGATGATCGTGTGCCAGCTCAACAAGCCGGAAATGAAGATCGAGATCGAAGTCACGGCGCTGCGGCGTACGGCTTGAGGAGGCAAAGCCATGACGGTCCGGCGCATCGTGGCCAATATCGGGACACCAGACGCGGCAGCGGCGAAACGCTTCTTTCAGGACGTGCTTGGCCTCGATGTGCTGATGGATCAGGGCTGGATCGTCACCTTAGGCTCCGACGCACGGATGCAGGTGCAGATCAGCTTCATGGCCCAGGGCGGCTCCGGCACGCCGGTGCCGGACCTCTCCATCGAGGTCGACGATGTCGATGCGGCGCTGCAACGCATGAAGGCCGCCGGCTTTGCCGCCGAGTATGGTCCGGCCGACGAACCCTGGGGCGTACGGCGGTTTTATGTGCGCGATCCGTTCGGCCGGTTGGTGAATATTTTGTCGCACAAGTGATTTGTTCCTCTCCCCCGCCTCTGGCCACGGCGAGGAACCCAGGTCTTGAGACGCGGGCGCCGTCGTAGCGTTCTTCATCCCCTTGCGCCGCAAGCTCTTGGCGTTTAGCAAGGCCGCGGTTTCTCCAAACAGCATCGGACGGTTCTCCATGGCTTCGAAAAATCTTCTCCTGCTCGCCGGCGACGGCATCGGCCCCGAGGCGATGGCCGAGGTGAAGAAGCTGATCGCGGCCATGAACGCAAAGCTCGGCAGCGGTTTTGCCACTGATGAAGGCTTGGTCGGCGGCTGCGCCTACGACGCGCATGGCGCGGCGATTTCGGATGCCGACATGGCAAAGGCGATGGCTGCGGACGCCGTGCTGTTCGGCGCCGTCGGCGGGCCGAAATGGGACAAGGTGCCTTACGAGGTGCGTCCCGAGGCCGGGTTGCTACGGCTGCGCAAGGATATGGAGCTGTTCGCCAATCTCCGGCCTGCCATCTGCTATCCGGCGCTGGCCGCGTCGTCCTCGCTGAAGCAGGAAGTCGTCGAGGGCCTCGACATATTGATCGTGCGCGAGCTTACCGGCGGCGTCTATTTCGGCGAGCCGAAGCAGATCATCGATCTCGGCAACGGCCAGAAGCGCGGCATCGACACGCAGGTCTACGACACGTTCGAGATCGAGCGGATTTCGGGCGTCGCCTTCGAGCTGGCGCGCACGCGCAAGAACCACGTGACATCGATGGAAAAGCGCAACGTCATGAAATCCGGCGTGCTGTGGAACGAGGTCGTCACCCAGACCCAGAAGACTCGCTATGCCGACGTCAAGCTCGACCACATGCTGGCCGATGCCGGCGGCATGCAGTTGGTGCGCTGGCCAAAGCAGTTCGACGTCATCGTCACCGACAATCTGTTTGGCGACATGCTGTCCGACATCGCCGCCATGCTGACCGGATCGATCGGCATGCTGCCGTCGGCCTCGCTCGGCGCGCCCGATGTGAAGACCAGGAAGCGCAAGGCGCTGTACGAGCCGGTGCATGGCTCGGCGCCCGACATTGCCGGACAGGGCATCGCCAACCCGATCGCCATGATCGCGTCGTTTGCCATGTGCATGCGATATTCCTTCGGCATGGTCGATGAGGCCGACAAGCTCGAAGGCGCAATAGCCGCCGTGCTCGACGACGGGCTCCGGACGAAGGATATTTTGTCCGAGGGCATGACCGAAGTCGGCACTGTCGCAATGGGCGATGCCATCATCGCCAAGTTCCTGGCTTAGCGGCCGACTCAGCGGATCTCGCCGGCCAGCCGTTTCAGCAGGCCGACGAGTTGCGCCTCATCCACGGTTGAGAAAAAAGCAGCGTCGGCGGCTTCGACGGCGACGATAGCGCGCTGGACTGCGGCCGTCCCCGTCGTGGAGACGCGGATCACCTTGGCGCGGGAATCCCGCGGGTCGGTGTCCCGCACAATCAGTCCCTTTGCCTCAAGCCGGGCGACGACGTCCGACGTCATCTTCACCTCGGTGCCGGCCTGGGCGGCGAGTTGGACCTGGTTGGGCGGCTCGCCATAGCGGCCGAGCCACATCGCCGAAGCCAGCAGCACGAACTGGACATGGGTAAGGTCAAGCGGGGCCAGCGCCGCCGTCATGACGCGCTGCCAGCGCATGGTGGTTCGCCAGAGCAGCAAGCCGGGGCTCTCGGATGGTCCGCTGAAGCGCGTGTTCAGATCCCCTTGATCAGCCACCGTTCGCCAACACCATTGCCTGCTCGAACAGTTTGGCCATCGAAGTGTCGAAATCGCCGCTGATCTGCGGCCCGAGCTCTGGTCCGACCTCGGCGGCCGATGGGCCGGAAATATCGAGGCGATGCGTCACTTGAGTGCCGCCCTCGACCGGCGTCAGCGTATGCCTGAACAACAGTTTCGTGTCGCCGAACGAGGTCTCGTCGGCATAGGTTACAGCGTCGACGAGGTCGACGATCGTCGATTCGAAGGTGTCCTGCCCGACGGGCGTTACAGAGACGCGGGTGCCCTTGGCGAACGGGCCGTGCAGTACGAAGGTATCGGACCCTTCGTAGGTGAGGCGGCCTTCGTGCAGCGCCTTGAGCGCGTTCCAGATGGCCTGCGCCGAAAGGGGGGAAATTGCGGCGTACTCGTTGGTCCACATTTGTCTTGGCTCCATCATCCGTTTTCGATCGTCGATTTGATGATTGCACAGATTATCTGTGCACAGACTAAATGGCAAGAGAAATATTTCGTTCGTTCGGTCAAAACAGCAGCTGCCTTCCCGGCTGCGACCTAAGCCATTGTTATAGCACGGCTGTCCGCAAACAGCCGGCCGCTCATTTCTTGGTGCGGGTCTAGGCTCCGCCTCCTCCAGGCACCGGCCCCCACTGGTTTTCGTGGGCCTGGGTCGGGATCAATCCGAGTATCAGCGCGAGGATCAGCGTAGCCGGAGCGAACATGAAGGTGATTGCGAAGTAAGGTATTGCCAGCCAGCCGGTCAGGCCGATGTCGTGCAAGCGGCGCACGACGAGCCCGACCCAGGGCAGGAAGGTCGCTAGCCAAAACAGCCCCCAGACGCCGATCATCACAATCGGCCAGTTGCCGGCATCGAAATTGCCGACGGCCTGGTCGGCGAGGGCGCCGGCAATTCCGACCAGGATGAAGCTGACGGTCCAGAACAGGCAGTAGCCCCAGAATTCCTTGCGGCGGGCGCGTTCGGCGAAGTTGATGTAGTTGCGCGTCACGCCTCGCCAGAAATAACCCGGCATTCCGCTATCGCGAACCGCGCCGTCTTCCGCCAGGCGGCCGAAATGCTGTGGCGCGGCTGAAGCGGCAGCCGCCTTGGGCGGCGCGGCGCTTGCCGCTGGCGCAGCGGTGGCGGGACTGGCGGGCTGGGCGCGGATTGAAAAAACGTCGCGCGCCTGACCGCTTGCCGGCAGAAACTCGACCACAGCGCCGTTCGCGATCACGGTATCACGGCGCAGATCCTCGCGCGCGAAGGTGTAGCGGTTGCCGTCCGCCCCGGTGATGAAGCCGAAACCCTGGGCCTCGTCATAGTGAAGAACTTCGCCGCGCATTTAGCCTCGCCCCCGTGTAGGCACAGACTGTTCAAAGTTGCGGCGGACTGCAAGGGGGTGGACGAAATGGAGGGCGAACGGTTCAGGCATGAGTTGCTTTATTTTCCGGTGCGTTGGCGCTGCCCCTCACCTGCCTGCCGGCATCCTCTCCCCGTATAGTGGCGGGGAGAGGGGTCGCTGTTATTGACGATTCCGCCAATCGCCAACGTTGCAAGAAGAGCGCCAAGGCTGCGGTCAGCCCTTTCTCCCCGTCACTATACGGGGAGTTGAGGAATGGTCCGCGAAGCGGACGAAAAGCCAACTGCTTGGCTTTTCGAATAACGAACGTCCGGCAGGGCAATGAGGGGCAGCGCCTGCATCTGTAATTGGCCGATAAGAGCCTCAAACCGGCCGCTTCTTCGGTTTCTTGTTCTTCGGCGGTCCAGCCTTGTCGAATTTCGGTTTCCCGGCCCAAGGCTTTGCATCGCCGGGGGGCCGTTCCCGCTTCTCGAATTTCGGCTTGTGTGCGCTTTGCGGCGCCTCGAACGGTCGCTTGCCGCGATGCGGCTTCTTGTCCGGCTTCGGCGCCTGGTAGCCGGCCCGCGACAGGTCGGGCGTGCCGTCCAGGCGCTTCACCACGATGTTGCCCTGCAGCTTCTTGTCGGGGCCGATGGCGGCGAGGAAGCGATCGGCCCAGTCGGCCGCGATCTGCACGTAGGTCTCATCCTGTTGCATCTTGATGGAGCCGATCTCGCGCTTGGAGATGTTGCCGGTGCGGCACAGCATCGGGATCAGCCAGCGCGGCTCGGCATTCTGCTTGCGCCCGATCGACAGCGAGAACCAGACACTGTCGCCGAAATCGTCGCGCCGGCCTGGCGCTTCATCGCGGCGCTCGAATTTTTCGCCCGCCGGTTTGTCACGCGAAGGCGTGAACGGTGCGACATCCGTAAGCTCCTCGGGCGCCGAGCGGCTGGCGCGGCATTGGCGCACGAAGGCGGCCGCAATCTGTTCGGCGCCATGCCTGGCCAGAAGCGCGTCGATGAAGCCGCGCTCGTCCTCGGCCACCGGCTCGTCGAAGGCTGGATCGGCAAGGATGCGCTCGTCGTCGCGCTTGATCACGTCGTCGGCCGAGGGCGGGCTCGCCCATGTCGCCTTCAGCCCTGCATTCTGCAGCAGGCGCTCGGTGCGCTTGCGGGCGCCGTTGGGCACGATCAGCGCGCTGACACCCTTGCGGCCGGCGCGGCCGGTACGGCCGCTGCGATGCAGCAGCGTTTCGGGATTGGTCGGCAGATCGGCATGGATGACCAGTTCGAGATTGGGCAGGTCGATGCCGCGCGCGGCGACATCCGTGGCGATGCAGACTTTGGCGCGTCCGTCGCGCATCGCCTGCAGCGCGTGGGTGCGTTCGTTCTGGCTGAGCTCGCCCGACAGTGCGACGACGGAAAAATTGCGGTTGTTGAAGCGTGCCGTCAGATGATTGACGGCGGCGCGGGTGTTGCAGAACACCAGCGCGTTCTTCGCCTCGTAAAAGCGCAGCACGTTGATGATGGCGTTCTCGCGGTCGGGATAGGCGACATTCAGCGCCCGGTACTCGATATCGAGATGCTGCTTTTCCTCGCCGCCGGCCGAGATGCGTACGGCGTCGCGCTGATAGCCTTGCGCCAGCGTGGCGATCGAGCGCGGCACGGTGGCCGAAAACATCAGCGTGCGGCGCTGAGCCGGTGCGGCATCGAGGATGAATTCGAGGTCCTCGCGAAAGCCGAGGTCGAGCATCTCGTCGGCCTCGTCCAGCACCACGGCTTTCAGCGCCGACATGTCGAGAGAGTTGCGGGTGATGTGGTCGCGCAGGCGGCCGGGCGTGCCGACGACGATGTGGGCGCCGCGCTCCAGCACGCGCCGTTCGGAACGCATGTCCATGCCGCCGACGCAGGACGCGACGGTGGCGCCGGTCGGCGCGTAGAGCCATTGCAATTCGCGCATCACCTGCAGAGCGAGCTCGCGCGTCGGCGCCACGGCCAGCGCCAGCGGTGCGCCAGCCTGGTCAAAACGCTCGGCGCTTCCAAGAAGGGTCGGCGCCAAAGCCAGGCCGAAGGCGACAGTCTTGCCGGAGCCGGTCTGCGCCGACACCAGAGCGTCGGCCTCGCCGAGTTCCAGCACCGCCTTCTGCACCGGCGTCAGCTCGGTATAGCCGCGTTTTTCCAGCGCCTCTGCCAGCGCAGGAACGATACGTTCGAAATTGGACATCTCACTCTTTCGGAATTCGGGGCATGGGCTCATCATGCAGCACATGCCGGGGCTGGCGCCACGCCAGCCAAACACTATTTGGGCGTTCGTACTTCTTGCGGCCGCTATTGTACAGGGCAAGCGAGTGCCTTGCCGCAATTGACTCCTGACGCAAACCGCGTAAAAGCCGGCATCGAACGGGATCATTTTCGATGCGCGGCCTTCTGATGGCTCTTCTTGCATTCGACTTCCCCGGCCACAATCATGGGGCCGGGCGCGTTGGCGCGTCTAACCGTTCCAGCAAAACTATGGCCAAAACCACCACCAAAACGGTGTGATTCCCTTGGCCTAACCACCCTCTCCCGGGTCCGGCCCGGGGGACAAAACCCGCATTGGCCGGCGGTTTTCTCCAAAAACCAAGCGGAGAGGGACAGGAGATTTCTGATGAGTTTCAAAGTTGCGGTAGTCGGCGCCACGGGCAATGTGGGGCGCGAAATGCTCAACATACTGGAAGAGCGCGGCTTTCCGGTAAGCGAAGTCGTGGCGCTGGCCTCGCGGCGCAGCCAGGGCACCGAAGTGTCGTTCGGCGACCGTTCGCTGAAGGTCAAGACGCTCGACCAGTATGATTTTTCCGACACCGACATCTGCATCATGTCGGCCGGCGGCAACGTCTCCAAGGAGTGGTCGCCGAAGATCGGCAAGCAGGGCTGCGTCGTCATCGATAACTCGTCGGCCTTCCGCTACGACCAGGACGTGCCGCTGATCGTGCCGGAAGTGAACCCGGATGCGATCTCGCTGTTCACCCGCAAGAACATCATCGCCAATCCGAACTGCTCGACGGCGCAGCTGGTCGTGGCGCTGAAGCCGCTGCACGATGTCGCCACCATCAAGCGCGTCGTCGTCGCCACCTATCAATCGGTATCGGGCGCCGGCAAGGAAGGCATGGACGAACTCTTTACACAGACCCGCGCGGTGTTCGTCGCCGATGGCGTCGAGGTCAAGAAGTTCACCAAGCGCATCGCCTTCAACGTCATTCCGCACATCGACGTCTTCCTCGACGACGGCTCGACCAAGGAAGAGTGGAAGATGGTCGCCGAGACCAAGAAGATGCTCGACCCCAAGATCAAGCTGACGGCGACCTGTGTGCGCGTGCCGGTGTTCATCGGCCATTCCGAAGCCGTCAACATCGAGTTCGAAAAGCCGATCACCGCCGACGAGGCGCGCGATATCCTGCGCGAAGCGCCGGGCTGCCAGGTCTTGGACAAGCGCGAGGATGGCGGCTACATCACGCCGCTGGAATCGGCCGGCGAGGACGCCACCTTCATCTCGCGCATCCGCGAGGATTCGACCATCGACAACGGCCTGTCGATGTGGATCGTCTCCGACAATCTGCGCAAGGGCGCGGCGCTCAACGCGGTGCAGATCGCCGAGCTTCTGGTCGAGCGCGGCCTGATCCAGCCGAAGAAGAAGGCGGCCTGACGGCTGGTTTGTTTTCGCTCACGGGGTTCGGCCTTCGGCCGATTCCGTTTATCGCTCACGGGCCGTATCGCCGCTGCCGCGGCTGGCCCTCCGCGGGGAAAGCCGGCGGCCCGTAGTCGCGGGCTCGGCCTTCGGCCGAAGTCTTCCTTCTCCCCGTTCACGGGGAGAAGGTCCCGGCAGGGGGATGAGGGCAGCGCTGACCTCTGTTGAGAAACGCCTTTGAACGATCCCACCAAAATCGTGCTGCGCCCCGCCACGGCTTTGGATGCCGCGACCATCGCCATTGTCATGCGGGCCGCACTTGGCTCGTTCTCCTGGATGCCGGTCATCCACACGCCGGATGAGGATCTTGCCTTCATCCGCGAGATCGTGCTGTCCCGGCAGCAGGTGACGGTCGCCGAGGCCGGCACCGGCATTGTCGGCTTCATTGCCCTGAGCGGCGATTGGGTGGAACAGCTCTATCTCGACCCCGCCTGGACGGGGCAAGGCATCGGCAGCCGGCTGCTGGTGCAAGCGACCGCCGCGCTACGGATCGTTAAACTGCATTGCTTCCAGGCCAACACCGGCGCGCGTCGCTTCTACGAGCGCCATGGCTTTCGCCCCGAGGCGTTCGGCGCGGGCACCACCAACGAAGAAGGCCTGCCGGATATTCTCTACGTGCGTCGAGCTTGATATTCAGCCGGCGTTATCCTTGGCCAGTTGGCGCAATAACTCCATCGCTTCCTCGGCCCGCTCAGCGGGCACGAACAGATGGTCATGATAGAAAGCAGAGACCGGATTGACGCCCATGCCGGCGGCGGCCAGCCGGGCGGTGATGGCGGCGAGGAAGCCGACGGCTTCCAGCGAGGAGTGGACGTTCAGGGTGATCATGCGGCAGCGGAAGGCGGACTGCAGCCTGGCGGCCTGGTCTTCGGGCAAGATCAGCGTCGTGCCCTCCTTCTCGCGAAACAGCATCACCGGATTGAGCGTCTCGGGAACCGGTGCACCGGGGACCAGGGTGGCGAAGACATGGATGCCGGGAAGCAGTTCCGGCGTCATCGCCGCCAGCAGCTTTTTCAGATCAGTCTCGCCGGCCATTCGCTCGTCTCTCGCCCAGCCCTATCAATAGCTGTGACTGGTGGATGTCGATAGTCCGTCAAGGTCGAGGGACAGCACCCCCCTCTGCCCTGCCGGGCATCTCTCCCGCAAGGAGGGAGATCGGCGGTTTCGATGCTCCGCTCATTCATGGAACATTGCCGAAGCGGTCGAGCGTGTAATCTCCCCCCTTGCGGGGGAGATGGCCGGCGGGCCAGAGGGGGGTGTGAAGGATCGCCACGCAGCGGCTTTTGCTTGCTGCTACCCAAAAAGAATCCGCACCCTGTAGGATCGCCGCCCCATCGCTCGTCCTTGGTCCGAAGCCAGCAAACGGCTCGAACCGCTTAGGAGGGAACACCGTGAGTATTTCTCAAACCATGCCCGTCTCGTCGGGCGCCCTGTGGACCGGCCGCGTGCTCAGCGGCCTCATCATCCTGTTCATGATCTTCGACGGCGTCATCAAGCTGCCGCCGCTCGATGTCGTCACCCAGACCATGGTGCCGCTCGGCTGGCCGGCCGATGTCAATGTCGCGCGCACGCTCGGCATTATCGGGCTGATCTCGACCGCGCTCTATGCGCTGCCCCGCACCTCGGTGCTCGGCGCCATCCTGCTCACCGGCTATCTCGGCGGCGCCATCGCCACAAACATGCGCGTCGGCAGCCCGTTGTTTTCGCACACGCTGTTTAGCGTCTATCTCGGCATCATCCTGTGGGGCGGTCTCTATCTGCGCGACCCAAGCGTGCGCGCCCTGATCCCGTTCAGCCGTTAAGCGAGGAGAAAAACATGCTCAGCACCATTCTCATCATCCTGGTCGTCATCATCGTCGCCGTGCTCATCTATGCGGCGACGAGGTCGAATGATTTCGTCACCGCCCGCACCGCCAGCATCAAGGCCGCGCCGGAAGCGATCTTTCCGCTGATCAACAATTTCAAGCACTGGCCGGAGTGGTCACCCTACGAAAAGCTCGACCCCGAGATGAAGCGCACGCTGTCGGGCGCTGATGCCGGCAAGGGCGCCGCCTACGCCTGGGAAGGCAATGCCAAGGCCGGCAAGGGACGCATGGAGATCGTCAATTCCGTGCCATCCTCGCTGGTGTCGCTGAAGCTCGACTTCGAGAAGCCGTTCCGGGCCAACAACAGCGTCGACTTCACCCTGAAGCCCTCGGGCGACACCACCGCAGTCACCTGGGCTATGCGCGGCAGCCGGCCCTTCATTGCCAAGCTTTTGGGCCTCTTCATGAATTTCGATACTCTGATCGGCAAGGATTTCGAGGCTGGCCTCGCCAATCTGAAGAAGGCCACTGAAAGGTAAAACGTCCTGCATTTCAACAAGCTCGGCGCGCGCACCGGGATCTCTCACGTCTTCGGGATCAAATCAGCTGTCTGGGAGTTAGAGCCGTGGCGGCGAGGACGGCGATCCGCGTGAGAGAGGAAAGACAATGAAAAAAGCGATGATCATTCTGGTACTGGCGACCGCACTGGGTGCGTGCTCGCAAACCGAAAAGGGTGCCGCGGTCGGCGGTCTCGGCGGCGCGGCGGTTGGCGCAGCTGTGGCAAATGATCCGGTTCAGGGCGCCGTCGTCGGCGGCGCCGTCGGCGCCGTAGCCGGCGCGCTGATCGGCCGTGCCAGCGAAAGCGGTCAATGTCGCTACCGCGGCCGCAACGGGCGCACCTATATCGCCAGCTGCCCCGACGGTTATTGAACGCAGCCAGGTCCAACATCGGAAACCGGCGGCTATAGATCGCCGGTTTCGCTGTTGCCCAAGGCAGCTGGACCATGGCTGCCTGCGCTACAGCAATCCCCGGATATGCTCCCAAGCCAGGCGGCCCAGGCGCGTGTCGGCGTCGTCATTGCCGCCATGGGCATGCAGCCTCGAGCGCGGCGTGATTTCGCCCGGCAGCAGAATGCGGTGGCCGGCGTCGGGCACTGAGACGAGGCAGGTGGTCATTGCGGTGTCCTGGCGACGCCGAACGATCGACTGGGCAAAATCCAGCGATGGCCATAGCGCGTCGTCGCCGCCCGCAACCAGAACAATGTCGCCTGAAATAGCTTCGACGGGAATGGCAGCCTTGGCCGCTGCGTCCTTGAAGGTTTGCAAGGCACGTAGGAAGAGCCCCCGGTAGGACACCAGACCATCGACATACTCAGCGTTCCAAGCGGGATTGCTTGGGACAAACGGCAAAGGAATCCCCTCGAGCGTCCACGACGATCGTTCCGGCCAGCTGACGCCGTCGCGGCCCGGCCCGATATTGCCCCAGACCACCGATGTCGGGCTGATCGCAACCACGAGGCCGATGCGTGGATCGTGAGCCGCCGCAAGCAGGGAGGCCTCGGCGCCTTTCGAGGTCCCGACATAGACGATGCGCCGGCATCCCATCTGGACAAGATAGTCGGTCGCCGCGAAAAACGTTTCGAGCGGGATCTCGCAAATGCCGGGCACCTGAACTTCGCCGTCAAACCATTGCAGCGCGAGAGCGGATGCTCCTTCCTTGGCAAAGAGCCGGGCGCGGGTGACGTCGATGCGGCCGCTCGATCCGCTGAGCACGACGACGCCTGTCGTGGCGCCGGCGCATCGCAACAGCGTTCCGGCTACGCCGCCGAAAAGGGTCTCTTCCGTGACGGTCCGCTCAGTCATCTTTCGTTCGAACGCATATGACATCGCCGCACATTAGCAAAACGGCGGGCACAGGCCCGCCGTTTTGTCGATGCGATGACGCGATGCTTATTCGGCGGTGGCGGCTTCCGCTTCGGCCGGGGCTGCAGCAGCGGCGGCAACGGCGGCGGCAGCGTCTTCCTGGGCCTTCTTCAGCAGAGAGGCGCGTTCCTGCGCCTTCTTGCCGGGCTCGGCCTTCTTCGGGTTGGAGCGGGCTTCGCGCTTGAGGAGGCCGGCCTCATCGAGGAAGCGCAGCACGCGGTCGGTCGGCTGAGCGCCGTGCGACAGCCAATGCTTGACGCGGTCGGCGTCGACCTTGACGCGCTCGCCGTCCTTGGGCAGCAGCGGGTTCCACGAGCCGATCGACTCGATGAACCGGCCGTCGCGCGGCGAACGGGCGTCGGCAATGACGACGTGGTAGTAAGGGCGCTTCTTCGAGCCCGCACGGGCCAGTCTGATCTTCAAGGGCATTTCATTTCTCCTAAATTTCTGATTTCAGTGTTGGGTTAATGGCTTTGTCTGGTGCAGGTCGTTGTCCCAAAACCGCTGCGCACTTTTGGGCGACATGCACTTTGTTAGCCGGTTTTGCTTGCGCCGTTGGACGCGGCGATCTGCTCGTGATGGCGGATCACTTCGCGGACGACGAAGTTGAGGAATTTTTCCGCGAAATCGGGGTCGAGATGAGCGTCCTTCGCCAGCTGGCGAAGGCGGGTGATCTGCTCCTGCTCGCGCGCCGGGTCGGCGGGCGGCAGGCCATGCGCGGCCTTGAGCACGCCGACCGCCTTGGTGCAGCGGAAGCGCTCGGCCAGCATATGAATGAGGGCGGCGTCGATGTTGTCGATCGAGGCGCGATAGCCGGCCAGGATGGTGCGTGCGTCGGCCATGTCTTTTTCTTCGTTCATAGCGTCCTCACTTCTTCTTTCCGAGGCCGGGCAGACCACCGCCGCCAAGGCCGGGAAGCTTCATGCCGCCGGGCAGACCGGGCAGGCCACCGCCGCTCGGGGTGGGCGGGCCCTTCATGCCGCCAAGGCCGGGCATCTGCTTCTGCAAGGCTTCGAGCTGCTTGGGATCCATCTTGGAGAGGTCGGGCATGCCGCCACCCATCATGCCGCCGGGGCCACCCGGCATCATGCCGCCGAGGCCCATCTTGGAGGCAAGACCGCCCATCATGCCGCGCATCAGGCCGCCGCCTTTGCCCTTGCCGCCCATCGCCTTCATCATGTCGGCCATGCCGCGATGCATTTTCAAGAGCTTGTTGATCTCGGCCGCATCCGTGCCTGAGCCGGCGGCGATGCGCTTCTTGCGCGAATGTTTCAGCATGTCCGGATTGGCGCGCTCGGCCTTGGTCATCGACGAGATGATGGCGAGTTGGCGGCCGAACATCTTGTCGTCGAGGCCGGCGGCCGCCATCTGGTCCTTCATTTTGCCCATGCCGGGCATCATGCCCATGATGCCGCCCATGCCGCCCATTTTCGACATCTGCTGAAGCTGGCCGGCAAGGTCGTTCAGGTCGAACTTGCCCGACTGCATCTTTTTGGCCATCGCCGCCGCCTGCTCGGCGTCGATGTTTTCGGCGGCCTTTTCGACCAGCGAGACGATGTCGCCCATGCCGAGGATGCGGTCTGCAATACGCTTGGGGTGGAATTCCTCCAGCCCGTCCATCTTTTCGCCGGTGCCGATCAGCTTGATCGGCTTGCCGGTGACGGCGCGCATCGAAAGCGCGGCACCGCCACGGCCATCGCCGTCCATGCGGGTCAGCACCAGGCCGGTGATGCCGACGCGCTCGTCGAAGCTTTTGGCAAGGTTGACGGCGTCCTGGCCGGTCAGCGAATCCGCGACCAGCAGGATTTCGTGCGGGCTCGACACCTTCTTGATGTCGGCCATCTCCACCATCAGCGGCTCGTCAATATGGGTGCGGCCGGCGGTGTCGAGGATGACGACGTCATGACCGCCGAGCTTGGCTGCCTGGACGGCGCGCCTGGCGATGTCGACCGGGTTCTGGCCCGCAATGACAGGCAGCGTCGCGACTTTGACCTGCTCGCCGAGCTGGCGCAGCTGCTCTTGTGCCGCGGGCCGCCGCGTGTCGAGCGAGGCCATCAGAACCTTCTTGTTCTGGCGCTCGGTCAACCGCTTGGCGATCTTGGCCGAGCTCGTCGTCTTGCCGGAGCCCTGCAGGCCGACCATCATGATGACGACCGGCGCCGGCGCATTGAGGTCGATGGCGACGCCCTCGGCGCCGAGCATGTCGACCAGCTCGTCATGGACGATCTTGACGACCATCTGCCCGGGCTTGATCGACTTGACGACAGCCGCGCCGACGGCCTTCTCGCGCACCTTGTCGGTGAAGGAACGCACCACTTCCAGCGCAACGTCCGCCTCGAGCAGCGCACGGCGCACCTCGCGCAGTGCGGCCGAGACATCAGCCTCCGACAGCGCGCCGCGGCCTGTCAGGCCGTTCAGGATGGAGCCAAGGCGCTCCTGAAGTGATTCAAACATTGGTCAACCCGCCGCGCGAGAGCGCCTTGGATTCATGGTGATCCCTGTCGGGCCGATGGCCCTCCACGCCTCTTGTGCGCTCCTGCAGCGATTCAAACATTCCGTTTCCTTTTTCTCAGGCACCCCGATGGTGCCCGAGAGGTAGTGCGTTCGCGCCGCTCATCCAAGCAAAGCTCAAAACCAAAAAGCACCCGGGGGCGCTCAGCGCTGCCGGGTGTTGGCCTCCAGGATCTGTTTACAGCACCCACCTCAAAAGGTTTTGGCGTCCTGGTCGGCTTGCTCGGAGGGATACTCGTCGCGGATTTCGGGGCTGTAGACAGGAAATCGGCCGAAGAGTCAAGACAAGGGCGGCTTGCCGGTCTCTGGATCGGTCCCTGTTTAGTTCACCCTGCATCCCGAGGGTCGGCCGTAACCTTCAGCGGCGAGCGCGGGTGCAGAAGCAGCAGGATCGTCAGCAAGGTGCAGACGATACCGATGGCGGCGATGATGACGGCATCCGTCGTCGTCCAGTCCGGACCTTCCAGCGGCTTGGCGTTGAACAGGGCGAAGGAATTGTAGTTCTCCTGATGCGAGATCAGCAGGAAGCCGGTGAGATTGTTGCCGAGATGGGCGCCGAAGGCGGCGCCGAGATTGCCGTGACATAAACCACCAGCGTCAACAGCAAGGCGAAGGCGGCGATCGAGGCCAGCACGCAGGCGTTGATGGCGGGGCTCGAGCCCGGGCTCCAATGCAAGGAGGTGAACAGCAAAGCGGGCAATAGCGCCCACACGTAAGGGCTCTCGAAGCGCTTGGCCAGGCCGCGCAGCAGATAGCCGCGAAACAGCATCTCCTCGGGACGAGGTCTGCAGCAGGGTCAGCGCCACGATCGGGAGCAGGAACAGCAGCCAGGTCGACAGGTTGATCGTGCCGCGGGCGATTTCGGGCTGTAGCCAGTAGAGCAGGATTTCGGAAAGCGCCGATGTGATCAGCACCGCAACTAGGCCCTTGAGGAAGCCCGACAAGGACACGCGGCGACTGGCGCCGAAAAGCGCCGAGAGCGGCTCGCCATGGACGAAACGCATGGCAAGCCAGAGGCCGAGCCAGATGCCGGTAAACGAGGTGAGTGCGGTGAGTATGCCGATGGGCGAGGCCAGAAAACCCTGAAGCGGCCCGCGCGGATCGTCCGGCAATACATGCCAGACGATCGCGACATAGGTGCCGCCAAGCACCACAACCAGGGTGATCGCCACCCAGAACAGGACGACGACTGCCGTTCCAATTATCAGCCGCGGCAGGTTCGTCTTTTCGGTGGCCGTGTTGCTATAGCGCTCGAAGGCGGCTGAATCTGATATCACGCGAGTTCCTCTGCCGAACGCATCGGGTCGCATGATCTAGGGGATCGTCGGCTCTCGCGCAATTGCTGCTGTTCAGCGACCCTTTTGCCGCCCTCAGCCTCGGCAGGAGGGCGGCACGAGTTCACTTGTCATTCTTTCCAGGCAAAATCAGCGCACGACGTACATGATGCGCCGTGTCTGCGGGTCGACCAGCGCCCTGCTGGCCATTCACATAGACGTAGCGGTAGCGGTAGTCGGGGATTTCGCGCAGTTCGACCGTGTCGGGCAAGGTGGCACCGGTCACCACCTCGCCCTCGAGATAGACAGGATCGAGCCGGTGCGTGCTGACATAGGTGCCGACTTCTGCCGGTGGCCTGTCGATGGCGTCGACGGGGCCGTCGTCGGACAGAATCGCACCGGTATAGGTATCGGGATAATCATCCTGCGGCGGTGTAACCACGGTGATGGCGGCGTTGGCGGGGCGGCGTGTCAGAACGACCCGGTTGCCGCCGAAATCGGCCGTGACATAGTCGGAATAGACCCAGCCCTGGCCTCCGGCTTCGGCAATGGTGCACCATTTGCTGTTTTCGATGCAGCCATTGAGCGTCGCCGACTGGCCGGCGGCGAGCACGCCGATCACAGGATATTGCGGGCCGGGGCCGGCGCGCACATTAAGATCGGTGACGGCCGAGACGGCGGTATCGGCAAGTGCCGCACCCGACATCGCGACAAGCGCCCCGGCGACGGCCGGAAACAATATGCGTCTCATGGTTTCTCTCCCTTTCATGGTCCCTCGCGACACCAAACGAAACCAGAACGCATGCGTTCCGGCTAAAATACCGACGCCAGCTCACGATTTGTTCCGGTTTCTTTCGGCAAACCGGTCAAAAGCTCATGCACGAAGCTGAGTTTCTGCGCCGTCACGTCCGAAATGACGAAGGGATAGAGGTCGGGCAGGCCCATGCAGCGGTTGATCGAGTTTGAGGCTTCCGAGAGTACCAGCCAGCGGGCGAGAATCTTTCCGAACGGCTCGGGCACGGCGTTGGGTTCCGCGGGCGCCGCCTGCAACCGGCCGCCGGTGTCGCCTTGCGGCAGCACATTGGTCTCCATCGTCTCAAGCTGGCCGAGTGGAAAATTCAGCGCGTGCACCATCTCCAGCGTGTCGGTGATGTGGAGATGGTGCGCCCAGGTCTCGGCCCAGTCTTCCCATGGATGCGACGTCGCATAGGCGGAGATGTGGTTCTGCTGCCAGTCGGGCGCAGCGCCATTAGCGTAATAGGCCTTCAGCGCCTGCTCGTAGTCGGGGCGTTCGTCGCCGAACAGCGCCCGGAAGGCATCGAGCCGTTGCGGCTCGTCGCGGATCAGCCGGTCCCAGTAGTAATGGCCAAGCTCATGACGGAAATGACCGAGCAGCGTGCGGTAATTTTCGCCCATCTCGACGCGACGCCGCTCGCGCTCGGCCGAGTCCGCCTCGGCGACGTTGAGCGTGATCAGGCCGTTGTCGTGGCCGGTAAGGATGCGTTCGCCGCCGGGACCGCCGCCGATCGGATCGGCAATGAAGTCGAAGGCGAGGCCGATTTCGTCGCCGTGCTTGTGCTTGGGCGCGACCGGAAGGCCGAAGGCGAGCAGCGAATAGACGGCGCGCTTCTTGGCCGCCTCGACGCGAATCCAGCGGCGGCGGTTGCCGTCGACGGAGAGGTCGGGGATCAGCTGGTTCAGCAAGCAGGCGCGGCAGTAGGTATGGCCCGGTTCGGCCATCCAGTTGCAGGCGCATTCATCCGCATTGGTGCAGTGGAAGATGCCGTCGACGTCAGACAAGGCAAAGCGCGCATGCTCGGGATCGTAAAGCACGAGACTCCCGCAATTCAGGCACTGCGCATTCTCGAAGTAGAGGCGGTGGCCGCAATGCGGGCAGTCGAACAGTTTCATGTCGTTCTCGATGCGTCAGGCGTTGGCGTATGGCGTCAGAGGAGGAATATGGTGCGGAGCGGCGCCTCGCCCAAACGCCCGCCACGGGCCGCCGTTCCATGCCCCCGTCACCTCTTTTTACCCGAGCAGCGAATTCGCCTGCCCGGCGCCGGGCGTTTCGGCCACAATAAGCACTTGATCGTAAGCAAATTCCGCTGCATTGGCCAGGGTAGCGCCGGGGGTACGGTGACAATGGCGCGTTTCGCTGGCAAGTTCGCAACCGGGACGTGATTCAGGCAATCAGGAGAGAAAGCATGGCATTGCTTGCCAAGGGAAAGATTATTGCTGCCGCGGTGGTCGCGGTACTCGCGCTGGCGACGGGCGCGCAGGCGGCGGCCAGCTGCGGCAAGACCGGCGCGGGCTTCGAAGCGTGGAAGCAGGACTTTGCCGCGCAGGCCAGGTCCGAAGGTGTTGGTGGGAAGGGTCTGGCTGCTCTGGCCGGTGCCAGCTACGCGACAAAGACAATCTCCGTCGACCGCGCCATCCACAAGGCGTTCAGCGGTTCGGTGGACGCCTTCATGAAGCGCCGTGGCGGAGCTGCGATCATTTCCAGGGGCCGTGCGCTGAAGAAGTCGAATGCGGCGATGTTCGACAGGATCGAGAGCAATTACGGCGTGTCGCCGGGCGTGTTGCTGGCCATCTGGGGCATGGAAACCGGCTTCGGAGCCTCCCTTGGCAACCAGAACACCGTCTCCGCAATTCTGACGCTTGCCTATGATTGCCGTCGCCCGGGGTTCTTTTACCCGCACGCCATTGCGGCGCTGAAGCTGGTCGATCGCGGCGCGCTCAGCGCCTCGTCGGTCGGCGCTGCGCATGGCGAGATCGGCCATACGCAGTTCCTGCCCGGCAATGTCCTGAAGTATGGCGTCGGCAACGGAAATCTGCGCGACAAGGCGACGGCCTTGGCTTCGACGGCCAACTTTCTCAAGGCTCATGGCTGGCGGGCGGGTGCGAGCGCGAGTGCGAATATGGGGGCCATCGCCGGCTGGAATTCCGCCAGCGTCTACCAGCAGGCCATCGCCCAGATCGCCGACGCGATCGACGGCAGCTGAACGATAATCTTCATTCGACATGAAAGCCCGGCCAACGCCGGGCTTTTTTGTTGGTGCATGGCCATGCGAATAATCAAGAGCCCGGCGTTAGCCCCTCTTGGCAGTCTCCGCCGGGTTTTCCTGGAATAGTAGTTGGGCTCAACCCTTGCGGATGCGCGCGGCCAGCGTCCTCAGCCGCAGCGCGTTGAGGCGGATGAAGCCGGCGGCGTCCTTCTGGTCGTAGGCGCCGCGGTCATCCTCGAAAGTGACCAGCGCGTCGGAATAGAGCGTCTTCTTCGACTTCCGGCCGGTGACCATGACATTGCCCTTGTAGAGTTTCAGGCGCACCGTGCCTTCGACGTCCTCCTGGCTCTTGTCGATCATCGCCTGCAGCATCAGCCGCTCGGGCGAGAACCAGAAGCCGTTGTAGATCAGCTCGGCGTAGCGCGGCATGAACTCGTCCTTGAGGTGGCCGGCGCCGCGGTCGAGCGTGATCGATTCGATGGCGCGGTGGGCGACGATCAGGATGGTGCCGCCGGGGGTCTCGTAGACGCCGCGCGATTTCATGCCGACGAAGCGGTTCTCGACCAGGTCTAACCGGCCGATGCCATTGTCGCGGCCAAGATCGTTAAGCGCCGTCAGCATGGCGGCCGGCGACAGCTTCTTGCCGTTCAGTGCAATCGGATCGCCCTTCAAAAATTCGATCTCGATCTCGGTGACCTTGTCCGGCGCCTCCATCGGCGAGACGGTGCGCTGATGGACGAATTCCGGCGGCTCGCTCCACGGGTCTTCCAGCACCTTGCCCTCGGAAGAGGAGTGCAGAAGGTTGGCGTCGACCGAGAACGGCGCCTCCCCCCGCTTGTCCTTGGCCACCGGGATCTGGTGCTGCTCGGCGAAGTTGATCAGGTCGGTGCGCGACTTGAACGACCAGTCGCGCCACGGCGCGATAACCTTGATGTCGGGATTCAGCGCATAGGCCGACAGCTCGAAACGCACCTGGTCGTTGCCCTTGCCGGTGGCGCCATGCGCAATAGCATCGGCGCCGACCTCCTGGGCGATCTCGACCAGGTGTTTGGAGATCAGCGGCCGGGCGATCGAGGTGCCGAGCAGGTAGGTGCCTTCATAGACGGCATTGGCGCGAAACATCGGGAAGACGAAGTCGGCGACGAATTCCTCGCGGACATCGACGACGCGGATATCCTTGATGCCCATCATCTCGGCCTTCTTGCGCGCCGGCTCCAACTCGCCACCCTGGCCGAGATCGGCGGTGAAGGTGACGACTTCGGCGCCGAGCTCGGTCTGCAGCCATTTCAGGATGATGGAGGTGTCGAGACCGCCGGAATAGGCGAGCACGACCTTCTTGACGTCTTTTGTCTTGGGCATTGCTGGGGACATTTTGGCGGTTCCGCGATGAGTTTCGGGGGCGAGGTATCACGGCATTTCCGGCCAGCGCAAGGGATGAACGGGCTCCGGCCGCCGCAGCCGCTGGACCAGATGCCACGCCAGTCAGTTGCTGGCGTGAGCCGGGAGGCTGCGTTATAGACCGACGATCATTCGCCAGGGCCCACCGATGTCCTTCATTCCCGACACCACCACGCTGATCCAGTTCGCCATCGCCACCATGATCCTGGCGATCACGCCGGGGCCGGATATGACGCTGTTCGTCTCGCGCACACTGAGCCAGGGCCGCGCCGCCGGCTTTGCCTCGCTGGCGGGTGCTCTGTTCGGCACGCTGATCCATACAACTTTGGTGGCGGTCGGCATCTCGGCGCTGATCGTCGCCTCGCCGATGGCCTTCCTGGTGCTGAAAATCTTCGGCGCCGCCTATCTGGTGTTCCTGGCCTGGCAGGCGATGACCAAGGGCTCGGCGTTTTCACCGCAGAAGAAGAACGGGCCGCAGATTTCGCTGTTCCGCAGCTGGGCCGCCGGACTCGGCGTCAATTTGCTCAACCCGAAGATCATCCTGTTCTTCATGACGTTTCTGCCGCAGTTCGTCTCGGCTCACGATCCGAACGCGCCGGGAAAACTGTTCTCCCTCGGCCTCATGTTCATCGTGCTGTCAATCCCTGTGACGGCGCCGATGGTGTTTGCCGCGGAAAGGTTTTCGGCGGCGATGAAGGCCAGCCCGCGCGTAACGCGGGTCGTCGACTATCTCTTTGCCGGTGTGTTTTCGGCCTTCGCGCTCAAGATCCTGACCGCTCAGGCGAAGTAGCGGCCTGCCACCAGCTTCCGGCCCAGCGGCCGGCGCTTAGCCAGTAGAAGATGCCACCGACCATGCCGCAGCCGATCACGGCGGCGATGGCGCGGGGCTCAGTGACGTCGAAATTGATGTCGGCATTCTGGTGGACGAAGCCGAGGAACACCGCGGCCACGATGCCGCCCGCAAGCGCATAGAACAGCCAGTCGCGGCGGCTGAGTATCTCCGAGATCAGGATGACGATGGCTGCCGGCATGAAAGCAAAATAGGCGACGAACAGCGCCACGAAGGGGATTGAAAAATAAAGCGAAGCCGTCGCCGTCGGGTGCGCATGTTCCGGCGCGTAGCCGAGCGAAGCCAGGAACAGGACGTTGAGAAAGGCGCTCGCCGCCAGCGAGGCGACGACATAGCCGAACAGGATCGCGGCGAAGCGGACGATATAGGCGATGAGGCGGCTCACGCCTCGCCGTGCCCCGCAATCATCATGGCTTCCAGTGCCAGGCGGTCGACCTTGCGCATGCGTTCGGAGTCCGATTTGAGCTGGCCGCAGGCGGCGAGGATGTCGCGGCCGCGCGGGGTGCGGATCGGCGAGGCATAGCCGGCATTGTTGATGTAGTCGGCAAACTTCTCGATCGTCTCCCAGTCCGAGCACTGGTAGTTGGTGCCCGGCCACGGGTTGAACGGGATCAAATTGATCTTGGCCGGAATGCCCTTGAGCAGCTTGATCAGGCCCTTGGCGTCCTCGATGGAATCGTTGACGTCCTTCAGCATCACATATTCGAAGGTGATGCGCCTGGCATTGGACAGGCCCGGGTAGGCGCGGCAGGCCTCGATCAGTTCCTTCAGCGGATACTTCTTGTTGATCGGCACAAGCAGGTCGCGCAGATCGTCATTGGTGGCGTGCAGCGAGATCGCCAGCATGACGCCGATCTCCTCGCCGGCGCGGAAGATCTCGGGCACGACGCCGGAGGTCGACAGCGTGATGCGGCGCTTCGACAGCGAAAGCCCATCACCGTCGGAGGCGATCAGCAGCGCCTTCTTCACGGCTTCAAAATTGTAGAGCGGCTCGCCCATGCCCATCATGACGACGTTGGAAACTTTGCGGCCCTCGGCCGGGACGATGGCGCCGTCGGGTGTGTCGCGGTCGGGGAAATCGCCGAGCCGGTCGCGGGCGGTGAGCAATTGCGCCAGGATCTCTTCCGCCGTCAAATTGCGCACCAGCTTCTGCGTGCCGGTGTGGCAGAACGAACAGGTCAGCGTGCAGCCGACCTGCGAGGAGATGCAGAGCGTGCCGCGGCCTTCTTCGGGGATGTAGACGGTCTCGATCTCGACGGGACGGCCGGCACCGCGCGGCGGAAAGCGGAACAGCCACTTGCGCGTGCCGTCGGAGGAAATCTGCTCCTCGACGATTTCGGGCCGGGCGACGGTAAAATGCTTGTCGAGTTCGGCGCGCAGATCCTTGGAGATGTTGAACATGCCGGCAAAATCGGAGACGCCGCGCACATACATCCAGTGCCAGAGCTGCTGGGCGCGCATTTTCGCCTGGCGCTCGGGCACGATGCCGGCACTGACAAGGGCTTCACCGAGCTCGGTCCGGGTCAGGCCGATCAGCGACGGCTTCTCGGGCGTGGCGCGAGTGCGCAACGCGTCGCGTGCGCCCTCATTGGTGAGATCGAAGGAAAGGGTCATATCAGCGCCAATATAAGCGAATTGCGGCCGATTTCATCCATCGTGCCGAAAGAAGCGCGGCGCATAGCACAGGTTGCGGCGAGAGTCATGCGGCGGGAACCGCGCTAGCCTACTTGCACTTGGCGATCGACGTCAGCGCGGCCGAGATGCCTTTCAGCGAAAACACATAGGTCGTCGGATTGCCGCGGCCAGACTTCGCCGAGACCTTCATGTCGGTGCCAGTCTTCATGGCGGCGATCAGCACAGGCTCTTCGGCGGCGTTCTCGACCCAGGCCGACTTGCCGCGGGTGAACATCGAGAACGTCTTCTTGTCGATGGTGACGGTGGCCTTGGAGCCTTCCTGGAATGTGTAGCCGGCGATGAATTGCGGCTCGTAGGACACTTGCTGGCCCGGGCGCTGGCTGACGAAGAAGAACATGTCGCCGTGATCGAGCGTCGGCGGCTGCTTGTCGGTCGGCACGGTGAGCACATAGCAGACCTTGCCGCCCTGCGCCTGGTAGCTGTAGGTGCCCCAGGCATTGTGCTGGCCGATCTTGGTCGCCTGCTGCGCCAGCGCCGGCGCGGCAAAGGCCACCAGGACCAGGCTCGAGACTAGTGCAATCAATCCGCGCATCGCTTTTCCCGTATTCCAAATGGTGCGGGGCAGGCCGGCTTGGCGTCCTGCCCGTCGCTTCATTTTGATTTAATCTGGGTTACCAAACGGTGAATTTCCCTTGGAAAAGGACATTCACCCATGGAAACCACCGCCATTTCCGCGCCGCTTCTTGAAAAAACGGCTTTCGCAATGTCCCTGCGGCGACTTGGAGGCCACGAAAGCGGCAAGAGTTTGACTTTTCGAACGGCCGCAGCGGAACCCGAAGCCAAGCCGCTATCGTCCTGTTTGAGCGGAGGATTTCTTCTGAACCCAGTTGCCAACGACGCCGATTCAGCTCTTGTCGGCGATCGCCTCCTTGGCGGCCTTGCGGTGCGCAGGGGTGATATGGGCGCTTACCGCGGAGATCGCGGCGGTCAGCACGGCGATGTCGTCGGTGAAGCCGAGGCCGAAGACGAAATCGGGTATGACATCGACCGGCAGCACGAAATAGCCAAGCGCTGCCAGCAATATGCCCTTGGCACGCAAAGGCGTCTTCCTGTCGAGCGCGCAATAATAGCCGGCGACGACCTCTTCCATGAACGGAATCTGCCGGGCGGCCTTCTTGGCCGTGCGCCAGAATTTGGCGCGCACTTCACTCTCGTCGCCGAGCTTGCTGCCGAAGCCGAAGAAATCAAAACCGGGCTGCTGCGCCATCAATCCTCTCCTTGCCGGCCGTCGCGCTACGCGTTGCGCGCGGCCGCCACGGAAAATGTGGTGAAAGTCCCGGTCCACTGCAAGAGGATGGCGCCGATTTGGCGTTGCCGCCCTAGCGTTCAGCCGCCTGCATACCCATTCATCTTCTTGGCCAGCGCGATGTCGAGCGCGGTGACACCGCCGGCATCATGGGTGTTGAGCGTCACGTCGACAGTCTTGTAGACGTTCGACCAGTCGGGATGATGGTCCATCTTCTCGGCGGCCAGCGCGACGCGGGTCATGAAAGCGAAGGCTTCGGAAAAATTCTTGAAGACAAAGCTGCGCTTGATAGAGGCGCCATCGGCTGCCTGCGACCAGCCAGGCAGTTCGGCCAGTGCGGCGGCGATGGCGTCCTTGCTGAGTTTCTCTCTCTTCATGATGATTTCCCGTGCTATCCCAGATATCGACCCTCACCATAATGCAAGTCGCCCAAAAGTCCTTTGCGTTTTGGGCTTCCAAATGCACGAACGGCGCATATCGAATGAGCGTAAAGCCGATAAATTCCATACTCTTCGTCTGCCTCGGCAACATCTGCCGTTCACCCCTGGCCGAAGGCGTGTTTCGCGCCGTGCTGGCGGAGCGCGGCCGCGACATGGTGCTGGACGATATTGTGCTGGACTCTGCGGCGACCGGCGGCTGGAACCTCGGCGAAGCGCCCGACCCGCGCTCGATCGCGATTGCGGCCCGCCACGGCATCGACATATCAGGGCAGCGGGCACGCAAGGTCAGGCCGGGGGATTTTTCGCGCTTCGACCTGATCCTCGGCATGGATCGGCAGAATGTCCGCGACCTCAAGGCGTTGGCGCCGGCCGGTGGGCGCGAACGTATTCATCTCTTGGCAGAGTTTGCGCAGGGCAAAACCCGCGACGTGCCGGATCCCTATTATGACGGGGCCGAAGCGTTCGCTTCGGTCTACCGCATGATCCGCGAAGCGTCGGAGGCGCTGGCGACGAGATTGGTGGCGCGGGCGTCGACGCCGGAGAGCGGCCACGCCTCCTCGACAATGTAGGGACCGCCGCCGACCGAATCGCGCGACGACATCAGCACGAAGCGGCCGACGCGAAACGGTAGCGTCGCAAAATTGCCGCGCGCCGACAGGTACTGGGCGACGTCGAGCGGGCTCGAATTGCGCAAGCGTGCCAGCGTAACATGCGGGGTGAACTTGCGCGGGTCGGCGGGCAGGCCGAGCCGCTGGCAGATGCGGTCGATTTCGCTCTGCAGCGCCGAAAGGTCGGGCGAGGCGAAGACGCCGGCCCAGACGGCGTGCGGCTTCTTCTGGCCGAAAGCGCCAACTCCGGACAGGGTGAGCGAGAAGGATGGGCGGTGCACCCGGTCGAGCGCGTTGGCGATTTCGTCGGCGATATGGCCTTCGACGTCGCCGATGAAGCGCAGCGTCAGATGGTAGTTTTCGACATCGATCCAGCGGGCTCCGGGCAGGCCGCCCCTGAGCAGGGACAGCGAAAGAGCGGCGTCACGCGGTATTTCGAGGGCGGTGAAAAGACGCGGCATGGTGAGCCTCCCTTCCTCGAATCGAACTGTGCCCCTAGCGAATCATCGATAGTCAAACGGGGCAAGTGGTTTGTTGGTTGCAGGCATTTTTACGAACAGGCGCCTCCAAGCGATGAATAAGCACTATTGCCGTGCCGCTTCGGCGCTTGCATTACCCAGATGCTGCATATGCTCTTCGAGCGCAGCATGAATGACTCGGGTCATCGGCAGCCCGGTCTTTTGTTTCAAAGTTCGCGCGAGGCGAACGCCGCGTTATTCTCGTCAGGCCGGCGTTCAACCGCCACCCTGAACTGCCGCAACAGCCTTCTCCACGGCGGGCAGGATGCGCTCGACCATCACTGCGACGCCCTTCGGATTGGGATGCAGGCCGTCCTCCAACTGCAGGCCGGACTGTCCGGCGACGCCATCGAGAAAGAACGGATAGAGCGGCACATCGTATTTCGCGGCCAGCTTTGGATAGATCGCATCGAAGGCGTTCTGGTAGTCGGCGCCGAGATTGGGAGCGGCGCGCATGCCGGCCAAAAGCACCGCGATCTTGCGCGCTTTCAGCTTCGCCAGCATGTCGTCCAGGTTCTTTTCCGTGATGCTGGGCGAGACGCCGCGCAGCATGTCGTTGGCGCCGAGTTCGAGGATAACCAGCCTTGTACCATCCGGTACCGACCAGTCAAGCCGTGCCAAGCCGCCGCTCGAGGTGTCGCCTGAAACGCCGGCGTTGGCTACGGTGACGTCATGGCCTTTGGCCCGCAGCGCAGCTTGCAATTTGTCGGTAAAGCCATCGCCAGGCCCGAGGCCGAAACCGGCCATCAGGCTGTCGCCGAACCCGACGATGGTGAACGTCTCGGCGCGAACCGACGAAATGGCGCCGCAAAGGGTGACGAAAAGGACGAGCCCTGCGGCATTCAAGCGTTTGAAAGACATGTGGCAGGCCCCATATACCCGAGGAATTCTTCCGGCGGCGGCTTCCGGCAAGCAGAGCCTTCATCCTGATATAGGACGCTTTAATTGTGACAGAAGCCGTCATCGCGCTGAAAGACATATCCCTGACCCTGGGCCAAGGGGCTTCGTCGGTGCATGTGCTGAAAGGCGTCAGCCTTGACGTGACGCGCGGCGAGGCGACCGGCATTGTCGGCCCTTCGGGTTCCGGCAAGTCGACCTTGCTGATGGTGCTTGCCGGGCTGGAGCAGGTCGATTCGGGGACGGTGCGGATCGCCGGCGAATTGCTGAACGGCAAAAGCGAGGACGAGATCGCATCGTTTCGGGGCCGAAACATCGGCATCGTCTTCCAGTCGTTCCATCTCATTCCCAACATGACGGCGCTCGAAAATGTCGCGGTGCCGCTGGAACTGGCCGGCCATGCCGATCCGTTCGGTGTCGCGGCGCGCGAGCTGGCAGCGGTGGGCTTGAGCGACCGCGTCACCCACTATCCGGGCGAGCTGTCCGGCGGCGAACAGCAGCGCGTGGCGATCGCCCGCGCGCTGGCGCCGTCGCCGCGCATTCTCATCGCCGACGAGCCGACCGGCAATCTCGACCAGGCGACGGGGCGGCAGGTTGCCGACCTTTTGTTCGCCAAGGCGGCCGAGCGCGGCATGACCTTGGTGCTGGTCACGCACGATCCGGCCCTTGCGGCGCGCTGCTCGCGCCAGGTGTCGATGCGCTCGGGCCGCATCGAGGATGCGCCGGTAGCGCAGGTCAAGGTGCCGGCCTGATGCCACTGTCGCAGACGCTGAAGCTCGCGTTCCGCTTCTCGCTGCGCGAGATGCGCGGCGGGTTGTCGGGTTTCCTGATCTTCCTTGCCTGCATTGCGCTCGGCGTCGCTGCAATCGGCGGGGTCAATTCGGTGGCGCAGGCGATCACCGCAGGCGTTGCAGACCAGGGCCAGACGCTGCTTGGCGGCGACTTGCGCTTCCAGCTCAACCAGCGCGATGCGACGCCAGCCGAAAGCACCTTCCTCGACCGCCTCGGCACTGTGTCGCACAGCGCCAATATGCGCTCGATGGCGCGGCTGGATGACGGCTCCGACCAGGCGTTGGTTGAGGCCAAGGCCGTCGACGACGCCTATCCGCTCTATGGCGCGCTCGATACCGCGCCGCAGCTTGGCAGAAAGGATTTGTTCGACGAGAAATCAGGCGTCTTTGGCGCCGCCGCGCCCGACCTGTTGTTCGACCGGCTGAATGTGAAGATCGGTGACCGGCTGAAGGTCGGCAGCGCGACATTCGAATTGCGGGCCAGGCTGGTGAGCGAACCGGATGCGGTGTCGGACGGTTTCGGCTTCGCGCCACGGCTGATGGTCTCGACCGCGGGGCTTGCCGCGTCCGGCCTGATCCAGCCGGGCAGCCTGGTCGAGAATGCCTACAAGGTTCGGCTGCCGGCCGGCGCCAGCGAGGCCGATCTCAAGGCCATCCAGGATCGGGCGGCGAGCGATTTCCCTGAAGCCGGCTGGTCGATCCGCACGCGTTCCAATGCGGCGCCGGCGCTGTCGGCCAACATCGAGCGCTTCTCGCAATTCCTGACGCTGGTCGGGCTGACGGCGCTGGTGGTCGGCGGCGTCGGCGTTGCCAATGCGGTGCGCGCCTATCTCGACGGCAAGCGCGGCGTCATCGCCACCTTCAAGAGCCTTGGCGCCTCGGGCGGCTTCGTCTTCACCGTCTATCTCGTGCAAATCCTAATGATCGCCGGCCTCGGCATCGCGCTTGGCCTCATCCTCGGCGCCGCCATGCCGTTTGCAGCCAGCGCTGCGCTCCAGTCGGTCATTCCGGTGCCGGCCGAGGGCGGCTTCTATCCCGGTGCGCTGGCTCTTGCCGCGCTGTTCGGGCTGCTGGTGACGCTTGCCTTCGCGCTGTTGCCGCTCGGCCGCGCCCGCGATGTGCCGGCGACCGCGCTGTTTCGCGAAATGGGTTTTGAGGGCCGCGGCTTTCCACGCCTGCCCTATCTTGCCACGGCGGTCGGCATCGCGCTCGCTTTGGCGGCTTTGGCCATCCTGTTTTCCGGCGACCGGCGCATCGCCACGATCTTCGTCGGCGCGACGGTCTTTGCCTTTCTGGTGTTGCGCCTGGTCGGTGCGCTGGTGCAGTGGGTGGCGCGCAAAAGCCCGCATGCGCGCTCGGTCGCGCTTCGGCTCGCCATCGGCAACATCCACCGGCCCGGCGCGCTGACGCCGTCCGTCGTGCTGTCGCTGGGCCTCGGCCTAACGCTTTTGGTGACGCTGGCGCTGATCGACGGCAATCTCAGGCAGCAGATCTCCGGCAGTCTGCCGGAACGGGCGCCGAATTTCTTCTTCGTCGACATCCAGAATAGCGAGGTCGATGCCTTCTCGACATTGATCGGCAAAGAGGCGCCGAAGGGAACGCTGGTCAAGGTGCCGATGCTGCGCGGCCGGGTGATGGCGCTGAACGGCGTTAGTGTCGACAAGGCCAATGTGCCATCGGAAGGCGCCTGGGTGCTGCGCGGCGATCGCGGCCTGACCTACGACGCCAAACAGCCGGCCAATGCGACACTGACCGAAGGCAGCTGGTGGCCGGAGAATTACAGCGGCGAACCGCTGGTTTCGTTCTCCAACGATGAAGGCAAGGCGCTCGGCTTGAAGCTTGGCGATACCGTCACCGTCAATGTGCTCGGACGCAATGTAGCGGCCAGGATCGCCAATTTCCGAGAGGTGCAATGGGAGACGATGGGCATCAACTTCGTCATGGTGTTCTCGCCTAACACTTTTGCAGGCGCGCCCCATGGCTGGCTGGCGACGCTGACCGAAAAGGATGCCACGGCCGCAGAGGATGCCCGTCTGCTCAACGCCGTCACCCGCGCCTTCCCGGCGGTGACGACAGTTCGGGTCAAGGACGCGCTCGACGTCGTCAACCGGCTGGTCGGCCAGCTCGGCACGGCGATCCGGGCCGCGGCCGGCGTGGCGCTGATCGCTTCGGTGCTGGTGCTGGCCGGCGCGCTCGCCGCGGGAAATCGCGCCCGCATCCACGATGCCGTGGTGCTGAAGACGCTGGGCGCCACGAGGCGCACGCTGATCGCGGCGTTTTCGCTGGAATACATGCTGATCGGCCTGGCCACCGCGGTGTTTGCGTTGGCTGCCGGCGGCATCGCCGCCTGGTACATCGTTGCCCGCATCATGACGTTGCCGTCGCATTTCATGCCGGAGGTGGCAGTGGCGACCTTGGTGTTTGCGCTGGTGATCACGGTCGGCATCGGCCTTGCCGGCACCTGGCGGGTGCTCGGGCACAAGGCGGCGCCGGTGCTGCGCAACCTCTAGGCCCCAAACGGCAAGGTTGGCCGAATCTGCCGTTTCCGATTAAATCTTGGTAATGTGCAGTCATGGAAGCCCAAGAAAACCGGCTTCCGGAGATTCACCAAGCGTTGCAGCCCGTTACGGTCTTGTTCTTGACGTCAAGAACCATCATATTTCGCCACAGGCATGCTGGAGCCCCGCCAGCGGCGCCCAGGTCCGAAAGGGCCTGACACCGTACGGGGCAGAAGCAACAGAGGATTCCAATGGCTGAGCCCATTCGCAACTACCAGACTTCGGCCGTGCCGGGCGCGCGCGCCGACATCGACCAAGGCCTGCGCACTTACATGCTCAAGGTCTACAATTTGATGGGGCTTGGCCTCCTCATCACCGGCGTCGCCGCCTGGGGCGCTTTCCAGCTCGCCGTCACCGGCGACGGACAGCTGACCGCTTTCGGCACGCTGATCTATGCCAGCGCCTTCCGCTGGGTGGTCATCCTGGCTCCGCTCGCCGCCGTCTTCTTCCTGTCGTTCAGGATCCAGTCGATGAGCGTGGCCGCGGCGCAAACCACCTTCTGGGTCTATTCGGGCCTGGTCGGCCTGTCGCTGTCGACCATCTTCCTGGTCTACACCGGCGCCTCGATCACTCAGACCTTCTTTGCCACGGCGGCCGCCTTCGGCGCGCTGTCGCTCTACGGCTACACGACCAAGCGCGACCTTTCGGCGTTCGGCTCGTTCCTGGTCATGGGCGTGGTCGGCCTGGTGATCGCCATGCTGATCAACATCTTCCTGCAATCGTCGGCGCTCGGCTTCGCCATCTCGGCGATCGGCGTGCTGATCTTCGCCGGGCTCACCGCCTATGACACGCAGACCATCAAGGAAATGTACTACGAAGGCGATCAGGCCGACGTTGCCGGCCGCAAGGCGATCATGGGCGCGTTGAGGCTATATCTCGACTTCATCAACCTGTTCATGTTCCTGCTGCAGTTCATGGGCGATCGCCGCTAGGCGGTCTTCCCATCAGGCAACTGGACCAGCTGATATCAAGAGGGCGGCCAACGGCCGCCCTTTTCTTTTGTGCCGGCCTTTGCTGTCATGGAGGCAGATGAATCGTCTGCATAAATCATGAGCACTATTTCCATCCGCGCGGCCTTGGAAGGCGACCTCGGCCGAATCACCGAGATCTACGGCGATGCCGTGACGCATGGCACCGCGAGCTATGAGCTGGAGCCGCCCAGCCGCACTGAGATGGGTGGGCGCTTCGACAGCCTGACGGCGGGGGGCTTTCCCTATCTGGTGGCGGAACGAGATGGCGCGCTGCTCGGCTACGCCTATGCCGGCGCGTTCCGGCCGCGCCCGGCCTACCGCTTCATCGTAGAGGATTCCGTCTATGTCGCGCCTGATGCGAAGGGCCAGGGCGTCGGGCTGCTGCTGATGCAGGCGCTGATTGAAGCCTGCCGTATGGCGGGCTTTCGCCAGATCGTCGCGGTGATCGGCGACGGCCATCCAGACAGCGCCTCGGTGCGGCTGCATGAAAAGCTCGGCTTTCGCCATTCCGGTCGCCTGGAAGGCTCCGGCTACAAGTATGGGCGCTGGCTTGACACGGTGTTCATGCAGCTGTCGCTGAATGGCGGCGTAACGGTTCCGCCCGATCCGCATTCGCTGCCGGAGCGGAAGTTTCGTGAGAGCCTGAGGAGGGGGAATTGAGGAGTTGAAGAACTGAAGAATTGAGGATTTGAATAGCTGAGAACAAACCCGGCGGTATTTCGACCGTTACATCCTCTTTTTTCAATTCTTCAGGTCTTCAATTCCCCAATTCTCAATTAGGCCTGGACAATCTTCAGCTTAGCATCGAAGACGTTGAGCACGCGACCGAGTTCTTGGCCGCGCTTGAGGATTCGGCCGCCGGCGGCGATGACGGCGAAGGCGCCTTGCCGGCGTGCCAGTTTCGGATCCTTGACGATCTGGAACAGCGGCACTTCGCTGGCCCGGCGGAAGACTGAAAACACAGCCCGATCAGACAGATGATCGATGGCATAGTCGCGCCATTCGTTGGCGGCGACCATGCGTCCGTACAGCCTCAGGATCTCGTCGAGTTCACGCCGGTCGAAACGGACCGGCTGGTCGAGGCGTTCGCGTCGCGCCTCGTGCAGCGGGATCAATATTGCGGATGCGTCCCCATCCTCCGTCCCACCGCTGCGATCGGTCATCCCGCGATCCCTTTGAAAATGAATCTCGCTTGCAGAAGTTGGCGTGTTCGCCGTGGAATTGCAAGGCCCGGCTAACCATCCCGGGACTGCGCTGTTTTCGCAACGTCCAGTCACTTTTATAAAACGCGGTGTTTGAATTGGTGATGCCTCGCCACATTTCCGCCTTTTTTTATCCGCGCTCATGCCCCAATGTCCGACGAATTTACCGGCGTTGCCTGAGACGGTTCGGTCCGGCACCGGCTCGTAAACCCCAAGCCCCCCGCCCACGGGTCTGCGTCGGATCGAACCAACCTCGGACTTTCCTCAGGGAGAGACCGGGTGCGACGATCCCAAAACCTAAATGACCGACGTCAGAAGCAAGCTGACGTCGGTTTTTTTGTTTTTGGCTGCTTGAAGAATTTGCTGGAGGCTGCGGTGCCCAGTTTGCGGGCGCATCCCCTCACCCGGGTTGCCAGCCGAATTGCAACAGCAATTCGGGCCAATCCGACCTCCCCCGAGCGGAGAGGAGTTCGCGCCAGCGCTGATTCAGCCCCTTCTCCCCTCGGGGAGAAGGTGGCCGAGAGCGGCCGGATGAGGGGGCCTCTTAAGGCTTGTGAATAAACGCAGCGCCCAGAATAGGGCCCGGCAGGCCGTCCTTGCCGACCGACTGCAGCAGTACGGCGCAGCCGCCTTTCTTGGCGATCTCCGTCATCGGCAATTCGTAGCGCTGCGCCTTGCCGTGCCACATGCCGGCGGTCTGGATGCCGGTGACGGCGTTCCAGTAGGTCATGCTGCGGCCGGTGTTCTCGCCCTTGGCGATGGTCACCGTCTGCGGTGGTTGGAAATAGACGATGACGACATGGGCGTCGCTGGGGCCGCTACCGGCGTCGCCGGCATCGATCATGACGCGATCGCTGGTGCGGCTGACCTTGACGCTGACCCGCATGCCTTCACCGGATTTCTCCATGCGGGCAAGCGCGCCGTCGACCTCCTTGCGGCTGGCGCCGTTGACATGGCTGCGACCATTGATGACGGCTTGCGGCGTGTAGACGGAGCGGGTGCCGAAGGCGCGCATATAGTCATATTGCCGGTCGGTATTGTCCTTGCTGCTCAGCGTGTCCTGCCAGCCGAGATAGTCCCAGTAATTGACGTGGTAGGCGAGCGCGACGACGTTGTCCTTGGCCGCCAGCTCGGCAAAGAACGCGTCCGCCGGCGGGCAGGAATTGCAGCCCTGGCTGGTGAACAGCTCGACCACGCCCAAGGGCCTGTCAATCTGCGGTTTGTCGGTCTGGGTCGTTCCCGATTCCTCGGCGAACCCGGTCCCGGCAAGCGCCGAGAAGGCCAGCGCAAAAGCCGCAAGCCGCAGAGGGTGTCGAGGTGCCATGATCGTTCCGATTCCCGCCGGTGACGCCGGCCTTGTTCTGGTTGCCCAGATTTGTGGCAGAAGCGACAGTCAACGGGAAGTCACGTTGCGGTGAAATTTTTGCTGCCGCAACCATGGGTATGGCCATCACAGGGGGAGCACTTCACCGCCCGGTTCGATCGGGAGCATGGCATCAGGAGCGTGGGGCAGATCTTGCTGAGCCCAGCCGGTTTTTACTCCTGTCGGACAGGGCGGGGCTTCGATCGGGTCGGGCAATGCTTGGGAGTAGGGAGTAGGGAGTAGGGAGTAGGGAGTAGGGAGTAGGGAGTAGGGAGTAGGGAGTAGGGAGTCGGGAGTATGGAGTAGGTAGTAGGGAGTAGGGAGACTGTCTCGTTTAGTCTTGAC
>NZ_JAMYMP010000043.1:0-41522 GCF_040318615.1 Mesorhizobium sp. M1078
TATCCCGAACGGAATGCGGAAATCCGTAGGTCGGTATCGACACGCTGATCCTGTCGTCAGTGACGCGTCGAATAATGGTGGCGTCGATCGCCACCTCATCGCCCATCTTGAGACCACCATGCAATGGAGTCTGGTGCGGCCGTCTCTGGGGTCAAGTAGTGGAACCTAATATGCGCTTTGAACTTATCGGCTGATGAGCACACGCGGCATCAACTTTCTCGATCGGTGGATGGCAGAGCACCTGCCCAACGCAATGACTGATGATCCAGTGGCGGTTAGCGACCTCGCTGACGCAATGATGAAATCTGCGGAGCGTGAGGGAATCGGTGCCGACGAGATCAACGAGGAGGTCGGCAGCGTCTATGAGGTGATCTCCGATGCGATGCACCACCGCGAAGGCAGCTTGGCCGAACAACCCTTGCCGTCCAGGTCCAGTGAGGAATAGAATCCTTCGCTGCGGCGCCCCCAAAAGACTCTGGCCGACAACCTGCCCGCGCATCCCATGTGCTGCAAGTCGACCAAACTGACGGCATCAACGGGAAGCCGGCGGTCGCGGCCGGCAGCCTTGCAATCCGAGCAGCTCATCTGTTCGGCCGATGTGCCGGGCAAAGGATGGCGGCAAATTGCACATGTGATCCTCCCCGGGTCATACGGCCGAACAGCCCCTTCACCTAGTCCCTAAGTGGGCTGTTCTAAGAGCCCCACCGGCTGATTCCGGTGGGGCATCTTGCTTATCCAGGCCTCAGCCAGGCGGCGCGTCGCTATCTGATTTTTCTCGATCCCATAGGGCCAAGCCCATCCGACACACGTCTCGCAACGTCCCTGACCAAATCATGGATCGCACTCGGCTCATGCGCCGCGTATGCCGTGAAGAACTCCATCGACTGTGCGACCTGATAAATCTCGCGGAAGTTCTGGGACATCAGTTCGTCATTATCGTCGAATGGATTCAACATGACATGTGCCTACAAGCTTTGGACAGATGCTGAAGACGGCATTTGCCGGGACGGTTATCCCGACTATGCCGCCATATCAAGAGCGCTTCCCCACCGCAGTCGCTGCGCGATCAAGAGCCGGTGCGTGAGCATCGGAATCACAAGAGCAGCACATGGAAGCCCGAAATTTGCGCCCACGCGACCTTTCACGGTGAGGAGGCCGCGCTTCAGGTCGACGGCGTTCCATCTGAGGCACGCAGTTCGGAGGCGCGCAAGCCGCTAAATAGCGCCTGACTATCAGGGCGCGGTGCTTGCCTTGGGCGGCGGCCAGTATCGTCCGCAACTCGGGTTTGGTCGGGATCTCGGGCCGCTTCAACTTTCGCCGATCGTTCGTCTTCACCTTGGCGTCCGACAGCGGATTGTCGCCGCCAAGCCACGCCGCCTGCTTCAACGAAGATCGCGCCGAGCGAACGCACAACGCGCTTGACCATGGCAAGCGATCGATCCTTCGCTAGTTCGTCAGCGAAGGCGTGGGCGTGCGGCGTGTTGAACTGCGAGAGCTTTCTGGCGCCGATCAGCGGCACGATGTGGATGTTGACGTGTTGGGCGTAGGCATCGCGCGTAGAGCGCTCCAAGCCTTCGGCGTCGCATCGTTCCAGCCACAGCTTCGATGCCTCTTTGGTCGTGATCGAGGTGCTGTCTGCGACATGAACGCCGAGCTGCAGGTCACGTTGCACTCTACCAGATAGGCGTCGGCATCCTTGCGCTTGTCCAACTGCTTGGCGCGGCGATTGCCGCCGGCATCGAAGTAGCCTGCCAGCCAGCGAACTTCACCGGAGGGCAGGGTGCTTGCGAACCTGAGCCATTCCTATTCCTCGCGGTACTTTGGATGACGTTGCGTGGTGTGCGAGCGAGCTTGCCAGACCGGATAGCGTTCCGCCTCTTTCGCCAACTCTCTATCATTTCTTTCCGCGACGCTCCGATGGCCTCGAAAACCTCTTGGCCAATGGGGACGTCTCCGGAGGCGTATTCATTCGCAAGCTTGATTGCTTCGCCCAACTTTGGATCGTTGGCGAATGGCGCAAGTTCAACCAAAAGATTGAACAGGTTATCCAGACCAGAACATTAGCGCCGACTAACGGTTAATGTCGGCAGTGTCCCGAATCATGATTGGCTGGAGCGATGGCGGTACTGGCGTTCGATCTTGTCTATTTTTCCCGCCTGACCCTAGGCGACCTGCTGGGCAGCGTCATTTCGTTGCTGGCGTGTTTGGTGCTCTACAACGCTTTGGCTACGGACTGCCCGAACCGATAGGTCGGGACTAACCCGCGACCGCGAAGGCCCAGGCCATTGCCACGCCAAGAAACAGCTTGCCGGCCATGTCGATGCGAAGGCGCATACAGGGCGCCATGCGTCTGTGCGGGCGCTCTGAGGCCGTTGCCGATGTCATCGAAGATCGTTTCCATCGGCCGAGTCTCGAAACGCCCAACCTGTGAATCCCCTGTTTGTTCCGTCAAAGTCTAACGATCAGGGAAGCGCCATGGAAAGCACGTGCAGTAACGGTTGATTCAACCATTGCTGGCATAAGTGTGGGTGGGTGGCGGCTCCGACAGCTCGGGGGTGGAACTGAGTGCCGAAGCCGCCTGCGCAGCCAAGGTTGGGGTTTGACCGCGCCGTCCTATTCTGGGACAGCGCGGTCAACGATTCGTTAAAATGATCCGGACCTAATTAAGTCCATGCTAATTGCGCCCTTCGGCCTTTTTGCGTCAGCCGGCTGTTCGGTCACACCCCGCTCGCGTTCTCAGCGGTCCTGCCGGTGACCAAGATGGCCCCTCACTCATCATGGTCGGCCCGCGCTCGGAAGCAAGCGCGGGCCATCCCTGAACAAGCCCGGCGGCTCCAGATGTCAGCGCCCTGCCGCGAGCCGGAATGCATAACGATTGCGGATGTGGCTGTTAAAATAGACGCCCTTGGCAAAGGCAGCTTTGAACGCGGCAAAGGCCTCAGCAGGTACGTCCAAAAACTCGTAATGCTTCCCGCTCGCTACAAACCAAACCGAGAGAACCCTGGTGCTGGGGTCATAGTCGAACTTGCGTATCGAGGTCGACGGCATTGTATGCCATCCAAAAACTCAGCCAGCCGAGTTGGATCGTCAGCTACAGGCTCAAACTGTATTCGAATATGTGGCCGCGCTTTTCGTCGGCAACCCTGATCCATATGGCTCGCTGGTGCGCAGAGTGACGTCGCGCTCTGTCGCTTCCCGCGCCGCCCTGATCGGCGTTGTCGCGTGGACGATGTGGGTAGCCGTCACGGTATCGCCGTCCATTTCCTCAACGTGGTATTTTGGCACTTGTGTGCCTAAGCGTCTAGTTCGAGAGGCTGATCGTGATCCGGATCGGCATGATAAGCGACCTGGCGAAAGTCGCGCATATCGATCTGTTGGCCGCAAACAGGGCAAGGCATGAAATGATCGAGCTCGCTCGCGGGTGGGCCTTCATGTCGGTGCCCAATTATTGGTCTGCCGAGATCCGATAGCCTGGTCATTATTTCCGCAGAGCCTTCGCTTCTCGCTCCAACGTCTCGCGTTGGTTGCCGTGCTTCGCGATCAGCTCTTTGACCTGCTGGGGTGTGATGCCGGTCTTTGTTGCGAAATATTCAACTTCATAATCCTCATCGGCCGAGACACGGTCCCGATCGCGAAAATCCCGCTTGCTCTTGTCGTCGGCCATATCGATTCCTCCTTCGCTCATCCCGCAACGCCGAGTTGACGTGTTTGTTGCACCCAAGAGGCTGATTTCCGGTTTCGGAGCCGGCCATTCGCAGCCGGCGAAGTCTTTGGGCGACGTAGTGCGGACCTGGCAGATCTAAGACCTAAACGGGGGCGACCCGAACCAGGTGGATCGCTAAGTTCGATGGACCTAACGGGGCCGCCCGCGCCAGCCTGTAAAGCACAGCGCGGGCCTCAACCATCGACATCGGTTGGCAGCGGGAGACGCAGCACCACCCAACTCACCCGCCTGACGCTGTTCCCCGGACAGACAAAAAACCCGCCGCCTATGCGTTTTGCGCGTAATTAGTTCGCGCAGTTCACTGGCGCTAGTTGACCATCTCGCGCAGCGGCTTTTTTCGCCTCGGCGGTACATAGGGCGGCCCAGCAGCTTGTTGCGGGGGGTAACGGGCGGGCCACAAGTCCTGGCGGGGCTCCCTGAGGCCTGACCGGTATCATCGGAAACCGTGTCCATGCCTTCATAGAAACGCCCGCACTGTGAATCCCCTTGGAACATTGTAGGCTCGAAACACTTCGGGCGGTCGCACTGTTCCCATTTCAGTGTCTTCCCAAAGCTGCCCACTATCTGAACGGTGGTGGGCTTTTTTGTACATTAGGGGAGCCTGAAATTTGGGGGCTTGTTGATAGAACGGCAGCGAGTGGGTGTTCGCTGCTGGTCGAGGTCCCGCAAGACTCGGCCGGGCTCGCACCACCTCGCCGGTCGGTGCGAGCCCACCGGCGCGCCACCAAGCGAGATCCCCTGTGTCGGTCCCTATTTGATACTAGGGGACGGCGGTTCATCATCACGATGGTTTATGGCACGTTGCCCGATATGCCGAGGGCGGGACTCCGTCTTGGCCGGCTGCAGCAAGCGCTGGTCGATAGCGGCGGCCTTGAACGCCGCAAATGCTACGGCCGGACTGCAGCTTCCATCCTTGGCCTCCGCAATTAATCGGCACGCATTCCTATAGGCCGCCGCTTCCTTATTTGGCCACTGCCCCAGCAGCGCTTCCTCGGCCTCACAGATGGAGGAAACCGTCATTGATTTCCGGTCTACCAGCTTAACGAAAAGCGGTAAAAAGGTGCTCATCGCACACCTCCCGACCTTTTAGTGCGCCGAACGCAACAAGAGCTTTTTGGTTTCCATGCCTATCTGGTCATGGGGCTTCGCCGCAACAAGGACTATAATCCTACATGCCGAGCCGGCTGGCAAGCGCGTCGCTGGCCTTACCCGGAAGGAAGAGGTAGGGCCACGGCGCCAAGCCCAGCCATCAGGAGCAACCACCCGAGCAACGGCAAGCCCGGCGACCTCCTTTGGACACACACAGGGAACGAAAAGAAGGGCGCCGAGCCTTACCGGCGCTGCTTTGTGAGGGAGACGACGCCGGATGAGATGAGAGTATGCGATCATGCCAATCTCCGTAACCATGCGAATGAACGAAAACCGTGTGACAGCGCGGTTGAGACCAAGGTAGGCGGTGCGGTCAGCTACAGTGCTGAAGAGCGGGTGCGGCTTCAGTCGCAATCTCTGCCGGTGGATTTATAGCCGGACTTAATGACGCGCTCTGATCTTGTGATTTCATCCCTCAAGTCTGGCAGAGCCGATTTTCTGTTATGACTTCAGACGACAATAAACGTGCCGTGATCGCGGATGTGGCCAGGGCAGACGTCATCAACGCCCGCTTACGGCCGCTACGACCTCGACGACAATGCCGCCCGGATCAGTGGGGTTCCCGCCGAACTGCATCAGGATGTCGTGGGGCAGGTGGGTGCGGCGCCGGCTGAGTGAAGGGTGACGCCAGGCACCGTTGCGGGCGCTGGCGCCGCTTGCGCTGGCGGTTCGCTAGGTGACGGCGGCTTGCCGCCGGAAGCCGCGTCGGCGCCGCTCTGGCCATAACCCATTCTTCAAACAGTGCCATCTTGCGTGCAGAGTGCGGTGATCTGGCTGACGAGCACCAGGCGGCGGCATCGGGACAGCGAACGGTGCCACCGACGTCCGGTACGGTCCGGTGCACTAGCCTGGCAGCTCGCGCAAAAGGGCCAATGATGAATCGGCCGTCGTTGGTGAAAATCCAACAGAAAGATGCTACCAGCCAAATAGAAATAGCTAGAACCGCATGCGCCGGCCGACAGTTCCTTCAGGTCCGGCGAAGCTAGAACAGCTGATTCGTTGCGCCAGGGGAGCTGGCGCGGCCAAGTATTCTAGTTGGATCTCATTGCCAGACGGCTCGCAAGCACCTCAAGTTCATCAAGCGTCAACTCAATCTGGTACCGGTATTGCGAACCGCTTGCATAAATGCCGCCGGCATCTATCGACATGATGACCGCCCCCGTTTCGGATCTGATATCGGCATCGCCCAACGGTCGATGGAAAATCGTTCGAGAAACACCTTCTCGTTTAGCAGGTCCCACTAGGATGCGCATTGCCTACCTCGCCCTGTTGCTTCGCCAACCAGGAAGCAGCGCCCTCGCGCCACGACAAAGCCTTAGAAGCAATTGCGGTGCCAAACCAAGGGTGTCCCAATATGAGCCAAAGACAGACGGCGCCATTCGGCGTTGGGGGACTGCGGCTTGGCTTCCGCTTTCGCACGCAGCTCAACAAGACCGACGCGTCGGCGTCGCCAAAATCCTGCGCACTTGCTGGTCCCGCTGGGGCTATATCAAGTCGGAAAGGTGCAACCGAACGCACCTGCTGCTAAGGCACCGGCGAAGCTGAAAGCCAAGCTGCTCTATCTGGAGAACGCCGTCCGCCACTCGTTAAAGTCGTTCGGCATCCGCATGGGGCAAGGTCGGAGGCGGCGCCTTCGCGCAGGCGGTGCGCAGGCTGCGGCCGAGTTGATAGATGACATGCTCACCGGCCCGCGCGCGCTGTGGCGACAGTACTGCCGGCTGCATGATCTGGTCATGAGGACCGTCGCGCGCTGCGAGGCATGCTGGCGCTTTATGGCGATCCGCGGCGTCAGCCCGGTGACGGCAACTTCTTCATGACAGCGATCGAGGACCCGACGCGCATTCGTCGCTCAGGCACTCGCCGCCTACTTCGGCCTAGTCTCGCGGCCCAGGCACTCGGGCACTTCGATCGATGTTCGAGGTCCCTATCTCAAAGGCTGGCGACGCCGACGTGCGGCGCGCGCTCTCCGAGGCGGGTGTCGGGACGGATGACGCGCTTCAAGGCAAGGACAAGATCAAGAGCTGGGGCCTGGAGATCGGCAACGCTCTTGCCATCGCTAGGCCTGCGATAGCGCGCAAGCTGGCGGCGTTCATTTACGCCATGTGGAGCGACTGCACATTCTACGTCGCGATGGGCGGCGGGTGAGGGTGACGCCGCGGGGCGCGCCCATGTCAAGGATCGCACGCTTCTGCCATGTAGGGGCAAGCCTATCAGGAAAGATTTCGTCGTCGCGCGAGCGGTTCGTCAGGTCACCTGCCCGCGTTTGGCTCGCCACCAGTCGACCAGGCGGGTGAGGCCCTCATCGAGGTCGATGCTCGCCTTGAAGCCCAGCATCTTTTCCGCCTTGGACGTGTCGGCAAGGCGCCGCGAGACGGGGTTCACTTTGCGCTCGGGCCCGTACTCCGGCTGAAGGTCGGAGTCCATCACGCGCAGGAGTGAGGCGGCCAGGTCGTTCAGGCTGGTCTCCACGCCGCTGGCGACGTTGAACACATCGTCCTCCACGTCAGAAAGCAGGGACAGGATGTTCGCTCGGGCGATGTCCTCGATATAGACGAAGTCCATGGTGGTGGAACCGTCGCCGAGAATCAGCGGCGGCTGGCCGGCGTCGATGCGGTCCATCCAGCGGATTAGAACCTCGGTATACTTACCATGCAGGTCCATGCGCGGGCCGTACACGTTGAAATAGCGCAAAGCCACGTAGGGAAGGCCGTACATGTCATTGAACGAGCGCAAAAGGCCTTCCAGCATGACCTTGCTGGCGCCGTACCAGGTGCGGTTGTTGTACGGGTGGTGGCTCTCTTCTGTCGGGAAGAGGTCGGCCAGGCCGTAGACCGAGGCCGAGGAGGCCGCGCAGATCTTCTTCACGCCCTTAGCCTGGGCGGCCTCAATGACGTTGTAGCTGCCGTCGCACATGACGCCCAGGGCTTCGCGCGGCTCGGCGGCGCAGGCGATGACCCTCAGGGTTGCCATGTGGATGACGGCGTCCATTCCGTCGGTGGCCCGGTGGACAGTTGCCACGTCGCGAATGTCGCCTTCGACGAGTTCGATGCGCGGGTCTTGCAGCGCGTCCTTGACGTTTTGCAGGCTGCCGCGGACCAGGTTGTCGAGGATCACTATTTTTTCCGGCGCGTGCTCCTTCAGCAGCAGGTCGATGGTGGTCGAGCCGACCAGACCACAGCCGCCGGTCACCAGGATGCGAGAGCCTTCAAGTTTCATCGTATTCCCTGTCATCGGTTCGAGGCGTGTTTCCGGTTGTGTGGGGCCCGCTCAACGCTTGCTTGCAATTCGATGACCGCGGCCACGACCGCGTCCTGCTGCTGCTCCGTCAACTCCGGGAACATAGGTAGGGAGAGAACCTCGGCGGCGGCCTTTTCGGCGTGCGGGAACTGGCCCTGCTTGTAGCCGAGATCGGCGTAGGCGGGCAGCAGGTGAACCGGAATGGGATAGTGGATACCCGACTGGATGCCTTGAGCGTTCAGCGCCTCCCCCCAGCGAGCGCGGTCGGGCGTACGCACGGCGTAGATGTGGTAGACGTGGCGCACATCGTCGCGGACGAACGGGGTCGACAGCCCGATGCCGGCGAACATGGCGTCATAGCGGGCGGCCGTGGCGCGTCGCTGCTCGGTCCATCGGTCCAGATGTTTGAGCTTCACACGCAGGACAGCGCCCTGAAGGCCTTCCAGGCGATAGTTATAGCCTTTGACTTCGTGATGGTACTTCCGCTCGGCGCCCCAGTCTCGCAGCATGCGAACCGCACGGTTGTGGTCGGCGATGTTGGTCGTCAGCATCCCGCCCTCGCCATAGGCGCCGAGGTTCTTGCCGGGATAGAAGCTGAAAGCTGCCATGTCGCCGATGGCCCCCACGCGCTTGCCCTTGTATTCCGCGCCGTGGGCCTGGCAAGCGTCCTCCAGCACCATCAGGCCGTGCATCCGGGCGATGGCCATGATCGGATCCATGTCGGCGGGCTGGCCGTAGAGGTGGATCGGGATGATCGCCTTGGTGGCCGGCGTGACCGCAGCTTCGATCTGGGCCGGGTCGATGGTGTAGGTCGCAGGATCGATATCGACGAGCACGGGGGTCGCGCCTGTGTAGTAAATGGCCGCAACCGTCGCCACGAAGGTGAAGGGGGAGGTGATCACCTCGTCGCCCGGTCCAATCCCGGCGGCCAGCAGGCCCAGGTGCAGGGCGCTGGTGCCGGTATTGACGCCGACGCCGAACGCCGCTTGCGAATAGGCGGCGAATTCCTTTTCGAATTCAGCGACGTCAGCGCCCAGGGTAAACTGACAGCTCTCCAAAGTGCGCTGAATGGCGGCATCTACCTCGAGCTTGATCGTGGTGTACTGGGCTTTCAGATCTACGAACGGGATCATATTAGGCTGCATCTTTGCGTCGCAGGTGCACGGTTTCGCCACGCCCGCGCATGGAACTGGTGGCGGCTTCGATGATCTCCACCACGCGCAGGCCAAGCCGGCCATCTGCGATGGGAACCCTCTTTTCGACGATGCAGTCGATCCACTCCTGGCCGGCGATACGCAGGGCCTCGGTGGAGTCGAGCTTGGGCGCCCACATGTCGCCCGTCCGGTAGCCGACGCGCATCTCGTGGATCTTGGCCGGGTCGTCGGTGAAGGAGACGCCCTTGTCGTAAACCTTGACCTTCTCGGACGGCTCCAGATCGTCGTAGGTGATCATCTTGTTGGAGCCGCCGACCAGTATGTTACGCACCTTCACCGGAGCTAGCCAACTCACGTTGATGTGCGCCATCATGCCAGAGTCGTAAAACAGCGAAATGTAGGCCAAATTTTCCGGGGTGCCGGGGAAGTGGTTGATACCGCTGGCCGAAACGGCGGTCGGATGCTCTTCGAACAGACGGTCGATGATCGCGAAGTCGTGGACCGCCAGGTCGGATATGACGTTTACGTCCTTCTGAAAGAGGCCCAGGTTCACCCGGGTGGCGTCGTAATAATAGATCTGGCCGAGGTCGCCGGCGGCGACGATGTCGCGCATCTTCCGGACTGCACCGGTATAGATGAAGGTGTGATCGACAATCAGGGTCAACCCGCGCTTGTCCGCTTCATTAACCAGCATCCTGGCCTGTAGCGAGGTTTCGGTCATAGGCTTCTCGAGCCAGAGATGCTTGCCGGCCTTTAGCGCAGACATGCCCAGTTCGAAGTGGCTATTGACCGGCGTCGCCACGGCGATGGCGTCGATCTCGGGATCTTGGAACAGGGCCTGGACGTCCCTGGTGGTCTGGAGACCCGGATAGCGACGGTTCACCAACTCGCGCTTCTTGGGGTCCAGGTCGGCGACCACGCGGACCCGGGCATCGGGGATCTCCATGAAGTTGCGCAGGAGGTTCGGCCCCCAATAGCCGTAACCGATGATGCCGATATTGATCATATTGACTACCCTTCGCTCCGCCCCTGCCACCGGAGTCTTGGAGGCTTGTTGGAGCTTGTCGTTGGTTGAGAAGGGATGCGCCGATCGCTCAATGCCGTGCCACCTCGACCTCTTCACAATGCAGTTTGAAGCTGCGAAGCGGTGCGGTCACCATGGCCGTTGGGTCATCAAGACCCCATCAGGATCATCCAGCCAGGCGAGGCAGGGCGCCGGATCTACCTCAAATGATCTCTCCGAATACACCAAAGATCGCAATTCGGTGTACGAAGCCGTGCCGAGAGGGCGCCGAGAGGGGGCGTCAGCCAGTCTTTGCGGTCCTTACGTCTCCGACCACACGGGCTGGCACGCCGGCAGCGATCGCGAAGTCGGGGATGTCACGGGTGACGACGGCGCCAGCGCCGATCAGGGCCCGTTCTCCGATCGTCACGCCCGGGGTGATGGTCACGTTGGAGCCGATGGAGGCGCCCTTCTTGACCAGGGTCAGCTCAATTTTCCAGTCGGCTTCATTCTGGGCGCTCCCGTCCGGGTTGGTGGCTCGGGGAAGACGGTCGTTGGTGAACATCACCCCGTGGCCGATGAAGACCTCGTCCTTGATGGTTACGCCCTCGCAGATGAAGGTGTGCGAGGAGATCTTGCAGCGCTCGCCGACCGAGGAATTCTTCTGGATTTCGACGAAGGCGCCGATGCGCGAGCCGTTACCGACCTCGCAGCCGTAGAGGTTCACCATATTGGGGTGGTGGATGACGACCTCGCCACGCAGCACCACACTGTCCGAAATCGGCATCGCTTCCCCCTGGAGTTGTCTGTCTCGTGCCATCGCCTGCAAATCGGATATGATCCTTGGTGCGCCGCTGAAGCGATAGCAGCGGTCGGTTACAGTTCTATGTAACCTGCCTTGTCGCTTGGCAAGCGTTCGCCACTCGGTATAACAAGTTTAGGGCAGGCTGCGACCGTGGGGGGAAGGATGCCGGAGACGATGCGATTTGAAGCCGTGCGCTCCGATTCCGAGGTGGCGCGTATGCGTCACAACTATGAAGAGTTTCAAAGCCTTCGTTTTGAGGCGGAGCGCTGTCTGGAGGCTGACGACCTCAACTCCGCGGCGGCCTATGTAGAGGCGGCGGTCACGCTTGCACGCAAGCGGCATTGCGGCTTTTATCGGTCCGAGCCGCTTGAGCAAATCCTGATCGAGATCGCGCGACGGACACTCGCCCCGAAGGCCGAAACTGCGCGACCAGCGCGAACGAAGATCGGCCGCGTGCTGCATGTGGCCACCGCCTTGAGCGAAGTCGGCGGTTTGACGCGGATGATGCGCCGCTGGATCGTCGCCGACGAGGGGCGTCATCACTCCCTGGCGCTGTTGCGCCATCCGGGGAAGCCGCCGGCCTCGGTGCGCCAGGCCGTGGAGGATCGTGGCGGACATATCCACGTAATCGGCGCAACACGCGGCGGACCGGTGGAATGGGCCAGCGCGCTCCGCAAGGTGTCGCTCAATTTCGACCTGGTCGTCCTGCACGTCAGCAACGAGGACCCGACGCCCAGTATAGCCTTCGCCGACGAGCGCAACCGACCGCCCGTGGTGCTGGTCAACCATGCCGACCATGCCTTCTGGGTCGGTCTCTGTGTGTGCGACCTGATCGCCAGTTCGCGCGTCTCGGGCCAGCGTCTGGTGGTGGAACGGCGTGGGATCCCGGCTAAGCGTCACGCCATCCTGCCGATCCAAATCGATCCGCCGATCCGCAAGCACAGCCGGGCCGAGGCGCGCCACAAGCTCGGCATCCCGGTCGACGGACCGCTTCTGGTTTCGGTCGCGCGCGGCGTGAAATACCGGACGATGGGCGGGGTGTCGTTCGCCGACATGCATGTCGAGGCACTGCTGGCCCGATCCGATGCGCGGTTGTTGGTCGTCGGGCCGGGCGAGCCGGCCGACTGGCAAGACGCCATAGCGGCGACCGGCGGGCGGATCATTGGGCGGCCGGAGACGCCCGATCCTTCGCTCAGCTTCGAGGCAGCGGACATCTATCTCGACTCTTACCCCTTTGTATCGATTACCTCGATGCTGGAAGCCGGCGGGCTGGGCGCGCCCTGCGCGACGCTGTTTCCCTATCCGTTGGATGCCAACGTCATGAGCACCGATATGCCTGGGCTGGCGCCTACCATTGGCTTCGCCACCTCGATGGCGGAGTACAACCGCATCCTGGCGGACTGGCTCGCCGACCCGCAGGCGCTGCGTCGGCGGGGCGATGAGACGGCTGCCAATGTCAAGCGGCTGCACACCACGCCGAATTGGATCGAAAGCCTGGAGGCGCTCTACGCCAGAGCCGTGGCGATCCCGCCAGTCACACCGCTGCGTGGGAATGGCGCGCCCGCGAACGAGGAATTCTACGAAGGATATCCCGACATCCTGCTCAACGAGGTGTTCGGCGAGTTCGACAGCGCCGAGGCGATCCTGAAGCGTTCCCTGCGCCTGATGGCGCTGCCGGAACGGCTACGGGTATGGCGGCGCCTGGCGCGGACCAAGAGCTTCAACGGGCCTTGGGACGCAGTCCGCAACCTGCTTCCCGAATGGCTGCCGCGGTCGGCAAGCCGGCTGAGGGGCGACAGCTGGATGTGAGGTTTCAACGGCATGGTTTGCCCGGCGTCCCTTCGTCGGGCGGTCTGCGACGCCTGGAAAAGCGAGATCGATCTTCAGATGCGACCCGCACACCTCATTCCAGTACCTCTATAGCGTGAAGGGCTGCCAGTCAGGCAACCATCGCGAATTACACTTTTGATTTAGCAGGCTGACAAAAACGTACCGGGATACCCTTTTTGACTCTGGTCTGTTCAGCACCTCATTCTGATACGTTCGACGATACAAAGCCTGTTAAGGCGTTGCTTTCCTTCTGGTGAGGATTGCGTTTGACGGGATGGATATGGGTGCCTCGAGTTTTGACATGGTGGCGTTGGCGTCAGAAGTCATACTTGCCATGAGGCCTGCTTTTCGACACCGACAAAAAGAACTGAGGCGAAGGTGAATATGATTGGGCGACCGCCGAAGATTCTGAAGCGGGCTGTCCGCGCCTTCGGTGTCGAAAGGCGTCATCTGGTCGGCGCACGCATGGTCCTCGAACGAGAGGGCATGTCCGTCCTTGGCCGACGCGTAAGCCGTTCGGGCGGCCGTATCCTGGCCTACCACTCGGTCGGCCAGCCGCTGATGGATCACAACGACGTGCCGCCGAAGCTGTTCCGTCGCCAGTTGGAGTGGGCCGCGGCGCGAGGCTACCGGTTCGTCCCGGCCTCGAAGATCGCTCGGACGGGGGGCGACCCGATGGACCTTGCCATCACCTTCGACGACGGTCTGCGCAGCGTGATGACCGAGGCCGCGTCAATCCTGAAGGACTTCGAGGCTCCCTGGAGCCTGTTCGTCGTCACCGACTGGAGCGAAGGCGGGTCTCCCTGGCCGACCGACGAGGTTCTAGGCTGGCGCGATCTGGAGCGCCTGGCCGCCGACGGCGCCGAAATCGGCAGCCACTCCGCAAGCCATCCCGATTTTGGACAGCTGGACGGCGCGGCCGCCCGTGAGGAATTGGACCGCTCGCGCACTATGATCGAGGCCCGGCTCGGCTTTGCGCCGACCTCGTTCGCAATTCCGCTCGGCCAATCGACCAACTGGACCCCGATCGCCATGCGGCAGGCCAAGGCAGCAGGTTATGAGCTGGTGTACGCCCAGGCAGAGGAGACGCGTTCGGCTGGCACCATCGCGCGGACCTTCATCACGCGCTTCGACAACATGCGGGTATTTTCGGCGGCCCTGGCGGGCGTCTTTGATCGGTGGGAGGAATGGGGGTGAGTCAGGCGCGCATCGTCTCGGTAGTCGTCCCGACCCGCGACCGTCCGCAGTACCTGGACCAGTCGCTGGCGAGCATTCGCGCGCTCGAAGGCCCGGATCTGACGTTTGAGATCCTTGTTGGCGACAACGGCTCCAACCATGACGCCACCGGCGCAGTGACACAGGCCCATGGCGCGCAGCACCTCATCGTGACGACCGCAGGCGCTGGCGCCGCGCGCAACGCCGCGATGCGGGCGGCCTCGGGAGAGTTCCTGGCGTTCCTGGACGACGATGACGTGTGGACCGAGCAACATGTGCGGCCGCATTTGCAACTCTTCGATCGCCAGCCGGAGGTGGAGGCGGTCTTCGGTCAGGTTGTGATGGCCGATCCTAGTCTGCGGCCGATCGCGCCTCCCATCCCCAATGACGTGCGCCCCGACGGCGACCATCTGAAGATGATGCTGGACGGCTACTTCCCGCAGATCGGCGCCACGATGGCGCGTATCGCGGTACGCGACGCCTACGGTTATTTCGACGAGACCCTGCTGGCCGACCAGGACTGGGACTGGCATATGCGCGTCGCCAGCGGTGGGCATGTGGAGCATGTGGCCGTGCCATGCGTTTTGTTCCGCCAGCGTCCGTCGGGATCCTACGACGCCTTGGTCCTGAGCCGGATTCCCTATACGCGCAGGGTGTTTATGCGGCACGCCATACCCGTCTGGCGCAAGTGGCGCTCACCGAAGGAGTGGCTGCATTCCTATTTCGCCACGCTCTTGGGATTCTACACCTATTTCGCCGATGCGGCGGTGGAGCGGGCGGCCAAGGGGGATGCGAAGGGCGTGCGGTTCGCGGTGCGTCATGCGCTGCTGGTGTTTCCGTTCCGGGCGGTTAGGCAGCTCGTGAGGCCGACGCCGTTGCGCGCGGCGTTCTTCTGGTCGATCGGCCTAGGCGCGCGCCCGTCGGCCGTCGAGGACGCGGCGCTGGACTGAACGCGCGTGGAGCTTAAGGATCGGATGGGCATGCACGACGCCAAGGACGCGCCGAAGATCAGCACAGGTGCCCCGGCCATTAGCATCGTCATCGCCACACATAACCGCAGCCACGACGTCCTCGAAAACGTCGACGCCCTGCTGCCGCAATGCGTCGGCCAGGCGGTGGAGGTCATCGTCATCGACAGCGCCTCGGCGCCGGCGCACGCCGATGTGCTGGAGACCCTGAAGGCGCGCCCGGGACTGAGCTTCATACGGCTCGACGAGCCCGGCGTTGCCCGGGCCCGTAACGCGGGTTTCGAGGCAGGCAAAGGCGATTGGATTGCATTGCTGGACGATGACGCCGTGCCGCGGCCCGGCTGGGTACAAGCGGCGATCACCTGCGCGGCCCGCTGTGACGCCCAGACCGCCATCCTGGCGGGGCGGGTGGTCGCACACTGGCCCGACGACGCCAGCAGTCTTGAAATACCGCCGAGCCAGCTCGGACCGCGAGCGCGCTTGTTGTTGTCGGTGGTCGATGAGGACGGCTTCCGCGACACGACCGATCATCCCATCGGCGTCGGCGCCAACTTGCTATTCCGCCGCCGCGCGCTTCAAGCTCATGGTGGGTTCGACGTAAAGACCGGTCGGGTCGGCTCGAACCTAGCCAGCGGGGAAGAGGCCCAGATGATGACCGATCTGATTGGAGCAGGTTATCGCTGTTGGTACGCGGATGCCTTCGTCGTGGACCACAAGGTCGATGCTGGCCGTCTTACGCGCGCGTGGCTCACAGAGCGCGCGCGCAAGGAAGGCGAGGTGGAACTGAGGGGTTTGAAAACGCCAGGCCAGAAGATCGCGCGAGCAATCAAGATGCTCGTCGCCACCCCGGTGCTGGCCGCGTTCCAGATGCTCGACCGGCCCGAACGCGAATATTACCTGCGCCTGAACCACAACATTGGTCTGCTGCGGAAGCTGTTCGGTCTGGCAAGCTGAGGGTGCTCAGGCGATGGCCGGCGCGGCTTTCGGTGTCGCCCGATGGGCCCAGGCCATGATTGGTCGTTCAAAGAATCGCCAGGAGACGGTCGCCAAGCCGATGGTCAACACAAGTTCGATGGGGGCCGAGATCCAGTCCGGCGCTTCGAATGCGACGCCGAACTTCCGGGCCGCTGCCTCGACGTTGTAGAAATGAATGAACTCGTGGAAAACGTAACAGCCGTAGCTTATGCGTCCCAGGTTGCGCAGGGGCCTTGTGTCCAGAAGGGCGACAAAACGCGAGGCCTGGTTCCTCGCGATCTGGAAGACCAGAAGCGCGGCTGTAGCCGCGACTGCCGGCGCGTAGACGCGCCAGGCGATCTCGTCCTTGAGGACTGTCAGGGGCAAGATAAGAAGCGCCAGGGCGGCGATGCTCTGGGCCGCCGTGGAAACCAGCCATGCCGGTACCCGCCGGTCGAGGTTCAGTCCTGCCAGACCACCCAAGGCGAGATAGCCAAAGCCGATCATGGGATTCAAGCCGATGACCTTGGACGATGCTCCGGCCCATTCGAGGCCCGCCTGAGTGATGAGACCCACAACCACGAAAGCAACGCAGATCTGACCGGCGGCCTTGCTGTGGGTGAACAGCAGCAAGGGTGCAAACAGCACATAGAATTGCTCTTCGATCGCCAGCGTCCAGAAGTGGTTGAAATGGCCTACCCAGTGGCCGGTCATGAACACATAGATGTTCGTGGCGTAGAGCAGCATGGCCTGGGGCGCGCCGCCTTCGAAGCCATCGAAGTGAACGTACAGCGAGGCGATCAGGAAAACGCCGATCGTCGCGTAATAGACGGGGAATATCCTGGCCGTGCGTCGAAGATAGAATCGCCCCAGACCCGCAAGCGTTGTCGTCTCGCCAGCCTCGACTGCCACCCGCGTGCGAGCCAGGATACGGGTGATCAAGAGGCCGCTGAGCCCGAAGAAGAGCATCACCCCGTCGCCGCCAAGGGATCCATACGTCCCTTGATGAAACTTGTGGCTAATGAATACGAAGACGAAGGCGATCGCGCGCAAGCCATCAAAACCCTTGATGCGGCGTTCGTCGTCGAGTCGCATTGGTCGTAGCTCCGCCCGCATCTACGTGGCTCTTTGCCGGCCAGGGGACAAGGCAGCGGTTGCGCTGCTGGCCTCGGTGCCCTCCCGCGCCGTCAATCTGGCGCCCAACCGCAGAAGCGGCCGCTCGAAGAAGTGCCAGGAGAGCGTCGCCAGCGCGATGGTGATGAAAAGCTCCAGGGCCAGTTGAACGTTAGCCGGCGCGTCGATCTCCAGATGCAGCTTATGGAGCACCGCCGTGACGTCGTAGAAATGGACGAACTGGTGCAGGATATAGAAGGCATAGCTCACCCGGCCGAGCGAGCGCAGCGGCCACAGGTTGAGGAAAGCCACGACCGGGGTCTGTTGGTTGCGGGCGATCTGGAATAGGAACAAACCGGCCACAGTGCAGGTCAGCGGTCCGAAGACGTTCCATGCGTCCCGGAAATATCCGAAGACCAGCGGGATCGCGATCAACGCCAGGCCAGCCGCCGCCTGGGATTGCGCACTCACCAGCCATGCGGGCGGCTTGAAGTTTTTCAATGAGGCGAGAAAGCCGCCGACGCCGAGCATGCCGAAGGCGATCAGCGGATCGACGTGAATGGCGTTCGGGTGGGTGTTCACCGATACGAGCCAAGCCAGCCTTGCCGCGCCGGCGAGCATGAAGCCGATGCAAATCCGAAGCAGGTATTTGCGCGGGGTGAACAGCAGGATCGGCGCCAGGAGCAGGTAGAACTGCTCCTCCGCCGACAGCGACCAGAGGTGACCGAAATGACCGTGGGCCCCGGTCGGCGTCATCTCGATATAGATGTTGGTGCCGTAGAGGGCGTAGATCGTCGCTTCCACGCGCGAGAAGCCGACGAATGAGGTGAACAGCGAACCCAGTGCGAAAACACCGAGACAGGCGTAATAAAGTGGGAAAATGCGCAGGCTGCGGCGCAGATAGAAGTCACCCATCGACCGCCAGGTCGACTGGACCCCCGCTTCGACCTTTGCGCGCATCTCCGACAGTATCGAGGAGATGAGCATGCCGCTTAGCACGAGAAAGAGCCAGACGCCGACGGAACCATAGGAATCGTGGTGCGGCAGGGTCGTTTTGTGGCTGATGAAGACCATCAGGACGGCGATCGCGCGCACGCCGTCGAAGCCGGCGATACGATCTTCCGCCGGCCGGGCGACGGCCTTGGCCGACCGGACGGCGAAAATCGCGCCTTGATCAATGGTTGCCATGGGTCAATACTCGAGCCGATGCTCCGCAACCGAGACATGGTTCGGCCCCGGGGGCCGTCAGACTTTCTTGGTTATAAACGCCTAACTCTTTGTCACATCAATTCGGCCAGAAGGCGTAGGCTCTGAGCGTGACGGTGCAGGCGCACGTCTCGCCAAATTGAGATCCTGAAAAATGTTGTTTGCGCGCCGGTCGGTCTATAGGTGGGTTACTCGTCTCTTCCAGGCGATGGATAAATGAAAAGAAGCGTAACGATAACATTTTCCTCCCAGGCCAAGCTTATCTCGCAGCACAATATACGCTTCGGCTTGACTGGATGCTAAGCTGCATTGTCACACTGCCACAACTGGTTTTTCAGGGTAGATGAATCTGCTGTAGGCCACCCGCCGGCAATCCCTATATTGAATTCAATATTTAAGTGTTAGCGTATAGTATCGAATGGCGGGTGCGACACATTTTGGCGTTTCCCCGCCGAAAATGTCGGGCCACACATTGCTTGCCCCATTGCAATGGGGCCGGAAGGTTGTTTCAGAGCCTGTCCGCTGACCGAAAGCGGTATCCGTATGGTAGGAAACCCAAGTGTCCCAATACACCAGGCACGCCGGCCGTCGGTATCTGCATCCCACAATAGGACAAGGTGAGCCACCGGCTTTGTCGTGATACGACCACTGCAACTTCTCGCACCGAGTAGGTCTTTCGTTCTGAGGATCTGACATGATTCCGATCATCAAGCCCACCATGGATGGGGCCGAGGCCGAGGCGGCGCGCCGCGTCATCCTGTCCGGCTGGGTCACGCAAGGCCCCGAGGTGGCGGCCTTCGAGACGGAATTCGCCACCTTCACGGGCGCGCCGCACGCTGCGGCCGTCTCGAACTGCACCACGGCCCTGCACCTGGCCTTGCTGGCGGCGGGGGTGAAGCCCGGCGACGAGGTGGTCACGGTCAGTCACTCCTACATCGCCACAGCCAATTCGGTGGCCTATTGTGGCGCGATCCCCGTCTTCGTCGACATCGATCCGACCACCTACAACATTGATCCGGCTCTGATCCAGCACGCGTTTTCGGCCAAAACCAGCGCGATCCTGGTGGTCCACCAAATGGGCTTGCCCTGCGACATGGCTGCTGTGGTCGACATCGCCAAGGCTAGGGGCTTGCCCCTAATCGAGGACGCGGCCTGCGCCAGCGGCAGCGAGATCTTCTGGAACGGTCGATGGGAGAAGGTCGGCAAGGCGCACGGCGACGTGGCCTGCTTCTCCTTCCACCCACGCAAGATTATGAGCACCGGCGATGGCGGTATGCTGACCACCAAGCACGCTGACTGGGTCGCCAAATTCAAGTCGTTGCGCCAGCACGGCATGAGCGTGCCCGACACGGTCCGCCACGGCTCGACCCAGGTGATCTTCGAGACGCACCCAGTGCTCGGCTACAACTATCGCATGACCGACATCCAGGCCGCTGTCGGCCGCGAGCAGCTCAAGCGCCTGCCCGGCATCGTGGCCCGCCGCCGCGCGCTTGCCGCCCGCTACGCCGAATTGCTCGGCGAGGCGCAATGGCTGGGCCTGGTGCGCGAGCCGGCCTACGCTCGCACCAACTGGCAGAGCTTCTGTGTCCGTCTGCCGGACTCCGCCGACCAGCGCACTGTCATGCAGGCTATGCTGGATGCCGATATCGCCACCCGCCGCGGTATCATGTGCGCTCACCGCGAGGACGTCTATGCCTCCCGGCCCCTGCGCATGTCCTTGCTGGAATCGGAGGCAGCCCAGGATCATACCATCGTCCTTCCCCTCTATCCCCAGATGACCGATGAGGATCAACAGAAGGTCGCCTCGACCCTGATCAAGGCTACCCGGGTTCAAAATCCAAGGCCCATGACTCCAATTCTGGAATTCAAGCGAGATGTGATGGAGGTCCCACATCGGGGCCGGTCTGTCCGAAAGTGAGAGATAGGAATGGCGAGCATCCGGCGCGCCGTGGTCGCGGTCTATTTCGAGAAGTACGCCACCCTCATCCTGAATTTGGCGACGCTGTATGTTTCGTCGCGGTTTTTGACACCCAACGAAATCGGTGCTGCCTTCCTTGGCGCCAGCCTCGTCGCGCTCGCCGAGGGTATGCGGGACTTCGGCGTCACCAACTACATCGTCAACGCCGAAAAACTCTCGAAGGGGGAAATACGCACTGCCTTCACCTTGATGCTGGCGGTCGCCGTCGTCCTTACGACCGCCTTCGTCGCGACGGCGGGCCTCTATGCCGCCTTCGCCCGCGAACCGCGTCTGGAGAACTTTGTCCGCACCGTGGCATTCGGCTATCTGTTCTCCAGCATCGGTTCGCCGATCGTGGCTCTGCTTCGCCGCGACCTGAAGTTCTGGAGCATCGCGGCCATCAACCTGGGCTCCGCTCTCGTCGGCAACATCACCACAACTGGCCTGGTGATGATGGGCTTCGGCTATATGAGCTTCGCCTGGGGCTCGCTTAGCTATCCGCTCTCCACCTTTGTCTTTGCCGTCCTCATGCGCCCGGACCTGTCCATCTTCCGGATCGAGCTCACAAAATGGCGCGAGATTCTGGCGTTCGGCGGCTTGAACACCGCGACCGGCCTTCTGACCACCCTCGGGGAGGTCATTCCAACCTTCATGCTGGGGCGGGCCAGCGGCAGCACCGATGTAGGTCTCTACAGCCGAGCCCAACAGGTCACACAGATGCCCAGCCGCCTAGTCATATCGGCTATCTCCGCGGTGGCCCTGCCAGGGTTCGCCGCCCATGCGCGCACGGGGCGTCCCCTCAAGGCCCCCTATCTCAAAGCCGCCGCCAGCCTGACCGCATTCCACTGGCCGGGCCTGGCGATGGTCATCCTCTTCGCCTATCCCCTGGTGCACACCCTACTGGGACCAGGATGGGAGACCTCCATCCCCCTGGTGCAAGTGATGGCGGCCGCCACCATGCTCTGCTTCCCCGTCCCCCTTATGTTTCCGGCCTTGGTAGCCGTCGGCGGCATCCGAGACACGGCCAAGGCCTGGATCATTTCCCTGCCGATCACCAGCCTGATCATGATCCTGGCGGCCCAGCATGGCCCATTTATGCTAGCGCTCTCGATCTTCGCCACCACGCCGATCCAGGTGGGCGTCGGCCTCTGGTTCCTGATGCGGCGGCTGAAATTGAGCGTCGGCGAATATTTGCGCGCCCTACTGCCCAGCGCCGTCGCCACCCTCGCGACGGCGCTGGGCCCGCTCGTCGTCATCGGACTGAACGGCCTCGACATGAACCTGTCGGTCTTACAGACTGTCCTGGGCGGCGGGCTTGGCGCAGTGTTCTGGTTCCTGGCCATGGGCTGGACCCGTCATCCGTTTGCCGCCGAACTGGCTTATCTGCTGGGCAGGATCCAGGCCTTGGCGCCTGTGCGCCTGCGCGCGCCCTTTGCCCACCTCCGGCGCTTCCTGGGTGAGGACACCGAACAGGGGCAGGCGCCTGCGCCGGCCGACGCGAACACCGGCGGACCGCTTCTTCGAAGGATTGCCTGGATGGCAGACAAGCACTGACTGCAGGGGGAACCGGTGATGAATCACTCTGACGCCATGGATTCTGCCGGCGCGAAAGCCGCCGGCTCGGATTTCAAGCGTGCGTTGGGCCATCTCGCCGCGCCGGCCGTGATCTCCGCTGCCCGCATCGTTACCCCCTTAACCTCGCGGGGCGTTAAAATCGCCTGGTTTGATGTCTGGAACTCGACCCTCGACCAAGCCTTGGACGTCCTGCCGGCCATTCCCGGCTGCGACCATGACCTCTATCGTGAACTCACCCAGCCCACGAGCGTCCAGAAGCGCCACGCCCTGGCGACAGAGAGCGGCCGGCCGACCGCGCTCATCTCGCTGCGTCGCCGCCGCCGGTACTGGGAGCCCGTCGCCTATCAATCGCTTTCTGGCGTAATCGCGCCCACGTCCTCTCCCGCCGCTCTTGGTCGGGCGCTACACGCCCTGGGTGTCGAGGTCCGGGTCGAGGCGGGGCTCGACAAGAGCGTCGTGGATCTCAAGCCGCGATCCTACTGGTCTCCAGACAACTACCGCGTCGACCTGCAGGGCGACTATGAGGCACTCTGGAGCCGCAATCACCGCAAGAATGTGCGCAAGGCCCGCCAACGTTGCGACGAGTTCATGCGCCTTCGCGTCGACGATGTGGGCGACCTGGAATGGTGCTGCACCCAGTGGAGCCGCGTGTGGGAAAGCAACGACGCCGAGGAGACGGTCGCCGCGGAGGATCGTCTGCGGTTCTGGCGCGCCTTCATGAAACGGCAGACCGCCGACAGTCCGATCCAGTTCCACACCTTGCACCTGCTCGACGGCGATCGGCCCACGGCCGGCACCGTCCTGATGTGTCAGGACGGTGCCGTGCTCGGCCAATGCATCGTTCGCGACCCCGAATACGACGGCCTTTGGGTCGGTGTCCGCATAATGCAGGCTTCGATCGAATGGGCGGCAAGCGCTGCGTATCGCCAGTTCGATCTCGGTTCCGGGCAAGACTACAAGCAGAGTTGGGGTCAGCCCGTAGCCGGGCGTTATGGTGCGATCTTCCGCCCACTTGCGGTCAGCGCGCTCTATCGGTTCGGACTTCTGTGACGACGCAGCGACATTAGCCGATTGAGCAAACGGATCGAGCTCTGCATTGCTGAGGACGACCGACCCGCCCCCAGTGCTAGCCCAGAAGCCAAGCAGGACTTCACCGGGTGCCACAAAGCCGGGGAAAACGGCTCTGAGAGGTGTTACTTCGAAGGTCCTAATATTACCATCGTTCCAGCCGGCAACGCCACCCAGGGAGCCGGTGAGGCCCGACGGTCAGACAAGTTGCACCCCAACAGGCTGTCGGGCCGCTTGCGCGGATTCCGCTCCCGGCCAAATGAGCGCGTGCGGCCCGAAGTCTGCGGGGTAGCGGCAGACGCCGCCGGACCTGACCGGCAGGATCCACTTCGCGCCCGGTGACAACGATTATGTGCTATTGATTATATAAGAAGAATTCACCCAAACGAATAATGAAGGAGTAGAGGCGAAGCGTGACTGGTATCAGGCGTACTCCGAATAAACGGCAATGTGGGACCTGCAGGCCATATTGCCAGCTAATCCAGGCTGACGTAGCTTATGCCCGATCTTACTTGCTAGGCTTAAGAAACACGCAAAAGCTTGCCTAAGCGGAGCGGCAGGTTCGGAGTGGTTTGTAGCTCGGCGCAACTCTCTTTCCATCGCTGCAGCTATTCACCAACGGGAATTCCGTTGCGGCCAGTCCAGCGCTCGAGCGCGCTTTACTAAAGCGAGGGTTCCAAGGGCTAAGGCGCCCGGCGCTCAACTCTTGATGTATTCGCCGTCGAATCCAGCGAACTTCGCCAGACCGCGGTAATCGAGCAGGCGGACATGGCCCTGCCGGAATTCGAGAAACTTCCGCTCGCGAAGTTCCCGCAGCATTCGATTGACGTGGATCGGAGTAAGGCCAAGGGCGTCAGCGAGGTCGTATTGGGTGAGCGGGCAGTCGAAGCCGTTGCGGTCAACTGCGCCTACTCGTTGCAGACGCGCTGTCAGCTCGAGCAGCAAATGTGCTGTCCGCTCTAATGCGTTGCGTCGTCCTGCGCTGGCAAGGTGCTGAGCCATAACCGCCCCATTGCGCAAGAGGGCTCCAACGATGAACGCGAACAGACGAGGCGATTTCATAGCGGCAAGCGTCAATGTCTTGGTGGGTGCTACCAGCAATGAAAGTTCAGTTTGAGCTACGAATGTCCCAATAGAGCCGCTTCCAGGTGATTGAGACAGAACGACATCGCCAGTCAGGGCAAAATCGAGAATTTGTCGCTGCCCGTCCGGAAGCTCATGGGAAATGCACCCCCAACCCGACTCGACGACGTAAATACGATCGTTGTCGTCACCTTGGCTGAAGATTACCGCGTCGACTAGATACCGCTTCGCGGCGAAGCCGAGGGTCTTGATCAGAGCGGCGTCGTCATCGTTAAGTCCAACGTATGACAAACTGTGCTCATCTCCTCTCGAAAAAAAACGTGAAGCCTGTGTCATCCGTAACCCTACCCAACTCCTATGTACCTTCCTGAAACTCATCATGCATATTAAATTTTAGCTTATGAGCGTTCTTTCAGATCTCGCCAAAGGAAGGTGCCACGACATCAATGTCCTGTCGAAACCTGGATCGGAATAGGCCACGGGTCGATTGATGCCGCCTAGAGCTTGTATTATCTATGACTTACTCCTCTTAAAATTCTCCCTCATTGACTCAACGATCTCACTGGCAACGAGACAGCTCCGATTGTCCGCCTGGTCGGCGGCATTGCGCAACGTCAGGGACGCATCCCGCAGCAGGCCCCTGATCTGCGCCGGAGATAACAACTCCGATGCTTCAAGTTCCAAGAGGACCGATTCACTCACATGCAGCGCTGCAAGCGCAACTACCCGAGGTCTTGTTGCAAGCAGCTTCAAGAGATCACCACTGCGCCTGTCACGCGATTTCTTTTTTGCCATCGTCGCCCTTCAGCTGCCCGGACAAAAAGCTTCTACTTCCCACACCTTGATAAGTTTACGCCGCCAGAAGCCGGGAGACCCTCGTGTTTGTGGGCGCGGCCTCTGCTTAAGGTACCGCAGTTTGCCATGGTGACACAGAGGCAAGAAGATACCGAATTAGCGGTACCTCCCACCGCATCAGCGCGAACGGTGAGAAAACTCCCTGTTTGGAGTAAGATCTGCCGCGTTGTGACGCGATGAGCAGTCGCTTTCTTCAACCATAACTCTGCTTCGCAACAAGGCTGTCCGCTTTCAGAGAAAGTCCCGGAAACGCCTGAACCTGCCCCTCAGTCTTGTCGAGATATTGCATCAATGCCGTCACCAAATGGTAGAAGATGCTGGCAGGAACCTCCGTCGCCAGCGACCGACCGCGCTCGTCGATCCTGTCCATCCACAGGCCAAGCGGCGCGGGATCGATATGCCATCTGAAAAGGCGCGCGACGCGAGCTTCGATCTCGGGTTTCAGATCAGGCCCACCGATGTTGTCCAACGCGATCGCCGCCTTGATGGCTTCGCATTGAGGCCAGCTGCGCGAGAGCCTGTCGAGAGGCATCCCTTGTCGCGAAACGGCCGCATAAGCCAGCCCTGTGGCTCGATTCAGTCCGCTGGCGACCGCCGACGAGTAGAGTTTCCTCGCGTAAGCAGCCAGATCTTTCTGTCCGGTTGCCCGCGCGAAGTCGACGAGCAGGGAGGCCCATTCGAAATGGTGCCCAGGCTCGGTCCACTGTCCGTTGTCTCCGGGCAACGGCAGCCAGTCGGCATCGAAATATTCGCCCAGCGTCCAACTTTCCTGGTCGAAGAAATGGCTGCGGAATAGATCGATGATGCGAGCCGCTCGACGCAGATATGCGCGATCGCCGGTTGCGGCGTACCAGGCAAGGAATGATTCGAGCATGTGCATGTGTGGGTTCGAGGACCGAACCCCGTTCCAGCCTGGTGTCTCGAGGAAGCCATTTAAGCTCCCATCCTCAAGGTGCGAATCGATGAAATGAAATGTCTCCTGTGCAAGCTGAAGGGCAGGTTGGTGGCCGCAGCGATAGGCATGAGCAAGTGCCAGGAGCACGCAGGAATGGTCGTAGGCATCCTCCGCCGGATCGGCTACGCTTCCATTGGAATTGAGGGTGCGTACCCAGCCTCCACGATCTGTGCGGCCGTATTTTGCGATGAAGTCTATACCATGATCGATGAGCTTGTCGGCGGCCCCCGTCCAGCCACGTTCCTTGGCCACAGCGAAAGCATAGATCTGGCGAGCCATCGTGCGCATCCGCTTGGGTTTGCCCAATGGCCTGGCATCGAAACCGAGCGCTTCGTGGAAGCCGCCATGCGCGTTGTCGACGCCTGCGTCTGACCAAAGCGGAAGGGTCTCGTTGAAGAGCCAGTGCTCGACGCGCTTGCGCCATGATCCGCTGACAATGATCCGGTCTTCCGACGCTGTGAATTTCGTCTCGAGGCGCCCGCTCTTCTCAAGTTGCTCGACGACCTTCTTCACATTCTGACTATGGCTGACCGGGGCGATGAATATGGCGTCCGGCGTTGCGACCACCGCCACATCCTTCATTCCTATGACGGTGAGCAGCCGACCTTGGCTTCTGAGGTAGGAGTTGTCGCAGTCCATGGCGACGACATCGCCCATTACGACGTTGCCGTTTCCGTCCACGGGGCTGGCCTCCAGCAAGGATTGCCACGACCCAAGATCGTTCCAGCGGAACGAAGCCGTCACCATCGCGATGCCCCGCGCATGTTCCATGACTGCATAGTCGATCGATGTGGAGGGGACAGCCGAGTAGAAGCCTTGCGGCAGGTAAACGCCCGACACATCCACCTTGGCAGTGCTGAAGGCGCGTTCGGCGGTTTCCCAGATCTCCGGGTGAAACTCGAGCAAAGCCCTCCGCATCGTGTCGGCACGAAACAGAAAGATACCAGCATTCCAGTAAAACCTCCCCGACGACAGATATTTTTGCGCCGTCTCGATGTTCGGCTTTTCGACAAAGCGTGAGACCGCGGCTGCGCCGTCACCATTGGCCGCAACCTCAATGTATCCGTACCCGGTTTCTGGATGAGTGGGCTTGATGCCGAACACGACAATGCTTCCCGAGCCGGCGGCGGGCATACCCGCTTCAACGGTCTCCCAGAACTGCGTCTCGGTCGATATCTCATGGTCGGAGGGAACCACGAGCACAAGCGCTTCGTTGCCGTGCTCCGAAATCGTCTGCAGTGTCGCAATGGCGACCGCTGCGGCCGTATTGCGGCCCAGCGGTTCGAAAATTGGCTTTCCCCCGTTCAGACCGAGCGAACTAATATCGGAGATGACGCGTTCGGCATGGCGTTCGGATGCTATCAGATAGATCGGCGTTTCGTTGTCCGGCCACGCCTTCAGGCGCCGAACCGTCTTCGCCAGCATAGAGCCATCCCCCGAGAGATCGTGGAATTGCTTAGGATTGTCTTCGCGCGAGAGCGGCCACAGCCGGGACCCGACCCCGCCGCTCATAACAAAACTTACGATCCGGTGTGCCATGCTTCAGTTCCTCTCAGAATGTCTGGTTGTAGGCTCCGACCTCTGGATTGCGGCGCAGGACGGCGTCGATCGCCTCGAACATCTGTCGACGTCGCTCCGACGAGACGGGGCTTTCGACGACGACGACAATTTCGGGCTTGTTCGACGAAGCCCTGACCAGACCCCAGGTGCCGTCTTGAGCCACGACACGCACCCCATTGACGGTAACCAGATCAACAAGCGGCTGCCCCGCAAACTCGGTCCCGTCCCCCTTCATTTTCATGAAGTCGCCCAGGACCTTGTCGACGACGCCATATTTGACTTCGTCGGGACAGTGGGGGGACATTGTTGGGGTGCCGAAGGTCACGGGCAGGGCGCGGTAGAGTTCGGCCAGCGTCCTTCCCGGATTACGGTCGAGCATCTCGCAGACAGCAATCGCCGTGATAAGGCCGTCATCATAGCCACGCCCGATCGGCGGGTTGAAGAAGAAGTGTCCCGATTTCTCGAAGCCGGCGATTGCGTTAAGCTCGGCTACCCGCCGCTTGATGTAGGAATGTCCCGTTTTCCAATAGTCCGTGCGCGCGCCGTTTCGCGCCAGAACTGGATCCGTCATGAAAAGCGCGGTTGATTTCACGTCCACGACAAAGGTGCATTGCGAATGCAGGCTGGAAATGTCTCGCGCCAGCATGACGCCGACCTTGTCAGCGAAGATCTCGGTGCCCTCATTGTCGACGACGCCACAGCGGTCGCCGTCGCCGTCGAAGCCGAGACCCAAATCGGCACCGGTCTCCAGAATCTTGTCCCGGATGGCATGCAGCATCTGCATGTCTTCGGGATTGGGGTTGTAATGCGGGAAGGTGTAATCGAGCTCCACGTCCAGTGGGATCACGTCACAGCCGATGGTCTTCAGCACCTGTGGCGCAAATGCGCCAGCCGTCCCGTTGCCGCAGGCCACGACCACGCGCGGCTTGCGTCGAGCCGTCCTTCCGGCAGTCAAGTCGTCGATGTATCTCTCACGAAATCCGGACACGAATTCGTAGCCGCCGCCACCGACAAGATCGAAGTCGCCGTTCAGTACGAGCGCTTTGAGGGCTGTCATCTGGTCAGGACCGAATGTTAGCGGTCTCTGTGCGCCCATTTTAACTCCGGTCCAGCCGTTCTCATTGTGGGAAGCCGTGACCATCGCAACAGACGGAGCGTTGAGTGCGAACTGGGCGAAATAGGCGGTCGGGGAAAGCGCCAGGCCGATGTCCTTGACATGTGCGCCAGCCGCCATCAGCCCTGAGACCAACGCCATCTTTATGGACATTGAATAACTGCGAAAGTCGTGACCCGTGACGATCTCCGGGCCGACCCCCATTCGGCGGATCAGAGTGGCGAGACCCATTCCCAGTGCTTGGGCGCCCATCAAATTGAGCTCGGGCTCTTTCTCCGAGCCAGGGTGGCCGAACCACCACCGCGCATCATATTCCCGGAAGCCAGTGGCTTTGATGAGAGCATTGTTCTCGAACGCGAATGTGTTTGGCCTGGCTTGGGCGACTATCGTTAGGGTCACGGCTACCGCTCCGGGATTGCGCCAATATTCCTAGCATGGCCGCGAACCTCGGCCCCTTCATGAATTCGGGTAGCGCTACCCCGCGGCTCGTGCCGCTTCATCCAATAGGTGGTGCCGATCGATGATCGAAAGGATATCTCGTCCAGGCATGGCGGTCGCGTATCGTGGGGGTAGGCCCGTATCGGGCGCCAACATCAATTGTGGCTCTGTAGTGCCGCTGACATCATTCGGATTCTCCTTTCACAAGAACGTCGATGATAGGCGTTTCCAGGCTTTGGCGCGTGCGCTCGACCTCATTCAGCCGGAGATGGAAAGGGAATCGGAACGACTTCGCCAAGCTCGGAAACGAATGACAGATTGTGCCGCATTTTGCCTGGAGGCGACGGAAAACGGGGATAGGGGCGAACGTCTTTCAGCCAAACTGGTTATCCTCTCGCACGATCTTGCGGCAAACCAAGCACGAGAGTTGCTGCTGGAACAGCAGAAGTCATTTCTAGCCAGGATAAGGGCCGGTCTGCCGCGCATTCTCCATTCGCAAAGGATGTAGGTCTACGCCAATTGGCGGCGTTTACCTTCCCCCACGTCGGCGTAGTCTTTCTGCAGAAGCCGGGATCGCGGGCCCCGGCTCTTATGAGAACATCGGGCGGACGCCATGAAGCTCTGTATCGGGCGGCGTGCACGAAGGACTCTCCCATGCCCGCCGGAGACGTTTGAATGAACCGCTTGTTCGCCAACCAATGGCCTTTGGCAACCAATCAGCAGGCCAATGTCGGACAGGAATTCATCGGCCTCTCGGACATAACCGGGTTTTTGAGAAATTATGTCGGAACAATTACGGCCTGCCTTGCCGCGGCACTCCTGGTCGCATGGTTCTACGATTTGACCACCGATCCGGTTTTTACGGCCAGCGCCCAGATATTGATCGAACCGAAGCTACCGCAACATTTGCAGGAGGGCGGTGAAGTAAATCTGTCATTGGACACCGCACAAATTGAAAGTCAGATCGCAGTACTGCAATCTGAGAAGATTGCTTCGATGGTAATTGATCAGTTGAAATTGATTGAGGATACGAGTTTCAATCGCCCCGAGACACCGATGTTGCAGGAAAGATTCAGGAAACTCAATGATATAATGGTGCAAGCTTTAGGGCTTGAGAAAAGCGCACGGCTGAACTCACTCTGGGGGCATATCGGCTTAGGCGCTCCGGAGTCGACCGCAAAGCTGACCGATTACCAGAAGTCCCGTCTCAGCATGCTGATTTTCCTCAGTGGCCTCGATGTGCGAAGGGTAGGTGTCTCCTACGCGATAGACATATCCTTCACCTCCGCCGATCCGGAGGGCGCCGCCAAGATTGCGAATGCAACGGCTGACGCCTTCGTGCATGAACAGATCGACACCAAGGCCGATTCGGCAAGAGAAGGTGGAGCATGGTTGGAAAAACGCCTTCAGCAGCTGCGCACCCAGATGAACGAGGCCATGGCAAGGGCGCAGGCATTTCGCTCTCGGCACGATTATAGCGTAGGAGGTGGTGCAAGTGCCGGTGGCGGCGTTAATTCTGAACCTACTCTCGAAGAACTCGAGGTAACTGCTGACACCTATCAAAAAATGTATGAGAGCTTTCTGCAGGCTTACACCAATTCGGTAAGCCAGCAATCCTACCCGGTTGCAGATGCAAGAGTGATCACTGCCGCGACGCCGCCGCTTTTTCCAAGCGCTCCAAAACCGAAGCTGGTGTTGGCCTTCGCTGGCGTCGCAGGGCTCATTCTCGGCATTGGCCTTTCCTTCGCGCGGCACTCGTTCGACTGGACCATACGATTGCCACGTCATATCCGCGATAATCTGGGAATAGAGTGCGTCGGAGAACTACCGCCCACGAGCAGGCGCAGGGAATTCGGAAACGTCGACGAAATGACCAAGCATCCGTGGTCGCGATACAGCCAGAGCCTAAGGAAAGCGCGAACCGAAATCAGCTTGGCGGAAACGAACCATCCGGTGAAGTTTCTTGGACTAACCGCTGTTTCGAGCAACAGTCAGAAGACTTCCGTTGTCAGCAACCTCGCCACGCTCTATTCGATGTCCGGTCTAAAGACGTTGGTGATTGACGCTGATGTTCGCAGATCGACGATTACCACAAGACTGATTGGGCACTCAAACGTCCAGGGCAACGAGTGCCTGGATCCCGCTCGACACAATATCACACGCGCTCTGGGGCGGCGGTTCGACGTTCTTTCAAGTTCCGTCGTGGATGCAAAGAACCTGCTCGTGCCAAGGAACATGCAGGTTTTCCTTTCTGAAGTTACTGCTGGGGACGCGGCAGGCTACGAGTTGGCCGCTTATGATATCGTCATCGTTGACCTGCCATCGCTTGAATCCGGGGCGGATGACCTGGTCGTTGGATCCGTGCTCGACGGTGTCGTGGTGGTTGCGGAGTGGGGAAAGACGCACGTCGACGCACTGCGGGAACTCGTGAGAACACTTCAGGCCTCCAGGACGCCTATACTTGGCGTGCTTCTCGCGAACGCGAGGGTAATGACGTCCAAGCACCGTCGGGTTGCCGCTAAGCAGAGCGCTTTCGGAAGCCGGCAAAGCGTGTAGAGCAATCATATGTGAGGATAGGGGGTAGCCCCTGGAGTATCGCGCTACCTCCTTTGCATTTCTTGCCGGCACGTTCCGTCCTTGGAAGACTGTCGAAGTTAATCAACGAGAAACAGCGACCGGCACATGACAAACGCCTTCGAAAAGCAGCACCAGGGTGAGGCGCTTTGGAGCCAACCCGTTGTGCCGGCCGCGATCGAAAGCAGGGCGATCCTGCATGTTGTTTCTGCGCGTGACTACGCCAGCACCGGAACGGTGTTGAATGAGCTGCCGGGTGTCCTCACCGGGAAGACGAACCCTCCGATTGGAGGCCTCCTCAAACGGATCATGGATCTGGCCATAGCCGGCGCAGCGCTTGTTTTGGCCGCGCCCGTCATGATTGTCGTCGGTCTGTTGATCAAGGTTACGGCCGGCGGCGGTCCAGCCGTATTCTCGCATAGGCGAGTAGGCTTCGGTGGAAGCTCATTCAATTGCTATAAATTTCGCTCGATGGTCGCCAATTCGGACGAGGTTCTGAAGGCATATCTCGAGTCCAACGCCCACGCACGCAAGGAGTGGGAAGAGACCCACAAGATCAGGAACGATCCCCGCGTTACGCTTTTCGGGCGACTGCTGCGCAAGTCCAGCCTGGATGAGCTTCCCCAACTCATCAACATACTGCGCGGTGACATGAGTTGCGTGGGCCCAAGGCCGATCGTCGAGGACGAACTCAGGCGTTATGGCGAGCATCAGGCAGAGTACCTCGCAGCAAGGCCGGGGCTCACCGGTCTTTGGCAGGTGAGTGGAAGAAGCAGCATGGACTATAATAACCGCGTTGCGCTGGACAGCCACTATGTGCGGAACTGGTCGATCTGGCTTGATATCGTGATCTTGCTCAGGACCATCGTCGCGGTCATGCGGGTCGGCAGGGCCTCCTGAAACGTCGAACGATCACTTCTCGTTTCGATTGCAGTAGTGCGACAGAGACAAGCCTGCGAGGTAGGCGCAAGCCAAAAGAAATATCAAAACCAGAGATTTGCCACCAGTCACATGGCCCCACAGACCTAGGCTATTCCAGGCAAGGATTGCGATCAGAAGCACTGCAGTCGCTGCCAGCAGCGCGGCAGCCTTGAAGCGTAGACCCAGAAGTATCCCTGCCACCGATACGGCCAGTATGCTTGTGAGCACCGATATCTCCAGTGGCACCCGCAGAAGGAGTTGGCTTGCCGCGGCGGGGAGTTCCGTCAGGGGCCGAGACCCCACCGTGCGCCAACTGATAGGCGGCCTAGGAGTGCAAGGCAAGTGCTAGATACGGTGCTTCGGAATGCTGTTTGCGGTATTGCAAAAGGGGTACTTGTAGAGCCACATATTTTTGGGTCGCAGCCCCCATGCCTAACGCCCCAGCCATCCAACCCCACCTGCAACAGGTGGCGGTCCTGGTGAGCATCGACGGAGCCAGGATGCTGGCCTGGTTCGCGCCAAGCGGATCTGGTCAGTTCGTAGTTCCAACAGCAGTGGTGTCCGCCTGGACGCTTGCATCCGCTGCAGGCAAGCTGTCCAAGCCAGACTGCGGCAGGGGGATTTCGACCTTGATGGTATCGCCCGGCTCGACAAGGGTTGTCTCTTGGGCAGCAAGTTCTTCCGTGCCGGTGTCTTTCGGCCTCACAATGGTGAAGATCGGCTTGGCCCTCGCCGCACTCTGCCTTAGTGCCAGCAGAGCGGGCACAGCGACCTGCGTCTCGCTCAGCAACTGCACTGCGGTGTCGGATTTGCTGGTCACCTCGTTGAGCTGCTGCTGTGTTTCGCGCAAGCCCTCGGCGACCTCGCTGGAACGCTGATTGCTGAGGTTGAGTATTTCGATGTCTGTCTTGCTCATCTCCTGCCTGACACGCAGCATCGAGGTCTCGGCCGCTAATCTGTCGCTCTGCATCTGGGCGACAGTCCCCTCCAGCGCAAGTTCCCGTGGTGCAACCGCAAGGCCCTTCTGCACGAGATTCGAGACACCCGCGAGCTCCTTTTGGATGAGCTCGATCTGTTTGTCATGGAAAGTCAGCTGTTGCTCGAGCGAGGCCAGCTCCTGTTGCAGGAAGTCCTTGAGGTCTCGCAGTGAACGGAGCTGGGTCGCCAGTGCATCCTTTCGGATATCGAAAATCTTGCGTTCCTGGTTCATTGCAAGGGCAACGGTTTCGTTCGAAACCCTGTCCCTCAGTTCAGGGGGGAAAGCGATGTCGTCACTGCCGGCCAGCTCTGACTGCAACCGCGCTTTGCGTGCGAGCAGGCTGACATTGTTCAGAGCCAGCAGCCCGACATCGCCCCGGGCCGTGATGAACTCTCGTCCAAGCCGAGACACATCATCCTCGCGTATCGGCAACCCGCCGGCGACCCCAAGCGCCTGCAGCACTGTCAGGCCGGGCCTGTAGGGAAACTCTCCGGATTGCTTGACGTTGCCGACCACATAGAACGGCCTGTACTGGGCAATCTCCACGGCGACATCCGGCTGGCGGCCGAGTCCCATCTGCTGCATCAGCCGATCGCCTATGGCGCGGGCGAGAGTCCCAGGAGCGGTGCCCTCCGCGCGTATCTGCCCGACAAATGGCAGGAAGAGAGTCCCGTCGGCACCGACAGTGAAACTGTCGTTGAGAGCCGCCCACTCGAAGATCACATCACGCGATGCGCGCCATTCGTAGACTTTGAGCCTGACCTTGTCCTGGGGCCCAAGCAGGTACTCCGCGGCTGATGCCGGATACGGACAGACAGAGGCTGCCGCCAATGAAATCCCTGCCGCTGTTGAAAGCCATTTCCGCATTGTCTTCACCGTCGTCAGATCTTCAGGATGTATTCGGGTTCGATGCGCCCCATGGCGATATGCAGGATCGCGAGCGCGTTGCCGCTGAGACGACCTCTGCGATCGACATATGGCTCGGGCCAAAGGCTCTTTGCGAGGTTGGCCGCAATGTTCCTGAACATAAGGGGCAGTGCGAAAGAGGCTGGAACTGACCCCTTCTTTATCAGGTAGATCGCATTGACGACCTGGGAGTAGCCGAACCGCTTTCCGCTGACGCGGCCCGTTTTGATTCCGAGATGAACGCCCGTGATCGACGTCACGCATACGACGCGGCCTCTGGATCGCATTTGACTTGTGAAGTCGATGTCTTCTTGCCAGCCGTAGAGGACCAGGCGCTCGTCAAAGCGCAAATCGCCAACCAGCGAGGAGCGGAGCGACATATTGCATCCATAGGCACCGACATGGTCGACCACGGACGCTCCATCCGGTTTTAGGCCCTCGGCTTCCCTCAGCGCAGCCTCTGCATCGTCCCAGGTGAGACCAGCATTGGTGGCGCCGTCTCTGACGACCCTGCCCATCACAACCGCCCATCCGCGATTTCCGGCAAAAGCCTGCTCGATCTGCTCCAGGTACTGGGTGGATGGAACGAAATCGTCGTCGAAGAATGTTATGATGTCGAAGCGCCGCAATGAAGGCACGAGAGCGGCGTTGCGTTGCGCAGCCAATCCTTTTGGACCGAACACATTCGACACAGGGAAGGGGCAGCCGTCCGGCAGGTCGATGTGTGTGGCGTCGGGTGCCGACAATATGACTTCGTCGGGAAGTCTTGTCTGGCTGCCCAAATATCCGAGCAGGCGAGCTACTTGCTCGCTGCGGCCGAGGGTTGGGATAATCACCGCAAGTTTCATGTTTCGTCCAGGCGTCGCTCCCCCTGACCATATTATGAGGCGATAGCTCAAACAGCTTGAATAAAAGTGGGCGCGACCAACGCGGCCTACCCCATCGAGTACCAGCTTTTGACGTACTTCCTGCAAGCGGGTCACGACCATAAGCGGTAGGCGCATACGCGCCGGCAGCGGTCGGTGATCGATCGGACAACTTGCGATGGTCCCCGCACAAAACGGAAACTCGGGCTTCAAAGAAAGGGGAGAACCATGCTCCATGAACGTTCTTCCGACCTGGCCATCGCGGCCAAGGTCGAAATGCCGATTGAGGAGTTTCCAGCTGCCCCGGCGCCCGACTTCGACAGATATGCCAGGATAGCGGTCGTTCACGACTGGTGCCCAAATTTCCGGGGCGGCGAGCGAGTTCTGGCGCAAATCTGCAAGCAGCTTCCCAATGCAGAGGTATTCACACTTTTCGATTTCCTCCCGGCCGAGGTGAAGGAGCAATACTTCCGCGACGTGGAATTTCATGCCTCTCCGGCCAACCGGATCCCTCTGGTGCGGAAATTCTACCGGTCTCTCTTCTTCTTTTGCCCGTTTCTGATCGAGCAGTTCGACGTGACCGGCTATGACGCTGTGATCTCGTCGTCGGCCGCATTTTCTCGTGGCGTGATCACAAGGCCTGATCAGCCGCATCTGTGTTATGTGCACAGCCCTGTCCGCTATGCTTGGGACGAGCAATTCTCGTATCTTGAGCAGGGCAAGCTCGGTTTCGGTCCGAAGGGAATACTCTACCGCTATATGCTGCACCGTCTGAGGACCTGGGATACGAGAACCGCGCACGGTCCAGACCTGATGCTGGCGAATTCCAACTATGTCCGTTCTCGCATCCGCCACATCTACGGACGTGACGCAAAGGTTGTTTTCCCGCCGGTCTCGCTGAAGGAACTGCCCTGTGTCGAGGACAAGGACGATTACTACGTCTCGGCGTCCTTCCTGGCCCCCTACAAGCGCACCGACCTCGTGATCAGGGCCTTCAACGAGATGCCGTCGCGACGGCTGGTCATAGTGGGCGAAGGACAGCAATCGGCCAGCCTGCGGGCGCTGGCAGGTCCTAACGTCACATTCTCGGGATTCCTTCCTCGCAGGGACTATATCGATACGCTTGCCCGAGCGAAGGCGATGGTCTTTGCGGGTTGCGAGGACTTCGGCATCGCGCTCGCCGAGGCGCAGGCCTGCGGGACGCCGCTGATCGCTTTCGGGAGAGGCGGCGCGGTCGATATTGCGCGCAGCCTGGGGTTAAATTCCGAGCCGACGGGGGTGCTGTTCAAGGCTCAGACCATCGATCACCTCAAGGAAGCGGTCAAACGGTTCGAGGAAAACAGCCACCTCATCACCCCGCGGGCCTGCGCTCGGAACGCGCAGCGCTTTTCCGAAGAGAATTTCGACCGCGCCATGCTGGACTCGATCGGAGCGGTCCAGGCACTTCACACGATCACGTGAGTTCACGTAACCTGACTATCCTGGTCTCTGGATCGATACCGTCGGCAAGAGCCATCGCCTGCAGGTAGCTCAAGGCGCTCGCTCTCCAGCTATATGCCAAGGCTCTGGCTTTTCCCTTCCCCATGAACTGCACGCGTAGCGCCTTGGAATTGCGCAGCCCCATGAAACGGTCGAACCACGCCTGCGGGTCGTTGGCAGCGGCATAAAGAGCTGCGTTCCTACAGACCTCGGGCAGGCTGGCGCGTTCGGACACGACGACCGGACAGCCCAGCGCCATTGCCTCGACAACCGGAAGACCAAAGCCTTCAGTTAGCGAAGGAAAGGCCAGGCAAAGCGAGTCCATCAGCAAAGCAGCCAACTCGTTGTCGGAAATGCGTCCGAGCCAATGGATATTTTGGGCTTCAGCTCTGGCTGATCCTGTTTTGAAAATGTCCGAATCCGACATGCCGACGACCGCGATCTTCAGTCCGGCCTTGCCAAGGCGCTCGGCCATATCGAGAATGAGCTTCACGTTCTTGTGAGGTGCGGCGCCGCCGATCATGACGATTGTTTCACGCGAGGCCGCCAATCGTGTCGCCGCCGAATGTTCAGGCTTCCATCGGAATACATGTTCATGACCGTTGGGGGCAACGAAGGCCCTCCGCTCCGGAACGATGCCCAGCCGAACCAGCTCGCCTAGCGAAAAATTGGAAACGGTCGAAATGCTGCATGCCGTCTTGCCGAGGCAGGGTAGCAGCGCTTTGTAGGAGGTCCTGAAGCGAAGTGAATAGCTCTGTGGGGCATTCCAGACATTTGCATCATGAATGCAGACAATATGCTTGCGCGACAGAAGCGGGCCGGTATTGCACAGGCTGAGGAGCCCGCCACCCCGAAGAGAGGCGGCTAGCCGGGTCTGCTCCCATAGGTGCCCACCCCTGCTGCCTATCTCGCAACGTTCGATGGAATTGATCGCGATGTCTGAGCTGCCAGGTGGGCAGTGAAGCCTGAGTTCCAGCCCACGGGTGAGCGGCGCCTGCTCGGCGAACAGGGCGTCCAGCGCACGCACGATCTCTCCGGCATAACGCTGGACGCCCGTTGTCGGTTGGGAAAGGAAACGCCCGTTGATCGTCCACTGCCGTGCCATGTCACCCTCTCCATGTCCCTAGTTTGAAACCGTCAGCGCGTGGGGTCACCACAGCCGTTGGGTCGTGCGGACGCGCGCAGCATCATCCAGGCAGGCGAGGGCGAGCGTTGGAGCTACCTCAAACGTTTGAGGGTCGCTGCGGTTCAGAGAGTGTTAGTCTGGATGTTGGGGCGGCAAGGCGGGGGACGTGATGATCGGCAAATCTGAGTTCGATGCGGCGCCGGCGGTGCAATCGGGGAATTTGAACGGACACAGCGTTGCCGCCGTGGTGGCAAGATCGCTTCCCGGAGGCTCGCAGTACCTGATTGGCCATCCGGGCCGGACATTGGCGGACTTAGTGCCGCCAAAGCGGCGGTGGACGATAAACGGCGATTTCACTACGCTTCGACGCAATGGGATAGCGCGTTACGCCCACGAGGTGACGATGGCTCTCGACGCCCTTATTTCCGAAGGGCATCCCTTGGGTCGCGACCTTGAGATCGATCTCGTGGTGCCGCGCCAGCCTGCCGAGCCTCTTCATCTGAAGGCAATCGCGGTGCGGGTCGTCCCCGAATTCAACAGGCCTCGACTTCCCCAGTTCTGGGTACAGGCGCAGTTGCCCTGGCATGTGCCGGGAGGGTTGGTGAGCTTTTGCAACCTCGCACCGGTCGTGCTGAGACGCCAGATCGCATGCATCCACGACATGCATACAAGGTTGATGCCGTCGAGCTACGGGCGAGGGTTCCGTTGGGCTCACCGCCTGATCCTTCCGCTGCTGGGCAGGCGGGCTGCACGGATCACTACGGTTTCGCAACTCTCCCGCAGTCATTTGGTCGCGTTCGGGATAGCGCGCGAGGAGAACATTGTCGTTACCTACAACGGCAGCGAGCATGCTAAGAAGTGGGACGCGACGATATCATCCTTGGCTGTCAATCGGGGCAGGCCATATGTCGTTTGCCTCGGCCGGCGGGATCAAGAATACAAGAACATGGGGCTTCTCGCTAAGCTCGCATCGTTTCTAGATGAGATGGGCCTCGATCTGTGGATGCCGGGTGACATCGACGAAACCACGGTCTTGCGGCACGTCCCGAAAATGCCGGCGAACATCATCCTTCTTGGGCGCATAAGCGATCACGACTTCAAAAAGGCGCTTGAAGGCGCCCTCTGCTTCCTGTTTCCATCACGGATCGAAGGCTTTGGGTTGCCCGCTATCGAGGCTATGGCGTCGGGTTGCCCGGTCATAGCCTCGACTTCGCCCTGTTTGCCTGAAATCTGCGGAGATTCCGCACTCTATGCCGATCCGGACGACGTCCAATCATGGGTCGAAAACGTTCGCCAGCTAGCGGTCGACCCAGATATGCGCAAGCGAATGGTTGGCAAGGGCCATACCAGGGCGAGCAGCTATTCCTGGCGCTGGATCGCTTGGAAATATCTCGAGCTTATGATCCAGGTCGACGCCGATTTCGGGGAAGTCCACGGGTAATTGACCGCGAGCGCAGTTACCCCGTTGGTTAGCGCACAAATCGCAATCAATTTGAGTCATCCTCGGCAGTCACCCCCGCTCATCCGGGTGCTGAATCGGGGCAGCGGCACTCCAATGGTCATGCCGCTTGATGGCTAGGTTGTAGCCTCCAAAGGAGGTAACGCGAAGCTTCCCATATCCATTTTGACCAATTGCTCCCGTGTCCCGCAGTTCCGACAATCCCAATATTGATCGTCGTGCAGGGAGGCATGATCGCCATGTCGTTTCGTTTCGCAGCCGCGACTGCTTTGTTGCTGATAGCATCGGCGCCCGCATCCGCCGATTTGCTCTGGGGCGTGAACGGCCATCCGGTGATTTCCTACCCGGATGTTCCGATCGAAAAACAACTCGATTTCGTCAAGAACCTCGGTCTCAAATCATACCGGGTCAACATCACCGCCGCAGATCAAGGAGATACCCTTGCTCGGGTCGTGAAGGCCGGTAAAGAAAGAGGGATCGAAATACTCCCCGTGATCACGCCGGGACTAGACCTGGACAAGCGCGATCCGGAAGAACTCTATAGTGAGGCCCGGCAATTGGCGGTCGTCCTTGGGGGCAGGTTCAAGAACGATATCCGCGTTTGGGAACTCGGCAATGAGATGGAAATCTATGCCATTATAAAGCCCTGCGAGAAACGCGATGACGGATCACAATATCCATGCAGCTGGGGGCCTGCAGGTGGAACCGGAGCGCTCGACTACTACGGTCCGCGTTGGGTGAAGGTGAGCGCTGCCCTCAAGGGCCTGTCCGACGGCATGACAGCAGTTGACCCGAGCATCAAAAAGGCAATGGGTACGGCTGGATGGGGCCATACCGGCGCCTTCGCGCGGATGAAACAGGACGGAATCGCCTGGGACATCTCGGTCTGGCACATGTACGGGGAAGATCCGGAATGGGCTTTCCACGAGATTTCCGCCTACGGCAAACCCATCTGGGTCACCGAATTCAACAACCCCTACGGAAGTCAGCACAGCGAGCGGCAGCAGGCCGACGGCGTCAAACAGGCAATGACACGGCTTCGCGAACTCCAGGATACGTACAAAGTCGAAGCGGCGCACATCTACGAGTTGCTGGATGAGACCTACTGGGCGCCGAGCTTCGAAGCCAATATGGGGCTGGTTCGACTTAGCAAGAACAACAACGGCAAATGGATAGCCGGTGAACCAAAGCCTGCCTACATGGCTGTTCGCGACATTACCCGTGGCCCGCAGCCGTTGCCCAAGCCACACCGAGATTGCGCCCCTGAAGCAAAGTTTGCCGGCCGGTTCACCTATGTCCATCAGATAAATTTTGCCTATTGCCTCGTCCTTGGCCATGATGGCGATGCCGCAGGGTTGGATCGGTGGTCGCCAGCCCTCGAGAACGGAGACGCCACGCTCACTGCCGTGATCATGGAAATGTTCCGCTCCGACGAATTCGAGGCCAAATATGCCACGATTGGCCTTACCGACCGAGCCTATATCGGCTTTCTTTACCTGATGCTGCTGGATCGCCCCGCAGACAGTTACGGCATCGAAACCTATTCCCGTCAGTTGCGGGCAGGATCAATGACGCGTGATAGCATTGCCCTTGGCATCGTCAGCTCGAGCGAATTCAAGTCCCGACATGCTGCCCTGCGCAACGCCTCGGATGTGCCCGCGCCCTACTAAGCAGGACAAGACGCTGGTTATGGCGGCGGCATTTGCAAGTCCATTGCTCCGCCTCCGGCCACAAAAAGCGCCGGCAAGTCGATTGCCGCGATCGACATGCCAGGCCGAGATCATCAGACAGATGCATCACGTCGCGGACTTGGACCCGAAATTGCTTGTTGCGGTGGCCGCGACAGACGCATTGTTACTATTGGAACCGATGTGTACCGCTCTTTAGACGGTCGGCCAGGCGTGCACGAAGCCCCGAGGGAACGATATTCGTCCATAGGTGCAATCATGGGCAGCCTTTTTGGTAATCGCGGAATCTTGAGTGGACATGGAGGATTTTCGTTGAGGCTGGAGTGTCCTGCACCCAGCAGAGCCTCGTCCTGGCAAAACTATCATTTGCAGCATCGGGCATGACAACTGGTTCCAGGTGGTTCCCACCCACCGCCAAGGGGAGGAAAACCATCGGTGGGCCGGCGGGGGGGCCACCGGGGCCCCCCCGAAAACACAATAAAACATTAGGGAGGGGGGCGTAGCCCCAAAAAAAGGTTTACATTAATGGGGAGTACCGCCGAATAGTAGGCGTGAGGTTTT
>NZ_JAMYMP010000044.1:0-40659 GCF_040318615.1 Mesorhizobium sp. M1078
GACTGCGGTTACCTTCAGGGCATGCATCGTGAGATACTCGGCGATGAGGCGCCGCATTGCGGCATCATCGTCAATGACAAGAACATGTTTCAACGGCACACCTTCAATCTTGAATCCCCTTGTCTAAACCTGTTGCCGAGCAACCCTGGGGCACCGACCCAGAACAGCTGCTCCTTGATACCACTCGCCGTTGCGTGCGGCCAATGTGAGGCCGTGCTCGTCCTGTTCTTTTCATCCCCAGCGAATTGACCGCACCAAGGCAGCCCGTGGCCACCAGACAGGTCCCAGCGCCGACATGACCCTGCCGTGTGGTCCTTCGCTTTTTCGCTTCGAGCTCCCCCGTTGGTGCAGGCCTGCCAATATCACCCAAGTTCGACCTCATGGATGCCAAGTTTCCTGCTATGCCCTTGCATCCTGGTCATCCTGGAGTTTGCGGACCTGGATCATCTCGATATCATCCGGCTCGTGGATCCAGCTCGGACATGGTTGAGCAGCGCGGCGTTTGGCTTGATCGGAGAGGCGATCGGCGGAAGAAGACCGTGATTCGCTGCAGCGGCCTTGTGCAAAATAGTGTGTCTCCTGCCAAGCCGGCTTCGTCCAAGGTGGCCGGCGGCCTCAAATGCTGTTCGGCGACCGGCAGGTCGCCGGTTGCGGTGAACGTCCGGGCTAACATTTCTCAGTTACTGCAACTCCTCCATCTTGAGCGTGTCACTATGCTTGTCCATTGCGCCGTCGGACTGCGTCAATGACGTGCGGTTATCTGCCGATGGGACTGTGCATGATCCACCCTTTGGCGGCGGCGGCCGAACAGCTGAACGAGGCTCGCACCAGGATGGGCTGCGCCGCCACGTCTTCCCAGTTGACCCTCGCCGCCGCGGATTTGCGCCTTCGAGCCAGCTTCGCGGACGAGCTCGCGTCTCAAGCAATGATCTGAGTATGCAGGGCCGCGCATGGCTGCTCTTTAAGGACCGGCAGCATACCGGCAAAGTTGGGCCGCTTTATCGCCTTAGTCGATTCCCCACGGTGATCCCGAGCCTGAACAAGCCCGCCAAGCTCCCCATTTTGTCCTTGGCTTGGCGCTGACAGAAGTACCGTCCATGACGCCAAAGTCGCGGCCCACACTCCAGGAGCAACGGACGGCCGGGACGAGCAAAATCCTGTACAGGAGTCATTGTACCAAGACGCTCCGGATGTCGCTGGCTGATCGGGCCCGCGCCACCCACGCATGCGCAAGATGCTTACCCACGCTGATACGAACACGGTCTTTGCTTCAATTGAAACCGAAAAGCTGAACTTGAACATCACACAGTAACAAACCTCCCCGATAAGCGCGTGCCGGACAGGGCCAGAACCCGTCCGGCGGCTTGGAAAGGTAGGTGATAGGGAATGTTTATTGCAGCTTGGCCGCTGGCCGTCGTCCTGTTGACATCCATGTCACTCCCAGCCGAGCCCGCGCCACTTTCTCCGCGTGAGTTCCGCAGCCTGTCGCGCAAATGCGCTCCCTGGGTTGCGCCGTCCACCCTCGCCGCGATTGCCAAGATTGAAAGTGGCTTTGACACGCTGGTGGCTCATGACAACACCACAGGTGAGCAGCTTCGCTGGATAGACCACCTGGAAGCCACGCGGGGCATCAAGGAACGCCTCGAAGCACAACATTCTGTCGATGTTGGATTGATGCAGATAAACAGCAAGAACTTTGCCATGCTCAATCTTACGCCGGAAAGGGCTTTCGAGCCCTGCGCCTCGCTTTCGGCTGCCGCCCACTTGCTTGAAAGCCGGTATGCCGGCGGCACCACTGCTGTGGCACAGCAACTGGCGCTTCGCCGTGCCATCTCGGCCTATAACACGGGCGACGTCACGCGTGGCTTCGCCAACGGTTATGTACGCAAGGTCGAGTCGGCCGCAAAGGACATCTCAAGTCTCCTTGAGCGAACGCCGGAGCCGACTGCTCGAGATGTGCCGCACCTTGAGGCACCCGGTCGGAAAGCCGTGCCGCCTCTGCTCCAGCAGAGCCAACAGGCCAATAGAAAGAAGCAGCCCAACCAAGATTCTTGGGACATCTGGGGCTCGTATCAGCCAGACCGCTCCGGGGCCGATCCCTCCGGTCCGACAGGCAGCCAGGCTGCGAAAGCACGAGAACCCGCGAACCCGAACAAACTCGTATTCGATTGAAACATGGAGATGCAATGATGACGCCACTCAAGATACTTCGTGCGCTTAAAACGCGTGTTCCTTCGCCTTTTTCCATGCTGCGCATGGCGGCTGAATATGTACCGGCCGCTGCTGCAGGCGCGGCGTGGACGGTCTTCTACAGCGGGCCAGCCGCGGCTCAGGTGACCGGAGGGACGGATCCTGCCAAGATGGTCCAGAATATCTGCACGTTCATACTTGGCCCCTTTGGACAATCACTGGCCGTGCTCGGGCTCGTAGCCATCGGTATCTCTTGGATGTTCGGTCGTGCTTCACTTGGCCTGGTTGCGGGTGTCGTTGGAGGGATCGTCATCATGTTCGGGGCCAGCTTCCTGGGCAAGGCGCTCATAGGCGGCGGCTGATGAGCGACCGGTTGGAAGTGAGCACCCTCTATGTGGCGGCGACGCGCCCCGCACTGTTTCTGGGGGTGCCGCTGACGCTGGCCGGATTGCTCATGATGTTGGCTGGGCTTGTTATCATTATCCTTCAGAACCCGCTCTACGAAATCGTTCTCGTGCCACTCTGGTTCGGAGCACGGCTGGTTGTTGAGCGTGACTATAACGCGGCAAGCGTCGTGCTGCTCTATTTGCAGACGGCCGGCAGAAGCGTGGACGGGCCGGTCTGGGGAGGCGCAAGCGTCAGCGCCAATCCGATCAGAGTGCCGAAACGCGGAAGAGGAATGGTGTAATGTTCGGCTCCAGCGGCCGGACCGAGAGGTCTGGCGAGATCTACCTTCCGTATGTTGGTCACGTAAGCGATCAGGTTGTCCTTCTGGAAGACGGATCGATCATGGCCATGGCACATGTGAACGGTGTGCCCTTTGATTTGGAAGACGCTGAGATGCGCAACTCGCGCTGCCGCGCGTTCAACACTCTCTTGCGCAACATCGCCGATGACAATGTCTCGATATACGCTCATCTTGTGAGACACAACGATGTGCCGGCGCCGGCGCCGCGCCAGTTTCAAAGTGCATTCGCTGGCAGTCTGAGCGAGGCCTACGAGCGTCGTGTGCTGTCGGGAAAGCTCTTTCGCAACGATCACTTCCTCACTTTGATCGTGTCCCCCCGCACCGCAATCGGCAAGATCGGCTTGCGGATTGCCAAGTCCCGCAGACGGAATGAGCACGATCTAGCCACCCAAATGCGGAGCCTGGAAGACCTCTGGCACATCACTGCTGGCGCACTCGGCGGTTACGGTCTGCGCCGGTTGGGCATTCGTGAGAAAGGCAACGTGCTCTTCACGGAAATCGGCGAGGCGCTTCGGCTCATGATGACTTGCCGGTTTCTTCCGGTTCCGATGGTTACCGGCTCACTTGGCGCCTCGATCTACACTGACCAGGTCATCTGCGGGAAGCGGGCGCTTGAGATTCGAAGGCCCGGGGATAGCTCCGTCGGATCATTGTTTTCGTTCCGTGAATATCCGGCGACGACGCGGCCGGGCATGCTAAATTCCTTGCTGTCCGCCAACTTCCCGCTTGTCCTGAGCCAGAGCTTTTCCTTCCTCACTCGCCCACAAGCTCATGCCAAACTAAGCCTTAAGTCCAGCCAGATGACGAGTGCCGGCGACAAGGCTCTCACCCAGATCAATGAACTTGCCGAGGCAGAGGACGCACTGGCAAGCAACGAATTCGTGATGGGTTCGCATCATCTGAGCCTGTGCGTCTATGCCGACAGCCTCAATAGCCTTGCAGATCGCGCAGCAAGTGCCCGCGCACGGCTGGCCGACGCGGGCGCCGTTATCGTCCAAGAGGGCATCGGCATGGAGGCCGCATATTGGTCCCAACTTCCGGGGAACAACAGGTGGCGCACGCGCCCGGGGGCGATCACCTCACACAATTTTGCCGGGCTCGTCTCATTTGAGAACTTCCCAAGCGGTTCCAGTTCCGGCCACTGGGGCAATGCTGTTGCGCGCTTTCGCACAAACGGTGGAACTTCTTTCGACTACATCCCCCATGAGAATGACGTCGGCATGACGGCAATATTCGGGCCCGTTGGCAAAGGCAAGACGACGCTGATGACCTTTGTCCTCGCGATGCTTGAGCAAAGCTTGGTCGATCGCAATGGTGCGATCGTCTTCTTCGACAAGGATCGGGGTGGTGAACTGCTGGTGCGAGCCACGGGAGGGACATATCTTGCGTTGCGCAGAGGCGCTCCGAGCGGCTTGGCCCCTCTGCGTGGACTGGACAACACCTCCGCCTCCCGGGACTTTCTGCGCGAGTGGTTGATGGCCCTGATCGAGAGTGACGGCCGTGGTCCGATCTCGCCGGAGGAAAGCCGTCGGCTGGAACGCGGCATTGTTCGTCAGCTTTCGTTCGAACCCCCTATGCGCTCACTTGCGGGCCTGCGCGAGTTCCTATTGCACAGCCCCTCCGAGGGCGCAGGAGCACGGCTGCAGCGGTGGTGTAGAGGGGGGGCGCTTGGATGGGCCTTTGACGGCGACGTGGACGAAGTAAGGCTGGATGCCTCCATTACGGGCTTCGACATGACGCAGCTCCTGGAATATGAGGAGGTCTGTGCACCGGCCGCCGCATACCTTCTGCATCGAGTGGGCGCTATCGTCGATGGTCGTCGGTTCGTCATGAGCTGCGACGAATTTCGATTCTATCTACTCAACCCCCAATTCTCGGCCGTTATCGACAAGTTCTTGCTCACGGTCCGCAAAAACAACGGCATGTTGATACTCGCAACGCAGCAGCCTGAACACGTTCTGGAATCGCCTCTCGGAGCTAGTCTCGTTGCGCAATGTATGACGAAAATTTTCTACCCATCACCGACGGCGGACCGCTCTGCGTATGTCGATGGCTTGAAGTGCACTGCGCAGGAGTTCGAGGCAATCCGCCAGGGAATGGCAATCGGCAGCCGCAAGTTTTTGCTCAAGCGCGATAGCGGGAGTATTGTTTGCGAATTCGATCTTGGGCAGATGCGCGAGTACGTAGCCGTACTCTCGGGGCGGGCCAACACAGTGCGCTTTGCCGACCAGCTTCGTAACCAGCACGGAGACGCCCCAAGTGGGTGGCTCGACAAGTTCATGGCCCGGTACCACGAAGTTCAAGACTGACGGAGGAATATTCATGAAATTTGCCAAACTTGCAGTAACGACCCTTGCTGCTTCCCTTCTGCTTCACGGACAGGCCCGTTCGCAATTTATCGTCAGCGACCCTGTAACAGAAACACAAGCGACCTTAACAGCGCTTTCCAATGCGGCGATCCTTGAGAGGTCAATCGAGACGCTCGCTACCACGATTGAAATGGTGACAATTCTAACGTCGTCATTCGCTGTCACGGGACTGCTAAGCTCACTGAACCAAGGAAATCACTACCCGTCGAGCAATAAGCTGGAGGAGCAGATGTTTGATGCTCGGGCGCCAGCTTCGATTATGGCCCGTAACATTGCGAAGGACCCAAATCGGATAGTCAACGGCACCGATTCAGAAGCGAAACTGTTACAGGGACAAATCGCCGGGGCCGCCAATGCCGCAGCTATTGCAGCCGACACTTTGGGCATGATGGACAAGCGCCTTAAGGATAACGCCGGCACGCTTGGTCAGCTTTCCCGCTCGGGAAATATTATGCAGGCCACCGTGACCAACGGTCTGGTCCTCAAGCAGATTCACGATGCAATGATCCAAAATGTCCAGGCCACGAGTCTCCTGACAATGGCCACTGCACAAGGGAGCCTTCACGCCGTGGAGGAGGCCGCCACGCAGCGTCGCGAACATCAGGACACCGCTAATATGTTTAGCATCCTCCCGTAAACCACACAGAGTTCATCAGGCTCAGCTGCGCTGATCAGGGACACATCAGGCTCACGCCATGAATTTCAAAATTCCCGCGCCATTCACGACTATACACACGATCTTTCATGGGGCCTTCACGTCCGGGCTGCACAAAGTGCTTGAAAACGTCCAAGCGGCGGTCAGTGCGCCTCTGGTTGCGTGTGTCACGCTCTGGATAATAATCCAAGGCTGTCTGGTCATGCGTGGTCAAGTCGATGCGCGCGGGGGTATCTCGCGCGTAATCATGGTGTCGATTGTCGTCGCCCTTATCTTAGGGCAGGCCAACTATCAGCAGTACATTGAAGCGCTCTTCGACGACACGATTCCGAGGTTGGCTCACGACATCAGTGGCAGCGACTTGCCCTTCATCGGAATCCCCCAGAAGCTCGATCTCATGTTTGCTTCAAGCCAGTATGTCTTTCAGCTGATTGCTTCCGAAATTGGGCCTATGAACGGCCAGGACATACTTGCTTTCGAGGGAGCGCAATGGATTTTCTACGGCGCGCTGTGGACAGCGTTCGAGATCTACGATGCCGTTGGAATTCTGACGAAGGTGCTCTTGACGATCGGCCCCCTGGTCCTTGTAGGCTACCTTTTTGATCACACTCGAGACATAGCCACCAGATGGATCGGCCAACTGCTCTCGTACGGGCTGCTGCTTCTCCTCCTCAACATCGTTGCAACGATAGTAATCGCTGCCGAAGCAGTCTCGCTGGCAGCCATGCTTTTGATGATCAAATTCTCGGGCACGACAGCAGCCAAGATCATCGGGCTTTACGAGCTCGACATGCTTTTCCTAGCTGGTGACGCTCTGATCGTCGCGCTTCCGACGATCGCCAGCAGCATCGCCGGCGGCTCTTGGGGAGGTGCGAACCGACCTCTTAACAGCCTCAATCGCCACTTTGCCAAAACGGCGGGTGGTTAATCAATCGACAAGCTCGGTGCCAAAAACATGAAATATTGCCTACTTCTGTCAATCCTCGCTTTGGCCGCCTGCAAGACGAGCCATGGGCTTGCGACGTGCGCGGGTGCCCCATTCCAACTGAACGTGGGACAATGGGAAACCACCCCTGAGGATCTTCGGGTCGAATGCGCGGAAGAGCCAAAGTGAAAGTTCCTGAACATGCCCTTCTGGTGGAGAGAGAAACGCTAGCCGCCCACTATAAGAAGGTGGAAGCGTTTCAAACTTCACGAGCGAAGTCTGCGCGGCGCCTGTCAAAGGCCCTGATAGCCTTTGCCGCAGCGGCGGTCCTAGGAAATGTTGCCCAGGCATTTACCATTGCTGCCATGGTCCCGTTGGCCAAGCTCGTACCTGTGTTCCTCTGGGTCCGGCCGGATGGGACCGTCGACAGCGAAGTGTCAGTCTCTCGACTGCCGGCAACCCAAGACCGAGCCGTCATAAATGCTTCGCTGTGGGAATATGTACGCCTGCGCGAGGGGTACACAGCAGATACAGCCCAATACGCCTATGACCTCGTATCCAGTTTCAGCGCGCCGGCTGTGCGACAGCAATATCAAGATTTCTTCAACTATCCGAATCCCACCTCGCCGCAAGTCACGGTCGGCAAACGCGGCAAGCTCGAGGTCGGGCATATTTCTTCAAACGACATCAGTCCGGACGTTCAACAGATCCGTTACAAACGTACGCTTGTTGTCGATGGGCAGATGCCGATAGTGACCACCTGGACAGCTACCATCCGCTACGAGCGCTTGACGGGTCTGCCTGGGCAATCGAGGCTCACCAATCCGGGAGGTCTACTCGTCGCTTCCTATCAAAGCTCGGAAGATAGCGTATCGAACCTGGGCTATGTGCAGCCATGACAAAAAGAGCGTTTCTCGCGCTGGTCTGTTCACTCTTCTTAACGATGGAAGCGTCCGCGGAAGACACACCACTTGCCGGCAAGCATGATGCGCGCATGCGCTACCTGGCTTACCGTCCTGACGAAGTGGTGCGCCTGTCTACCGCAGTGGGGGCAACGCTGGTTGTCACATTCGCGGCCAACGAGACAGTCGCAGCCGTGGCCGTTTCCAATAGCAAAGACCTGGCTGCGCTCCCGCGCGCCAACTATCTCTTTTTTAAGGCTAGCCGGATGCTCCCGCCGCAGCCGGTCATCGTGCTGGCCGAGAGTGAGTCCGGTACACGGAGATACGTCTTCAGTATTTCAACGAGAGCGATGCCAAAACTCGATGAGAAACAACCTGACCTATACTACAGTGTGCAGTTCACCTATCCTGCTGATGACGCTGCTGCTCAGAGAAAGGACGCAGAAAGGCGCTCGATTCTTGGTCAGGCCCGGGCGAAAGTGCTGCGCGACGAGAGAGTTCAGGATTTGTTGAATCGGCCCGCCGCAACTACCAGTCCGGACGAAAGCAATTTTCACTACGTCGCAAAGGGCGATCGATCGCTGGCGCCGCTGGAAGTTTTCGATAATGGCTTTACCACCGTATTTGGCTTCGCAAGCAATTCCCGCATACCCTCCCTCTACATTATCAATCCCGACGGCAAGGAAGCCGCTGCCAATTACACGGTCAAAGGAGACTATGTTGAAGTATCCGCAGTCGCCCGGGAATGGCGTCTGAGAGATGGCAATACGGTCTTGTCCATTTTCAACAGGGCTTATGACCCTGTGGGACGAGCGCCAGGGACCGGTACAGTGACACCCGACGTGTGGCGCGTTTTGAAAGGCCCGGCCGATGAATGAAACCGGCCCACAGTCGGGACATGATGTCCATGCCTCAGGATCGATGGTCTCGGAGCCGGCCCGCCGGCATGTTTCGGGATTGCAGAAGTTGGCCATCGCTGCACTTGTTCTCATCTCATCTCTATCGCTCATCTGGCTCGGCGGTCGTCCCAGTACACAAGACGAGCCAACTCAGCCAAAACCTGCAATTGCCGCCGACGCCGAGCCATTCCGCCCCGTGCCGATTGAGATTGCTCCCGAAGCTCCAGCACCCGTACAGGCGGCGCAGGCAGGAGATCCTGCGCCATCCATGCCGCCTCCGGCGCCAGCTGATCCGCCGCCGGAGGAAACACCAATTTTCGCCTACAGTGGCAGCGGTCAAATGCCCAACGACGGTCAGCGGAGCGAAGACAACCATAGGGATGCTCCCGCGACCTCGCATGAGATTTCAGAGGCTGGCGATCTGACGAGGCGATTGAAGCCAGATATACAGGAGCCAAGCCGGGCCACACTTTTGCCGCACCCTGATCTCGTGATTACCCAAGGAACGATAATACCCTGCATTTTGCAAACGGCAGTCGACACAAATTTACCGGGTTATGTGAAGTGCGTCTTACCTAAAGACGTCCGCGGCGCCACCAACAACGTGGTGCTTTTGGATCGCGGGACGACCGTGATTGGCGAGATCCAGCGTGGTCTCCAACAGGGGGATGCGCGTGTCTTCGTGCTGTGGACGCGCATCGAAACGCCTGACCATGCCCTCGTTTCGCTAGCGTCGCCGGGCGCTGACGAGCTCGGCCGCTCCGGAATGCCTGGCACGGTGGATAATCACTTCTGGCAGCGCTTTGGCGGAGCAATGCTCATGAGCGTCATTCAAGGCGCGTTTCAGGCCGCCGGTCAATACGCTGGCAGCTCAGGTGGAGGAAGCGGCATCAACAGCTTCCAGAGCAACGCCGGACAAGCCGTTGACACGACCCTTAGAGCAACGATCAACGTTCCGCCAACTCTGAAGAAAAACCAGGGAGATGCTGTATCGATCTTTGTGGCTCGGGACCTCGATTTCTCAGATGTATACGATCTTAGACCGATCGCCGTGGCGCCAGCCCCCCAACATCGCCAACGCCGGAGAGACAACAATGCGACCGGAGGCTGACCCTCAATTGCGTTTGCTTCTCAACCCTGTTTTGAAATGGCTTGAGGAGCCAAGGACCGAAGAGGTCGCTATCAACCGGCCTGGGGAAGCCTTTGTCCGACAGGCCGGCGTTTTCACGAAACATCCGCTACCGCTATCTTATGACGATCTGGAGGACATCGCGATCCTCGCTGGAGCGCTGCGCAAGCAAGATGTCGGACCGCAAAGCCCCCTCTGTGCGACTGAGCTGCCGAACGGAGAGCGGCTGCAGATCTGTTTGCCGCCCGCTGTTCCCTCAGGAACAATAAGCCTGACGATACGGCGTCCCTCAAGTCGTGTGACCGAACTCAAGGAAGTTTCTTCTCGCTACGAATACTCGCGTTGGAATCAATGGCGGTCAGGAAAGGAGCGCCAAGAGCGGCAGGACGAAACGATTCTTCAGCACTACGACCATGGTGACTTGGAGCAATTTTTGCGAGCATGCGTTTGCGGGCGGCTCACGATGCTGCTTTGCGGACCTACTGGAAGCGGCAAAACGACAATGAGCAAGACTTTGATCAACGCTATACCCCCGCAAGAGAGGCTGATAAGTATCGAGGACACGCTCGAACTTGCAATCCCGCACGAGAACCATGTCCGATTACTCTATCCGAAGGACCGAGCAAGCGTAGGTGCGGTGACAGCCGAGCAACTGTTGCAAGCCAGCTTGCGCATGCGCCCTGATCGAATATTGCTTGGCGAGATGCGCGATGATGCTGCTTGGGCCTACCTTAGCGAAGTCGTCTCCGGCCATGCGGGATCAATATCAACGATTCATGGGGCGGATCCGGTCCAAGGCTTTAAAAAGCTCTTTTCACTCGTCAAGAGCAGCCCGCAAGGAGCTGCTGTGGAAGACCACACGCTTCTTGACCTGCTGTCGGCTGCCATTGACGTCATTGTGCCGTTCAGTACCCACGGCGACGTGTATGAGGTGGGGGAGGTGTGGCTCGCCGCCGATGCCCGGCGACGCGGAGAGACAGTAGCCGACCTTCTTAACAAGCACTAAGGCTAGAGCACGTCGGGGAACGGTAAGTCGTTTGTGATACGATGGCGTAATTTGTTCAGATTGAACGTCCACTTTGATTTGAGGGAGGTGGATAATGGGAGGAGGGCTGGGCGTAGACCTTCGGTCACAAGTCTGAAGTCTTCGGGCGCCCTGTCGGCGCGGCAAGTCGCGGCACGATTCGACTGGGTGTATCGAGCGCGTCCGCTGAATTGCGCGGGCGACGCTCACCGAGCTGGTGCCGATGCCTGCTTCAAAAGCGGCATCGACACCCGGCAGGTCGTACCCTTGATTTACCTAGCCGCGCTCAATGAATGTCTTCAAAGCCGCCGAACGTGGTTCGGAATGACCGGTGGTAAATCGGGAAGTGCCATATAGGGAATCCTCCTGGTATTGCCTCCAGGGGGTCCTCTCAATGAACAAAGCCGCAACCTGCCCTTGCGACCTCAGCTGGAGTTTGCGACGCAACCCATAGGAGGATCGATGCGCAGAGAAATCGCAGGCAGAGTCGGTGGCATTGTGGGCTGGCCGACCGACGGTTTCAGCCCGTCAACAGGTCTTCACGTGTTCCATCCCCGACTATTGCAGGCGTGCGGCTTGCATGCTCCCGCGATCACCCATCGGAAAGAGCGTTACGAACACTACGAAGAGTTGCGCGACTTCCGCTGTCGCCCCGGTCTTACAGCGGACGGTGACCTGTCCGACCTTGATAGGACGTGAAATGCGAACGCTGCTCATTGATCATCATGTGGATCTTACGCGCGCTGTGCGAGTTGCGCTCGGGGATAGCGGTTTTGCCGTTGATGTAGTTGGCAACCTGGAACAGGCGTCGAGGGCATTTTGTTGCGCAACCTATGAAATTCTCCTGCTGGAGTTGGCTCTGCCAGATGGCGATGGCTTGGGCTGGCTGAGACAGCTAAGGAGCAACGGGCATTCAGTTCCAACCCTCATTATGAGTAGCATCAACGATCTCGAGAAGCGGATTGCAATCTTCAACGGTGGCGCGGACGACTTTCTGCTCAAGCCCGTCTCTTTCGATGAGCTCATCGCCAGAATGAGAGCCATTCTGCGCCGGTCGACACAGGTGACCGACCCCATCGTTGTATTTGGCAATCTCAATTTCGATCCGATCGGCCGACAGGTTTCCGTCTCGGGTCATCCTCTGAAGATCGCACGCCGCGAACTATGTATTTTAGAGCATCTGCTTATCCGTGCAGGCCGCATCGTGCCTCGTGCGCAGTTGGAAGATCACCTCTATTCGTTCAACGACGAGGTATCTGCCAACGCGCTTGAAGTCGGAATCTATCGCTTACGTGGACACCTGAGTAGGTCAGGTGCAACGCCACGTATCACGACCATGCGCGGCATTGGTTACATTCTTGAATTGACTGAGGCGGCATCCGCATAGTTGGTCTAAATTGAAAGAACAGACTGCCTGCCGTCGTCAGGTTGAGCTTGTGGCCATAATGGACACCGCGGCCGCCCTTGACGATGGTGTCGGCATGCGGTTCGAACGGCTCTGTCGCAAACCTTTTTGTAAGCGAGCATGGCAAGAAAAACGCCTCAGCTGTGGAGGAGCACGTGATGTTCAAGGGCCGCCATTTCGACCAGTCGGTGATCCTGCTGTGCGTGCGCTGGTACCTGGCCTACACTCTGAGCCTGCGCGATCTGGAAGAGATGATGGCCGAACGCGTTGGAGGTCGACCACTCCACTGTGCATCGCTGGGTCGCCCACTTCTCGCCGCAGCTGCTGGAGCGCTTCAACCGGCGCAAGCGTGTGGTCGGCAGCAAACGAGACGTACATCAAGGTCCGCGGCGGTATCTCTACCGCGCTATCGACATCCTCCGCGATACGGTCGAGTTCTTCTTTAGCGAAAACCGTAACCAGGTGGCGGCCCAACGCTTCCTCCGCAAGGCGCTGACGCGCCATGGCCGGCCGGAGCGCATCGTCATCGACGGCAGCCCGACCAATTACGAAGCAATCCTTTCCTGCGACGCTGAAAGCCGGCTGCGGCAGCGATCGCGGCGACCGCTGAAGCCGATCCGCTCCGCAATAGCCGGCATCTCAACAATCGGATCGAACAGGATCACCGGCGTATCAAGCCGCATTCGATCCATGCTCGGCTTCAAGTCGCATGCGAACGACGTGGTTATCCTCTCCGGCATCGAGATGATCCACATGATGGGCAAGCGACAGGCGAGGTATGCCTACAAGTCTGTCGATCGCTGTTTCGATCTCCTCGCTGCCTGACGGACAGGCCGAAATGGCCGTTCACAACCCCATTTCCAGGTTTGCGACAGAGCCTTTTGTCGGCGTTGCCGGCTTCGAAGGGCCGGTGCGCGCCGAGCGGATCAAGATCACCCCCGGCCACCTTGCTGCGGCCACTCGCCGAGTGCGGAGCGGTGGCCGGAGGGAGCTGGTGATGACGACCCTAGATCATGACCTGCTGATCGCAATCCTGGATCGGCTGAAGTTGACGGCGATCCGGGACCAGCTCGACACGCTCATGTCGAGCAAGATCGCGCAGTTCCCGTTTGTCCGCGAACTCGACGGCTTCGGCTTCGACGCGCAGCCATCGGTCTGCTTCAGCCAAACGTATTCATAGGTATGGGACAGGCTGCTATGTCCGCCACCCACGCCTGCTCCGAGGCCCTCCAGGGCAATGGTCTTCGGCGAGGAGGATGAGACGCCGCTGGAGCTCGGGTGCAAGCGCTGCCACGCCCGCTCCGAGGCCCCACAAGGCCGAAGCGCAGTCGTCGGGGTCACGAGGCCCCTCGGCCACGACGACGAGACGTTGCTGGAGCCCGGTGCAAGGGCTGCCACAGATGGCCTGAACCTGAATCCGCCTTTCTTGAGGCGTTGCGACTATCATCGCGGCGACACGCAGCTCTTGATTTGTGTGCGAAATCCTCAGCAGATCCATCGGGCTGAGCCGCTCAGCAATATCAACGAGAATGTCCAGCGGCAGATCAAGGATACTCAGAGGAGGAAACGCTCTTGAGGCTCAGAGCGCGTCTGCTCCACTATAGATCAGGATGATTCACCGGGTCCTTCAACGCCAGACGCCGGTTCCGACGAGAGAATTGTCCCTGATATCACGCTCGATGGAGTTAAATGCCGAGATGGGCGCCTTGCCACGATCCTCAATGCCCCTCATGATTCACCGCCTATAGCTACCAACTGAATGAATCATCGTGATTGTCGCGCAGCGGAATCCTCAAGGACCGGGCAGTTCGTAGGGGGCGCCGGTTTGACCAGGTTGAGCCCGCGAATTGCTCGATCAGACAAGATCCTAATTCTCGACCATGCGGTGAGGCTCGAACGAGATCCTCGGGACGCACTCCAAGGTTTCGATCATGTTCGGCACACAAGGAAAGGGCGGCATTGCTGCCGCCCTGTCCGCTGTAAGTTGATAGGGGCTGGATTAAAAATCCATACCGCCCATGCCGCCCATGCCGCCCATGCCGCCGCCGCCCATGCCGCCAGGCATGCCGCCGCCGGCCGACTCCTTCTTGGGAGCCTCCGCGATCATGGCTTCGGTGGTGACGAGCAGGCCGGCGACCGAGGCCGCGTCCTGGAGAGCGGTGCGAACGACCTTGACCGGGTCGACGATGCCCATGGCGATCATGTCGCCATACTCGCCGGTCTGGGCGTTGTAGCCGTAGGTCGCGCCCTTGTTGTCGAGGATCTTGCCGGCAACGATCGAAGCTTCAGCACCTGCGTTCGAAGCGATCTGACGGGCCGGAGCCTGCAGTGCACGGCGAACGATGTTGATTCCGGCAGCCTGGTCGGCATTGACGCCGGTGACCTTGATGTTGGCCGAAGCGCGCAGGAGAGCGACGCCGCCGCCTGCAACGATGCCTTCTTCCACGGCCGCGCGGGTCGCGTTGAGGGCGTCATCGACGCGGTCCTTCTTTTCCTTGACTTCGACTTCCGTCGCGCCGCCGACGCGGATCACCGCGACGCCGCCCGCGAGCTTCGCCAGACGTTCCTGCAGCTTCTCCTTGTCGTAGTCCGACGTGGTCTCTTCGATCTGCTGCTTGATCTGGGCAACGCGGCCCTGGATCTCGTCCTTCTTGCCGGCGCCGTCGACAATGGTGGTGTTCTCCTTGGAGATCGACACCTTCTTGGCGCGGCCGAGCATGTTGAGGCCGACATTCTCGAGCTTGATGCCGAGGTCTTCCGAAATGACCTGGCCACCGGTGAGGATGGCGATGTCTTCCAGCATGGCCTTGCGGCGATCACCGAAGCCCGGCGCCTTGACGGCGGCGATCTTCAGGCCGCCACGCAGCTTGTTGACGACCAGCGTGGCCAGAGCCTCGCCTTCGACGTCTTCCGAGATGATGAGCAGCGGCTTGGAGGTCTGCACGACGGCTTCGAGAACCGGCAGCATGGCCTGGAGGTTGGACAGCTTCTTCTCGTGCAGGAGGATGTAGACGTCCTCGAGCTCGGCAACCATCTTGTCGGCGTTGGTGACGAAGTAGGGCGAGAGATAGCCGCGGTCGAACTGCATGCCTTCGACGACTTCCAGCTCGGTCTCGGCGGTCTTGGCTTCTTCAACCGTGATGACGCCTTCATTGCCGACCTTCTGCATCGCTTCGGCGATCATCTTGCCGACCGACTCGTCGCCATTGCCGGCGATCGTGCCGACCTGGGCAACTTCCTCGGAGGTCTTGATCTTCTTGGCAGCGTTGCCGAGAGCCGCGACCACTTCGGTGACGGCCAGATCGATGCCGCGCTTCAGATCCATCGGGTTCATGCCGGCGGCAACGGCCTTGTTACCTTCCTGGACGATCGACTGCGCCAGAACGGTCGCGGTCGTGGTGCCATCACCGGCGATGTCGTTGGTCTTCGAAGCAACTTCGCGGATCATCTGCGCGCCCATGTTTTCGAACTTGTCGGAAAGTTCGATTTCCTTGGCGACGGTGACGCCGTCCTTGGTGATGCGCGGTGCGCCGAACGACTTGTCGATGACGACGTTGCGGCCCTTGGGACCGAGGGTCACCTTCACCGCGTCGGCGAGGATGTTGATGCCGTGAAGCATGCGCTCGCGGGCGTCGCGGGAGAATTTTACGTCTTTGGCAGCCATTTTTTAGCTCCTGGCAGGGGCTTGCGATCAAGCCCGAAATTAGTTGACGGTGAGGCCGATGATCAGCCGATAATGCCCATAATGTCGGATTCCTTCATGATCAGAAGGTCTTCGCCATTGAGCTTGACTTCGGTGCCCGACCACTTGCCGAACAGGATGCGGTCGCCGGCCTTGACGTCCAGCGGGACCAGCTTGCCGGCTTCGTCGCGAGCGCCGGAGCCGACGGCGATGATCTCGCCTTCCTGCGGCTTTTCCTTTGCCGTATCCGGGATGATGATCCCGCCGGCGGTCTTGGATTCGGATTCGACCCGGCGTACGACCACGCGGTCATGCAGCGGCCGGAAATTCGACTTTGCCATTTTTGGATTTCCTTGGTGCGGATGTTGAACGGTGCTCCGTTGCCGGAGCATGCCTAGCACTCAGCCGAAGCGAGTGCTAACGCGGCAATGAGATAAGCCGCAGGCTCCTGCTAGTCAAGACGGAAGAGCAAAGAGCAAAGAGAAAAGAGAAGACAGCAAAGAGCAGGCAGCAAAGAGCGTGTAAGCATCGAGCCTTTTATGTGAACAATGTCGGGTATCCGACATATATGGGGCGGCTCACCCTTTGTAATTGAGCTTTATTCAGATGGTACGATTGGTGCAACGGGTGTTGCATTTGAACTCATCCAGAGGCTCGCACGGGTCGTGCTGCGTCAGCTTGGTCATGTCGAGCTTCAGAAGGCCATTTTTTGGCATTGGTTCTGTTGCTCCTATTGCCGTTCATGACCAATCCTGCGCGCGTGAGCCGGCCGGCTAGATTCCAACCACGAGAGCGCCGCCGCTGAGACCCGCGCCCGCCGCCGCCAGAAGGATTTTCTCTCCTGGCTGGAATGGCTTCATCTGGTTGGCGAGCGAGAGCGACAGCGGGACCGTCGCGGCCGAAGAGTTGCCGTATTCGGCAATCGTCTTGACAATTGCTTGGTCCGCAATGCCGAGGTTTCTTCCGACCGCGCCGAAAATCCGAGTATTGGCCTGATGCGGCACAAACCGGCCGACATTGTGTGGCCGCACTCCCGCAGTGGCTAGCGCGGCTGTCGAGCAATCGGTCATCATCTCGACGGCTTTTGCGAACACTTCGGGCCCGTCGGTCATCGTCATCCGGGTCTGCCCGAGGTCGAGGTCGCCATGGAACGGCGTGTTGCTTCCTCCTGCGGGAATCTGGATCAGCCCGTAGCGCGAGCCGTCCGAAGCCACCGAGGCACCGAGAATGCCCCGATCAGCATCATCGCACTGACCGATCACCAGGGCGCCGGCGGCATCGGCGAACAAGACTGAGCTCGCGCGCTCGGCTGGATTGATGCGGCGGCTGAGGATGTTGGCGGCGATGACCAGCGCTGGTTTGCCATGCAGGCGGGTGAACCCGTCCGCAAACATGAGCGCATAGATGAAGCCGGCGCAGGCGCCGGTCAGATCGACCGCGCCTGCGCGGCCAAGGCCAAGCTTGTGTGCGACCAGCGGCGCGCTTGGCGGCAGAAGATGGTCGGGCGTCGAGGTGGCAAGCAACAGCAGACCGATGTCGTGGCGCGCAATACCGGCGTTCACCAGCGCCATGTCGCCAGCCCGGGTGGCAAGACCCGACAGCGTGTCTTCGTCCGTTGCCCAGAAGCGCGAACGGATTCCGGTACGCCTTTCGATCCAGCCCGGCTCGAGGCCGAGATTGCTCTCGATCTCGGCATTGGCCACCTTGCGCCCAGGCACGTGATGGCCAAGTCCGAGAATGCGCGACGACTTGCTCATGGCCTTGACCCGAAGCGTTCCCCGGCCTCCTCGATGGCGTCATAGAGTCGTTCGAGCTCGTCGCCTGCGATGCAATAGGGTGGCAGAAGGTAGAGGACATTGCCGAGCGGGCGCACAAGTAGGCCGCGCTCGAGGAAGAAAGCGCGCAGCTTCGGACCAATCTCGGCGAGATAACCTGCTGAACCGGTTCGCAGGTCGAGCGCCGCGATCGTTCCCGTGGCTCGACAGTCGGCAAAATATGGATTGTCCCGAAAGCGTTGCAGCCCGACGGCCTGCATCACGCTCAAGGCCGTGATCCGCCCGGCCACTGGCTCGTCGCGCCAGATCTCGACATTGGCGAGTGCTGCCGCACAGGCAATCGGATTGGCGGTGTAGGAGCTCGAATGGAAAAACGTCTTCTTCCGGTCCTCGGAATAGTGCGCCCGGAAGATGGCATCGGTGACAAGCGTTACGGCCAGCGGGATGGTGCCGCCGGTCAAGCCTTTGGAGGTGCACAGGATATCTGGAGAAATCGATGCCTGCTCGCAGGCGAACATGGTTCCGGTGCGTCCCCAGCCGGTCATCACCTCGTCGGCGATCAGCAGCGAGCCGGAGGCCTCAGTGATCTTCTTCAATTCGGCCAGAACCGATGCTGGATACATCAGCATGCCGCCGGCGCCCAGCACCAGCGGCTCGACGATCAAGGCTGCGGCTCGTCGATCGCGGGTCACAGCCTCGAAACGATCCAGCGTCTCCTGCTCGTGCCCCGCGGCCGGAAAGGGGATGATGTCGACCTCGAACAGCAAGGGTTCATAGGCGGCGTTGAACACGCCACGCGCACCGACGCTCATCGTTCCAATCGTGTCACCATGATAGCTGTGCTCCATGACGACGATGCGCGAGCGCGGCGCGCCGATGTTGCGGAAATAACCGAGCGCCATCTTCAGCGCGACTTCGACTGAGGTCGAGCCACTGTCGGAATAGAACACCCAGTCGAGTCCAGCGGGAGCGAGGCCGACAAGCGCCTTGGCCAAGCGCTCTGCCGGCTCGTGCGTGAAGCCCGCAAAGATAATCTGGTCGAGGCTCGACGCGGTTGTCTCGATTGCCTTCATGATGCGGGGATGGCGGTGGCCATGTGTGACGACCCACCAGGAGGAGATGGCGTCCAGGATGCGGGCGCCGTCGGCCCTGTGGAGATAGGCGCCCTCAGTCAGGACGATTTCCGGGATCGCAGGCTCGAGTGCGTGCTGGGTGAAGGGATGCCACACATGAGACTGCGACATCAGTCACCTCCAGTAATCGAGGCGAAGGCGAAGCCGGCAACCATTGCGTCCCTCAGTGTTTTGCCCGTCAGCACATCGAGGTGCGGCAGCCTGCCGAGCTGCGGGGCACCGCTGAATTCCACGATGGTCCGTTGCGTATCGGCCATCTCATCGCCGATGAAAGCGATGCCCGCCAACGGGATGGAGCGGGCGCGGAGCGCCTCGACCGATAGCAAGGTGTGGTTGATGGTGCCGAGTGTGGTGCGGGCGCACAGAATAACGGGCAGCCGCCATTCAGCGAAGATGTCGATTAACCTTGTGCGCCGGTTGAGCGGCACCATTAGGCCGCCGGAGCCTTCGATGACGAGCGGCGTCGGTAGGACGGGAAAAGCAAGATCGGCAGCCTTGATCGCCACGCCGTCGATCTCGGCCGAACGATGCGGCGACAGCGGGCTCCGCAAGCGGTAGGCTTCCGGCAGCACGCGCTCTGAGGGCAAGCCGGCAAGCCGCGCGACAACCTCGCTGTCGGTCTCGCCGTCGAGGCCCGATTGCACCGGTTTCCAGTAAAAGCCGTCCAGCAAACCGGCGAGCCCAGCCGCAAACACGGTCTTGCCAACTCCGGTATCCGTTCCGGTGATGACGATGCGTTGGGTCATATCGCCTCCGGTGATGTTTCGGCGAACACCTCGACCAGCGCCTCGACCATGGCGGAAATGTCGGCTTCGCCAATATTGAGCGTCAGTGAGATGCGCAGCCGCGACGTGCCCTCGGGCACGGTCGGAGGACGAACGCCGCGTATGTCGAAGCCGCGGGCCTGCAGGCGCGCCGCCACTGCCATGGTGCGCCTGACATCGCCGATTACTAAGGGCTGGATCTGAGAGCCACTTGGTGTCACACCCCAGCGATTGACCAACCGGCCGGCGCTGGCGACGCGTTCATGCAGCTGAACACGCCGCATAGGCTCGTCGGCGAGCATTGCGAGTGCCTCGCGCGCCACGACCGCCATCAGTGGCGATGGCGCGGTCGCGTAGATGAATGCCCGGCAACGGTTGATCAGATATTCGCACAGTGCCCTCGGCCCGGTCACGAGCCCACCAGATGCGCCGAGCGCCTTGCCGCAGGTGTGGAGCGCTATGATGTTGTCGCGGCCCGCGAAAGCGGCGGCAAGTCCCCGGCCGTCCGGTCCCCAGACGCCGGTGGCATGCGCCTCATCAATGACGATGAATGCGCCGTGCCGATCGGCAAGCGCGACCAGGCTCTCCAAAGGCGCGCAGTCGCCATCCATGCTGTAAAGGCTTTCCACCGCGATCCAGACGCATCCCATGCCGCCTGCGACGCGCCACCGTGTAATCGCATCCTCGACAGCGGTGGCGTCGTTGTGCGCGGCCAGCACGAACTGCGCGCGCCCGGCCTGCGCACCCTCATGCATGCTGGCATGGACGAGCTCATCGAGGACCAAAAGATCGCCCTTCTGCGGCAGGGCGCTCAGCAGAGCGAAGTTGGCGATGTAGCCGCTGCCGAAGAACAGCGCGCGGTCGGCTCCAAAGAATGCCGCCGCATCTGCCTCGAGCTGCTCGTGTTCCGGTGCATTGCCGCGCAACAGCCGCGACCCGGTGGCGCCAACCGGCGTGCCCCGCGCAATCGCCGCCACAACCGCATCGCCAAGTCTTCTGGACGCGGCCAGCCCGAGATAGTCGTTCGACGAGAAGTCCAGCCCGGCGCGGGGCGAAAGCGTCCGCAGCCGGTCCTTGCGCGCTAGCCCCTGCAAGGTCGCATCAAAACGGGCAAGCGGCGCCCCGTTCATCGCGCCTCGAGTTCCATCGGATCGATGCCAAGGCGCCGGAACAGCAGGGTATCCTTGTCCTCACCGGGGTTGTCCGCCGTCAGCAGCGTGTCGCCGAAGAAGATCGAGTTGGCGCCGGCAAAAAAGCACAGCGCCTGCATCTCGTCGGTCATCGCGGTGCGGCCGGCGGACAGACGGACATGCGATTTCGGCATCATGATGCGCGCCAGCGCGATCACGCGCACGAATTCGATCGGCTCAATGGGCTTGGCGTCTGCAAGCGGCGTACCGGCGATCGGGATCAGCATGTTGATCGGAACGCTTTGCGGATGTTCCGGCAGATTGGCCAGCGTCACCAGCATGTCGATCCGGTCCACCGGCTCCTCCCCCATGCCGACAATGCCTCCACAGCAGACCTTGATGCCGGATTTGCGAACGTGGTCAAGCGTCTCGAGCCGCTCGGCAAAGCTCCGCGTACCGATGATCTCGCTATAGTAGCGTTCTGACGTATCGATGTTGTGGTTGTAGTAGTCGAGGCCCGCCTGCTTCAGTCGAGCGGCTTGCTCAAGATCGAGCATGCCGAGTGTCATGCAGGTCTCCAGGCCCAGCGCCTTGACGCCTTCGACCATCGCCACCACCGCATCCATGTCGCGCGCCTTGGGGTTTCGCCAGGCCGCGCCCATGCAATAACGGGTGGCGCCGGCATGACGCGCCTTGGTCGCTTCGGCGATGACGCGCCTGACATCCATCAGCTTGGACGCCTCCAACCCGGTTTCGTGACGCGCCGACTGGCTGCAATAGCCACAATCCTCCGGGCATCCTCCGGTCTTGATGCTGAGCAGCCGGCTGAGCTGGACCTTGTTTGGATCGAAATTCTGGCGGTGCACCGTTTGCGCCAGGAAGAGGAGATTGTTGAAGGGGGCATGGTAAAGTGCCTGAGCCTTCTCCAAGGTCCACGCTCCAGGGTCAGGGGGGTCAAGAGATTTGGCCTGTGGCGGTGTCTGCGTTGAACTTGCCGTTTGCATCTCCATGCTGTTCCTCCGGTCTGTCTTGCGGGTCTTTGCTATCTGACTATGATGATCGGAAAGGACAGTGACCCAATCCTGTTCGTTACTCAGACAATCATGAGCCCCGATGGTCGAGGCCGATATCCAGGATCGGCGCGCTGTGGATGAGTCGGCCGACCGAAATCAGATCAACGCCGGTCGCGGCAACCGCTCGCGCTGTATGCGACGTGATCCCGCCAGAAGCCTCGGTGATAGCGCGGCCACCGACCATTGCGACGGCGCGGCGAAGATCGGGGAGGGACATGTTGTCGAGCAGAACCGCATCGGGAGCGAAGCCAAGTACCTCCTCCAACTGGGCCAGAGTATCGACCTCGACTTCGATCTTGACGAGATGACCGGCCGCTCTTCGTGCTCGCTCGAGCGCTGGCCGGACGCCGCCTGCGATGGCGATGTGGTTGTCCTTGATCAAAATTGCATCGTCCAGGCCGAAGCGGTGATTGGACCCGCCACCTGCGCGCACGGCATACTTTTCGACTGCCCGCAATCCGGGCGTCGTCTTGCGGGTGCAGACGATCTTCGCGCCATATCCACGAACCGCAGCGACCATCGATGCCGTTGCTGTGGCGATGCCGCTCAGATGGCACAAAAAATTGAGTGCCGTCCTTTCGGCTGTGAGAATGGCCCGGGCCGGGCCAACCACTGATGCAATGACCTCTCCATCCACGACATTGCAGCCGTCTGCCCGCTCCACGGAGATTTCGACACCAGGATCAATCAAGCCGAAAGCGAGCATCGCCAGATCGATGCCGGCGACAACTCCGGACTGTCGCGCCACCAACACGGTTCCCGCTTGGCATTCCTTCGGGACGATGGCGTCCGTGGTCAAGTCGCCGGCTCTGCCAAGGTCTTCAAGAAGAGATGCCCGTACAAGCGGCTCAAGCAGGACCGTGGGGAGCGGTGAGAGCATCATCACTTTGCACCTTCGGAGCTTGGCGAGTGTCCGAGTTCCCGCGCAGCCGCCAAGGCGGCTTCGAGCGTGATTTCGGACCGTCGGGCGGCAGTCGCATGATGAGGAAAATCTGTCCGGTAATGAGCGCCGCGGCTTTCTTCGCGCAACAAGGCGGCAACAGCAATCATTAGCCCGACAGCCGCCGGATCCGAGGCCGCATCCTTGCTTTCGGCGAGCGGCAATAAGGCACGCGCGGCTGCTTTCAACGCTTGACCATCCCGGACGATGCCGAGTGCGCGCGACAGAAAAACGCGCACGGCTATCGGAGCGGGCGGTGGGTAAACGTTCGCAAACGCAGGCCTTGTTCTGCGCGCAGGCGTTCCGGCGACGCTTTCAGCGACCCAGCGGGCGCACACGATTGCCTCCGTCAAGGAATTGCTGGCGAGCCTGTTGGCGCCATGCAGTCCTGTCGAAGCGACTTCGCCGCAGGCCCACAGCCCCTTGACGGAGGTCCTGCCCGAGCTGTCCACGGCAACGCCACCCATGTGGTAGTGTTGGGCCGGACGAATGGGGATGAGATCGCGCGCGGGATTGATGCCCGCTCCAAGGCAGGCTGATGCGATTGTCGGGAAATGTCGAGCGAATGCCGGGCCTGGCCGTTGTCGGGCATCGAGAAAAACATGGTGGCCGTCCGCAAGATGGTTCCACACGGCGCGGGCCAAGACATCGCGAGGCGCAAGTTCCGCCCCGGGCACGCTCTGGAGAAAAGCCTGGCCGGTTTCATCGATCAGGGCAGCACCTTCGCCTCGCACAGCCTCGCTGACCAGCGCCATAGGGCGTTCTGGGCCGTCAAGCGCGGTCGGGTGGAACTGAATGAATTCGAGGTCGGCTAGGACAGCTCCAGCGCGGGCCGCAAGCGCAAGGCCTTGTCCGCAACTGCCCCAAGGGTTCGTGGTGTCGAGAAACAGTCCCCCGATGCCACCGGTGGCGAGGACGACCCGCCGTGAGCCGAAGAAGAAAGGTGCGATCGAACAGCTCGCCCAGACGCCTCGGATCGCATTCTCTCGCACGGCGAGCCGGCGCGCTTCCACGCCCTCCACGACAACTATCGACGGAGTGGAACGCACAGCCGCGATCAGCGCACGCATGATCTCACGCCCGGTGCCGTCCCCATGCGCATGAACGATGCGACGTCGGCTGTGTGCGGCCTCCAATCCGAGGCACAGTGATCCTTCCGGCGTGCGGTCAAAGCGAACCCCAAAGCCCGCAAGCCCCTCTATGGCCTTAGGCGCGGCTTGGAGGATGCGGCTCGCCACGTCTCTGTCGCAGAGACCATCCCCGGCGGCAACCGTATCGGCCAGGTGCATTGCCGGATCGTCGTCTTCGCCGAAACTTGCAGCCAGGCCCCCCTGGGCCCAGGTGCTCGAGTTGTCAGCTCCCAGCAGCGACCTTGACAGAAGAAGCACCGGCTCCGGCGACAGTTGAAGCGCGGTCATCAGTCCGGCGATGCCGCCGCCGATGATGATGGGCCGCCCGAAGAAGCTGCGGGGGTCGGCGCTCAAACTGCCAGCATCCGTTCGACCGCTAGCCGCGCGCGCCCGGCGATCCCGGGTTCGACGGTTACGACATGGTGGTTCTGCTCGAGCGCCGTGCGGATGTTGGCAAGCGTGATCCGCTTCATATGCGGGCACAAATTGCAGGGCCGGATGAACTCGACCTCTGGGTGGGCTAACGCGACGTTGTCGCTCATTGAGCATTCCGTCATCAGCACGACACGTGGCGGCCTTTGCCTTTCGACATAGTCGGACATGGCAGCCGTCGAGCCGGAAAAATCGGCTTCAGCCACGACGTCGGGCGGGCATTCGGGATGGGCGAGCACGACCACGCCGGGATGGCTTTCGCGCAACTCGCGGATGTCGGCCGGTGAAAAGCGCTCATGCACCTCACAACGCCCTTTCCAGGCGATGATCTGCACATCTGTCTGGGCGGCGATATTCTGGGCCAGATATTCGTCCGGCAACATGATCACCCGGAGAACCCCAAGGGATTCGACGACCGCCTTGGCGTTGCCGGATGTACAGCAGATATCCGACTCGGCCTTCACTTCGGCGGACGTATTTACATAAGTGATGATCGGAACGCCGGGATAACGCTGGCGCATCAAGCGCACGTCTTCTGCCGTGATTGAGTCCGCCAACGAGCAACCGGCGCTGAGATCCGGAATGAGCACGGTCTTGCCCGGATTGAGGAGCTTGGCCGTTTCGGCCATGAAATGGACGCCGGCCAGCACGATGACTTGCGCCTCGACCGTCGCAGCCGTGCGGGCTAGTGCCAAGCTGTCGCCGACGATGTCGGCCACGCAGTGGAAGATCTCGGGCGTCTGATAATTGTGCGCCAGGATGATCGCGTTGCGCTCGCGCTTCAGCGCAAGGATCGCCTCGATATCCTCGGCGAAAGCCGGCCATTCAATCGGCGGGATCACTCGTCGGACGCGCTCGTAGAGCAACGCGGCCGTAGGCAGCATGGCGCCCATCGACCCCCTCCCGCTTATACTCTAACTGAAAATAACCAGCATATACTTGCTGTGAGTATAAGGGATGTCAACCCCGCGCCAGCGGCAATTTTGTCCCGGCGATGAGCCTATCGTCCAGAACGGCGTGGCGGAAACGGAAAAGCTTCGCTGGTCGGCCGCCGGTCTCAGTGGTGGCCTCTCCGGTCTCCTCGACCAGCTCCTGCTGTTCGATCAGTCGGCGAAAGTTCGGCTTGTGGATGAGCCTGCCGGCGAGCGCCTCCACGGTTCGCTGCAGCTGCAAAAGCGTGAAGACCGGCGGCATCAGCTCAAAGACGACTGGGCGGTATTTGATCTTGGAGCGCAGCCGCGCAATGCCGGTCGCCACGATGCGGCGATGATCGGCGACCATGGACTTGCTGGGCACCAGCGGCGGGGGTCCTGCGTCCCGCCCTCTAACGGCCTCTTGGACCAGGCCTGCTTCGTAGACTAACTCATAGCGTTGAAGCGTGAGTTCCTCGTTCCAAAGGCGGTCGTCGAAGCCAAAGGCTATCGTCGCCCGCTGCCAGCGTTCACGTCGCGTGGCCGAATCGCCAACCCCGTTTGCCCATTCGATCAGGCGCGGCCGCAGAACGTCCAGCACGACCGCAGGCGTGCCGGAGCGGTGGTCCTCCCATGGAAAATATTCATACCAACTCTGCCATCCGCACTTGGGCGAGCCCGCTGCCTGTTCCTTGCGCGTCAATGCGAGATAGCTGATGGAGATGACGCGCTGCTGGCGCTCGGCGCCGATGCGATCCCGATCCGCGAACGTGTAGAGTTGCTCAATGTACCCCAGCCGATGGCCGGTTTGCTGCTCGACCCACCCCCTCAAGCCGGATTGCAGCGATCGGTGCTCAAGCGCAAAGGGACCGGAGGGCAAGGTGTCCGCCTGGCCGATGGTGAGGACACAGGGTTGACTGCCGTTTACGGCGACCACAAAGGCGATCAAGTCCACTTTGACGTTGTCGGCCTTGCCGGCGGCTCTGTCTTTCCTGAGTCCTATTGCCTGATCGTCCATTATTTGGCCAACTCGGGGGCACCTTAATCGATTTAGTGTAAGCGTGCCAATTGGCACGTCAACACCCCGCAGCTGCATGGCCATTTTTTTGCTCTTCGCACCTGCACAAAAATGTGCCAAAGGCGACAGCCGCAGCTGGTAACGTAGGGGAAGGAGGGTCCCATGAGCGCTTATGGTGACACCAGGGCGATCACACCGCCGGATATTCGTTCGCGCAAAGGTGGGACGCCGCTCGTCTGCCTTACCGCCTACACCACCCCAGTCGCCCGGCTTGTCGATCCCCATTGTGATGTGGTGCTCGTCGGCGACAGCGTCGGCATGGTTCTCCACGGCCTGCCCTCGACGCTCGGCGTCACGCTGGAGATGATGATCACGCACGGCCAGGCGGTGCGCCGTGGCATCAAGCAGGCGCTGATGGTGGTCGACCTGCCGTTCGGTTCCTACGAGGAAAGCCCAGAGCAGGCTTTCCGCAATGCCGCGCGCGTCATGGCCGAGACCGGCTGCACGGCCGTCAAGCTCGAAGGCGGCGAAGCGATGGCAGAGACGATCGGCTTCCTCGCCGCACGCGGCGTGCCCGTCATGGCCCATGTCGGATTGACGCCGCAGGCCATCAACACCATCGGTGGCTACCGCGTACAGGGCAGGGGCGGGGATGCCGAGCGCATCAGGCGCGACGCAATTGCGGTGGGCGAAGCGGGCGCCTTTGCGGTCGTCCTGGAGAAGGTTCCTGAGGCGCTCGCCCGCCGGATCACCAAGGAGGTGGCGACCCCGACCATTGGCATCGGTGCCTCGGCAGCCTGTGACGGCCAGATTCTCGTCGTCGACGACATGCTGGGCCTCTTCGGCGACTTCCGGCCCAAGTTCGTCAAGCGCTATGCTGAACTCCGGGAGGCGGCTGCGGCTGCGATCGCTTCCTATGCGCGCGAGGTGAAGGAGCGCCAGTTTCCCGCCGCAGAGCACGTGTTTGCCGATGCGCCCAAGCCCGCCGACACGGACGCCACCAAGAGCGGAGAAGCAGCGTGAGCGTGCCGATCGTCAGGAGCGTTGACCAGCTTCGCGAAAGCGTCGCCGCATGGCGCTGCGAAGGTGTGAGGATAGCCCTGGTGCCAACGATGGGCGTCCTGCATGAGGGCCATCTCAGCCTGGTGCGCGCTGCACTCGAGAAGGCAGACCGTGTGATAGTGACGCTCTTCGTCAACCCGAAGCAATTCAACAGCCAGGCCGATCTTGCCGCGTATCCCCGCACCGAGGACGAGGATGCCGCCAAACTGGCACCGGTTGGCGCGCACCTGCTTTATGCGCCAGATGCAGAGGAGATGTATCCGGCGGGCTTCGCCACCACCGTTTCGGTTTGCGGTGTCAGCGAAGGCCTGTGCGGTACATTCCGGCCGGGGCATTTCGACGGCGTGGCGACCGTCGTCGCCAAGCTCTTCCTGCAGACCAGCGCTGACTTCGGCTTCTTTGGCGAAAAGGACTTTCAGCAAATTCACCTGGTCAGGCGCATGGCCCGGGATCTGGATATTCCAATCACCATTGTTGCCTGTCCGACAGTCCGTGAAGCCGACGGTCTTGCGCTATCATCGCGCAATGTGCGGCTCTCGCCAGCGGAACGCGCTGTTGCTCCCAAGCTATCATCGGTCCTGCTCAAGACGGCTGAGCGGCTTGAGCGCGGCTCACCCATCCTGCCAACGCTTGCAGAATCTCGCGCAGCAATTCTGGCTGCAGGCTATCGCGAGGTCGAATACCTGGAACTTCGCGATGAGGCAGATCTGCACCCGATAACAAGCCTCGATCGACCGGCACGGTTGCTTGCCGCCGCCTGGCTCGGCGGCACACGGCTCATAGACAACGTCAGACTATTTCGGATTGGTTCAACAGATTAGCCACGTTCTCGGCACGCGCCGTATTCGTCCGGGATCATCTAAAACAAGGTCTCTGCCTGGCATTGAGCGTTACGGAGGTTACGCACAGGACACATGCATCGCGTGTTTGAGAACTTCGTCGAGCAACTGTCTGCAAGTGTTGATGCTGCCGATCTCGGTGAGGCAATGGCCTCCGCTGCAGCCGGCTTCGACTTCCCGCTATTCGCCTATTTCACCTACCCGTCAGCCTCCGGCGACGCCCCCCAATTGATTTCAAACTATCCTTCATCCTGGACGTCACGTTATCTGCAACAGCGGTACCACAGTCTCGATCCGGTCATCCTGCGCGGGCTGCAAGGCTGGGATACATTCGATTGGGGTGTGGATCGCGCTCGGCACGGTCTGCCGAATTCGCAGCAACAAATTCTAGAGAGTGCGGCTGAGTTTGGCATCTGCGGCGGCCTGACGATGTCCATGCATGATCATCTCGGCCGGTTTGCTGCCCTGACCTTTGCTTCCGACGAGTCCCGTCCGCCTCTGTTGCGGTCACTGGCACGTTACGAAAAAGCATTGCAGCTGGTGGCCATCAACTTTCATATCCATGTCCGGCGAAGGCTCGCCGATCATCGCGTGGTGGATGGTGTAACGCTCACCCCGCGGGAGTTCGAGTGCCTGAAATGGGCGGCGCGCGGCAAGTCGGCTTGGGATACTAGTCAGCTTCTCGGCGTCTCAAAGCGCACCGTGACCTTTCATCTGGAAAACGCCAAGGCAAAGTTTGGCGTTCGAACGATCAACCAAGCCGTTGCACGAATGGCTGCCTCCGGCCTGACGAGATCCTGATTCTCAGCCACGATACCTGTAAACCTCTACAGGCTGCATCGCTGTCAGCTTTGCCCTTCGATGGCGGGAACACATCCCACATGGAGGCGACCATGATGCAACTGATAGCACCAGACTTTTACAGTGATTTTGCAGGCGAGCTCAAAGAGATGCACGGGCTCAGGTTTCGGGTGTTCAAGGAAAGGCTCGATTGGGAAGTTGATACCGAAGACCAGATGGAATCCGATCCGTTTGATGCTCTCAAGCCTGTCTATCTGCTCCTCAAAGGATCCGACTGGCGAATTCGCGGTTGCGTGCGTCTTTTGCCCAGCACCGGACCCACAATGTTGCGCGACACCTTCCCGGTGCTGCTGGGTGCTGACGTCGTGCCCTCGACCACCGACATATGGGAGAGCAGTCGTTTCGCGCTCGATCTTCCTCCGTCGGCGCCCAAGGCAGCGGGCGGGCTGGCTCAGGCGACCTACGAGCTCTTCGCGGGCATGATCGAGTTCGGCTTGGCCAAGGATCTGACCCGGATCGTAACGGTGACGGACACGCGCATGGAGCGGATCCTCCGCCTTGCTACGTGGCCATTGTCGCGCATCGGAGAACCCAAGTGCGTCGGCAAAACGGAGGCGGTGGCTGGGTTTCTCGAGATTTCCCACGCGAGCCTTTTGCGCATCCGCAGCAGGGGACGTCTGAGCGGACCGGTACTGTGGCAACCGGTTCTAGGCCCGTCAGCATAGCGCCATTGTGGACACCTGTGCCATGAAGGATGCTGGTTTGCCCAAGGAAGCGACGGTCGGCCTTGTATGCTGGCCGGACTGGCGTCGCCAGGACGCTTACCACTACGCCAGACGATTGCCACGCACTGGCTGGGCCTGGGAGTTTCTTCGGCGCAATCCACAATTCCAGCGCGACCACGCCAAAATGGCACCGTCCGCCTGCTTCGTCGGAACCCAGGCCGACATGAAGATAATCGAGTTGACGACAGAATCAGCTTTCCTAAGACAATGGAGCCTCCTTTTTCGCGGACGCGCCACAGTCGGACGCTACATCGGCGAGGGTCTTTTGGGATCCGCGCGATTGCGCCTGTATTCTACGAGCGGCCGCGGAGCCGCTGGGGCTCGACCACGATTTTGAACCGCTTCACCTTTCTTCGCTCTCATGCTGCAAGGACATCCTGCTGACAGCTGCGGGCATGCAGCACGTGCTGCTGAGGGAGAACTGCCGGAGTCTGCAGATCGCCGTTTCCGGTGCGTCCGTCCTCCGCCCGTTGCGGCTATATGTCGACGCAATCCTTCAGCCGCAGCACCTCAAGTTCCATGTCGCTGCCCTTCAGTTCCTGAACGACATCAATGATTGCCGCCGCGTGTCAGCTGCTTGCTTTCCGCCGGAACACCGCGGAGCGCGTCTGCGTATTGTACTGCAGGCTTTGGATGGCTCGCTGGCGGGAGCATCTCATCAGGAGGTCGCCATTGCCTTGTTCGGGAGACGCCGTGTCGAAGAAGATTGGCGTCATCCAGGCGGCCATCTTCGCGATCAGGTACGTCGCGCCATCCAACGCGGCCGCTACCTGATGGGCGGCGGCTACAGACAGTTCCTGAGGTAATTGGAGTGGTTGCGATTGTCTTATACGAACGCGCAACCTCCATTTTCTCACTGCAATGGTGCGTTGCACAAAACGTGGCAAGCGCCTAGTTCTTCCGCGGCGAATCGGGTTTCGGCGAAACACCGGGACCCAACTTCGTCGATAAGTGCATTCATGACCTGAGGACCCCGATGACCGTTATGAACTCCGACAAAGCCGGCGCTGCAAGCCTTGAGACAATCGCGCGAAACGGCAGCATGCTGCGTCGCATAGCCGTACGCATTCCGACCTACCTGTCGGATATTCGCGAGAACCCGGCGTGGCTGCCCATGTTCATGTTGGCGCGCACCATGCCGGCACGGAGAATGCACTGGCGTGGTGCAAAGCCGGTCCGAAGGCCGCAAAGAGCCCAGGACACGATGTTTGCCGGTGTCAATTGCCACGACGTTGTCGACGCGCTGCGGATGGATGGGCTTTTTCCCGGCCTTGTCCTGCCTGCAATGGTGGCTGAAGATGTAGCCGCATTCGCCAGGTGCACACCTTGTTTCGGCAATTTCGATCGCCGACTCGAGTTCATGCCGGCGGAGCATGCGGAGGCTGAGGCGCGATTTGGCCGTCCGTTGCTCAGCGGCCATTATTTCGAGCGCATTCTGGGCTGTAAGTCGGCCGTTGCCATCCAAAACGATCCGCTGCTCATGGATATCGCGGCGCACTATCTCGGCGGCCAGGCGACGCTGATCACGACGCGCGTCTGGTGGAGCTTCCCGACCGGCCAGGCGTCGGACGCGGACAAGAACCTGGCTTCGCTCGGCAAATACCACTTCGACCTGGACGACTGGCGGATGCTGAAGTTCTTTTTCTATCTGGTGCCCGTCGACGAGGGGACCGGCCCGCATATCTATGTTCGCGGCAGCCATGATCGCCGCGCCCTCAAGCACCAATTTACGCTTGTCGTCGGCCATCCAGCGCAAGAGATTCTGAACGTCTACGGCAAGCAGAGTCCGGTCACGCTGACCGGCAAGGCCGGTTTCGGTTTCGTCGAGGATCCGTTCGGGTTCCATATGGGCACCGTGCCGTCGCACAGGCCACGGCTGATGATGGAAGTTGGCTTCGGCGTTTCTCCTCCATCGCGCCGCCGCTTCCATGGCGAGCCTGTGATCCGCTGATTTCGAAAAGTCCCGAAACAGCCTTCCCGTTGTGAGGGAAAGATAAGGCTATGCCGCCAATCGATCTGTTCCGGGCCAAAAGCGGTTGTCTGCACATGCCCTGAACTTGGCTGGTGCAATGAGTCTCGCCATTGCTCCAGCCAGCGCATCAGTGCCTGTTTAATCGAGGTTAGATGGCAGTGCGCCCAAGAGATCCTCCTCGATATCGCCTGCCGCGCGAAGCCTCAGATGCTCTTCGAAAACCTCCTTTACGGACCAAGTCGTCTCGGGTCTCCTTTGAGTGGCCGGAAGGTGGTGCACAGCCGTATCGTGCTTCGGGATCCTGAACGAAGGCGAGGGGCGGTTTGTTCCTCGCGGGGCGCATGCAGCGGTGCCGGCATGACAGCTTCGTCTTGGATCCCGATGCTCGGCAACGTCGGCGGTGAAGGCTCTGTCTAGGCGGCTTACGTGACTCCAATGCAGGAGATCGACCATCTCCTGTCGAGCACATTCGTTGGCGATCACCGTCGCGGCGCTACGGACGCCGCGGCACCTGCGATCAATGCAGTTTGCCGACTAGCCGAGCGTATTCGGCTTCAGCCCTGCCATATGACCCATCTGCCAGCGCAATTAGACGCGCGCGATCAAGAATGACTACCTCTCCTCGCATTGAGCGTATCAGACCTTGGCCCTCCAAGGTTTGCAGCGCTATGGTGACGCCGGGCCGCCTGACACCGAGCATAACTGATAAGAACTCGTGCGTAATCGCAAAGCTGTTCCCGTCGACGCGATCATCACACATCACCAGCCATCTTGAGAGCCTGTCGACTATGTTCATCCGGGCATTGCTGAGCGCGGTGAAGCTTGCCTGGAGGTGAAAGTAGTGAACGTAGCGGAGCAGAAAGGTTCGCAAGGTTGGGCTTGTCAGAAGCGCCTTGGTGAAGAGGCCCGCGTCGATAACAAAGGCTCGGGCTTCTAATTGGACGTAACAATCGTGCGTTGACCGGTCATCGCCCATGATAAGCGCTGAGCCGGTCATGCCCTCACAACCAATGATTCCGATCTCAGCTTCGATACCAGGCCGCAGCTCGCCCACCACTGACCCGAGACCGCTCTCGAAGAAGTACACGGTGCTGATTGGTGACCCCGCCACTTCGAGATGCGTCTTCAGCCCAAGGGAGACGCTTTCGAAATGAGGTTGCAGCAATGCCAAATCTGCCGAGCACATTCGTAGCAGCAGCGAATTGCGATAGATCGAATTTTGGCCGGTGTCGCGTTGCGCGGCAGTGTGAGTTTGTGAACTGGAGTCTGTCATAGCTCCCTCTCCCTATTGGGGCGGAAGCATGTTGATCGCTCACAGCCGACGGACGCCCTTAGAGTTGCCGTCGATGGCACACTGTATGCCTGCCGACCGCGGATGTCCCATTTTTTAATCAATTACGTTAATCGCCCGAGCCAAGCTTTGGCGCACCCGCTCTAACGCGGCATTCAGATGCTCCAGAAATTCGTCATCGCTTTTGGTCGCCAAGCCGACTTGTCGAGCGCGAGTTACAATGCGCTCCTGGAGTGAAACCGCTGTCTCATAGTGGTCCACGATCATCTGAAATGAAGCGCTCATTGGGGCGGATTCAAAGAGCTGTGCCATTCTGGCAATGTAGTTCCAAGATGATGAGAGTCCATGCGGCCGCCGCTTGGGTAACAATCGTACAATATACCTAAGACTGGCCGCGCTCTTTGGTTATCCTCCCAGAAATCCGTAGCCTCGCGAGGCGCAGCTTCTCTTCGCCCTCCGACCTCGTGACCGGCGGACCAGTCCCGGCTTCAGCCATTCGGCCTTGTTCTTCTTATGCTCCTTCGGGACCGCCGACCTCGCCCTGCACACGATTCCACAGCGTTTGCCTCTTGTAGGCCTTGAAGGCTACTATCGGCCGCCCTTGTAGGGCCGCTTTCAGCCATGATCACCTCGGGGCGCTGAACGAAGCGCGTGCTTGTCGACTCTGTCGGTCGTCGCAGACGCTTACGGAGGCCTCACCGCAGAGGGCGATGCGAACTCCGGCTCGACGACGGCTGTCAAATCAGACTGCTGTGGATGCACTACCACCGATCGGTACTAGGATTCTCGACCTCGGTAATAAGCTGGTCTGTACAGCTAGCGACCTTCCTGCCTAGCAATATCAAAAGTCAAACCCCGCCGAAGATGCATATGCCTGGCAGCACGCGTCGGTCTTTGGCCACGCATCTGCCAAACCGAAATCAAGTAGCCCGCCATCGCGCGACCCTCAACGCGATCTTGATCATTGCAGTGGGGCAATAACTTATCTCTTTGGAGCTTGGTGGTGATATATAGGCGCTCAAGCCAGTGCTAATATTGCATGGAGCTAAAATGCCCGCTAAGATTTCTTGGGTGTTAGCTGGCGGGTGTTTGATGCGGTTTCATCGTCTAGGCGCGGTCGCTCTGGGTCTGGCGTCCTTCATCAGCAGCGCTCATGGCCAAGAATCCTGCGACCCTAACTACACAGGCGCCTGTGTTCCAATCGCCAGCGATGTCGACTGTTCCTCCGGAAAGGGCAATGGTCCCGCATACGTACACGGGCCGGTCTCTGTCGTAGGCACCGATATCTATGATCTTGACCGAGACGGCGACGGAATAGGTTGCGAAAACGGCTAGAGGAGGCAAGTCGCCCTCCAACTTCATGACGGCACCAGCCCATCCGCTGTTTATGGTAACGGTCACCTCCGAGTTGAGGGTGAGCAACGTTCCCAGCCATTTGCATCAAATATCAGGACCTCCTAAATGCGACTTATGGCGACTCTGCGGTACGACGGTCGAACACCGTCCACGTCTCATCCGTCTCCTGCCATACGTTTGTCAGTTGGTAGCTGATTGTAGAATGTGCCAGTAACTGGGGATGCTCATTGCGTTCCACGTGCGCGAGCCCTGATGCGCGTCCGTTATTTTTACTCTCCGGTCACGATTGAGACCACTGGCCCGGGCGATGTTCCCCGAGAAGAACAAAGAGGTAGATGGCGCCGGCATGGTCCCACCAATGCTCTCCCCTTGTGAACGGCATCCAAACTTTTCGGCGGGCTTGAACAGCGGCCACCTTTGGCGGCTGTCGAGGGCTGATGATAGATTCCATTCCAGCTCTTTCTAATGTGTCGTCCGAACAGTGAACGAAAGTAGAACATATAATTCAAGCGCGAATTGACTGTGAGAGGGATGAGCTGCAATTTGGGTCAGGCCTGACGCTGGTGGAAGACGAAATTGCGGTGGCGACTGGAAGCTCAGCGATGCCCCAAATGAAATTGGGCAGCTGGTGCTGTCCGCTGCGGCACTATGATGTCAGACGATGGTATCGGCCGAATGACCTGGGGAATCTTCGGGGACGTCGAGGCCGACGTGGTCGGAAGCAAACTGAGTTGCAGGCGATGCGGCAGGAACGAGTATATGCAAGCTGAGACGCCTGTCGCCGTCTCCGCGTTCCAGGCCGACGTTCTCCGCATTCCGAGGCCTGGTGAGCGATACGGGTGCGCCTGAGTGTCAATGGCGCATCTACCAACGGCCTGGTACGCGATTCACCGCCGTGCGAGCTGATCGAAACTGGCTTGGTCGATTGCATCTTAATAGCGCCGCCCATCAGGAAACATTTTTCTATCGTTTGCGGTTGGGGCCGCATGACGCGATTGTCGGACGCAACAAGCCAGCTTGGCAATCGGCAGTAGGCTGTCCACACTGTACTCCCTAGTGTCCAATACATACCTAACGAGACCGCCATGCCGTCACCTCCAGATTTCACCGACGATTTTCGCTCCGGGCTGATCACGCTGCTGCGCTGGCGCAGGGATGTGCGGCGCTTCGAGCCGACGGCTCTGCCGGAGGGTACGCTGGAACGCCTGCTCGAGCTCGCCAGCACTGCGCCCTCCGTTGGCCTCAGCCAGCCCTGGCGCTTCGTAGTCGTCGAGAGCCTCAAGCGGCGCACTGCCGTGAGAGACTGCTTCGAGCGCTGCAATGCCGAGGCGCTCACGCGCTTTTCGGGAGAGCGCGCCGCACTCTATGCCCGGCTGAAGCTTGCCGGGCTCGACGAGGCGCCCTGTCAGTTCGCGGTCTTCGCCGACCGCACGACCCGACAAGGCCATGGGCTCGGTCGCATGACCATGGCGGCGACCATCGACTATTCGGCCGTCATGGCGGTGCACACACTGTGGGTGGCGGCGCGGGCGGAGGGCATCGGCATGGGCTGGGTGTCGATCCTCGATGCCACCGAGATGGCCGAAATTCTCGACACGCCGCCCGAATGGACGCTGATCGGCTATTTCTGCCTCGGCTATGCCAGCGAGGAGCACGACATGCCGACCTTGGAACGCGAATGCTGGGAACATCGGCGGCCGCCGGTGGTGATCAGGCGGTAGTGGGGCTGCCCATCATTCGCCTCTTCCCTGGCGATGAGCTTGACGCAGATCGGGTCGCCCTTCGCCACATTGCCATTCCGACCGAAGCCGAGGTTCGTGTTCTTGCAAAGGCCAGGAAAGAGCAGCATGACAAGCGCGACCGCAGCGAAGATGGCGCTTGCGACAACCGGGCTGAAGCCGGGCATGGAGGTGGTCGACCTCTGTTGCGGGGCGGCTGTGCCGATCGCCACGATCGCCCGCCATGTCGTCGCACTACGCCGACCAACTGGAGGCCGCGCAGCGCCGGCTGACCGGCGCCGGCGCGACCAATTGCGAATTCGTCGCCGGCTACGCGCTACGAACTCGCTACTCTGGTGTCACGCCCCGTCGAGTCTTCACGGCCAACGCCTTCGACGGCGTCCCGGACCGACCGCGGCTGGCACGTGCCGTGCGCGAGGCGCTCGCCCCCGGCGGACATTTGTTATCGTCAACTGACACCGGCAGCCGCGCGAGACGACGACGGTCCTGAAGCGAACTCAGGCTGTCGCCAAGACAGACCATCGCCGATGCCCAAGTCGGCGGCACCATGCTCCTAGATGCCGACTGCCTGACAAAGGGTCGCAGGCCCGTCGTCCGTCCACTGTCCAAGCCCTCCTGGCCTTTCCGAGGCCGTGATCCTGCCGCGGGTGTGAGTTTGCGATCCTCATAAGAGCGTCAGGCGCGAATAGAAGTTTGGGTCGTGGCTCCACAGCCGCCGACCTATCCATCGGGTGGATGGTAGTTATCACAACAATCAATTTTACCAATATTATGGAATTCTACTACAAGGCCGCCACTTAAAGCGGCCGGACGGGTATCCGTCTCGCGTGGGCTGGTGCTGCCCGCAAAGATGCGGAGACGAACATGTGCGGGATTGTTGGCATCGTTGGGCAACAGCCGGTGTCGGATCGGTTGATCGGCGCGTTGAAGGGTTTGGAATATCGCGGCTATGATTCCGCCGGCGTTGCGACGATCATCGAGGGTGCCTTGCACCGCCGGCGCGCCGAGGGCAAGCTCGTCAATCTCGAGACGCGACTGAAGGAAGAGCCGCTGAGCGGCAACGTCGGCATCGGCCACACGCGTTGGGCAACCCACGGGGCCTCGACCGAACGCAATGCGCACCCGCACTTTAGCGACGGTGTCGCCGTAGTCCATAACGGCATCATCGAGAATTTCACCGAGCTGAAGGACGAATTGGCGGCGGATGGCGCCGAGTTCCAGACCGACACCGACACCGAGGTCGTTGGGCATCTCTTGGCAAGATACCGCCGAGAGGGCATGAGGCCGCAAGAGGCCACGCGTGCCATGCTGAAACGCGTCAAGGGCGCTTATGCGCTTGCCATCCTCTTCGAAGATGAACCGTCGACCATCACGGCGGCGCGCAACGGACCACCGCTCGCGATCGGTCACGGCGACGGCGAGATGTTCCTGGGCTCCGACGCGATCGCCCTTGCTCCCTTCACCAATGAAATTACCTATCTCATCGACGGCGACTGGGCCGTTGTCGGCAATTCGGGCGCCCATATCTTCGATGTCGACGGCCGTCCCGTCGAGCGTCCGCGCCATATCTCCACGGCCGCGGCCGATCTCGCCAACAAGGGCAACCATCGCCACTTTATGGAGAAGGAGATTTACGAGCAGCCCGAGGTCATCGCCCATGCTCTCCGTCATTACATTAACATCATAGACAGTCGCGACATGGTTCCTGGCATTGATTTCGCCAAGGTCCCGAGCTTGGCGATCTCTGCCTGCGGGACCGCCTATTTCGCCGGACTGATCGGAAAATACTGGTTCGAGCGCTATGCGCGCCTGACGGTTGAAATCGACGTTGCGTCCGAATTCCGTTACCGCGAGATCCCGTTGCCGCCGCAGTCGGCGGCTCTTTTCATCTCGCAGTCCGGCGAAACCGCCGATACGCTTGCGTCATTGAGGTACTGCAAGGAGCGTGGGCTGAAAATTGGCGCTATCGTCAATGCCTGCGAATCGACCATCGCTCGGGAGGCCGATACGGTTTTCCCGATCCTTGCCGGACCGGAGATCGGCGTCGCCTCTACCAAGGCTTTTACCTGCCAGCTTGCCGTTCTAGCAGCACTCGCCATCGGCGCGGCCAGAGCCCGCGGGACCGTCCCCGAACACGAGCTGCAGGCGCTCGTCAGGAGCCTCGCCGAATTGCCGCGCGTGATGGGCCACGTACTCGAGTGCATCCAGCCGGAAATCGAGTTCTTGTCGCGCGAACTGTCAAAGTGTCGTGACGTCCTGTATCTCGGCCGTGGCACCAGTTTCCCGCTAGCGATGGAAGGTGCGCTGAAGCTCAAGGAGATTTCCTACATCCATGCCGAGGGCTATGCAGCGGGTGAATTGAAGCACGGGCCGATCGCCTTGATAGACGAGAACATGCCGGTGATCGTCATCGCGCCCCATGACCGTCTTTTCGACAAGACCGTTTCCAACATGCAGGAAGTGGCTGCCCGTGGAGGGCGGATTATCCTCATCACCGATGAAAAAGGGGCAGCCGTATCGAAACTCGAAACCATGCACACGCTCGTGCTGCCGGTTGTCGACGAGATTATCGCGCCAATGATCTTCTCGCTCCCGATACAGCTTCTAGCCTACCACACGGCGCTCTTCATGGGGACGGATGTAGACCAGCCGCGCAATCTCGCAAAATCGGTCACGGTCGAATGATTGTGAACCTGTACAGGTGGCGATGCGCCTCCAGGAAAGCGGTACCCCTTGTCTGGATCCGAAGCCCGGATGAAACCAGATGACCATTGTTTGCTGCAATTGCGAAACTCGGTAGCGGTTACGAGCGGGTCTTTCGCTGCCTCGCCGGTGGAGATTGGCCGAAGGAAGCAGTGTCCTGCCGAAAGTTCGAGTTGCTGTTCAAGAAAGCCATCGGCGAGAATGGTCCACGAAGGATCGCAGGTCGCATGCGCTACGCCGACCAGGCTCTCAGCACGGGCAGCCTTGATACTTGATCAGAAGGAGGTGAGCCGCCATATTCCGGCCCGGCCAATTCAGCGGCCCATCCCATGCATGAGGCCGGTTCGGCCGAATGGACGACCAATTTTTTTTATTGCTAAGTGTGCGCCTCGGGGAGGAATCTCCGAGGGAGCTCCCAGTTCTTGGAGATGTTTATGAAGGATTCGCGCATTCCCGAACCAGTCTTGACGGCTATGTCCCAGGGAACCCACATCGTCCGCGCTTATCGCGAGCACCTTGGATATTCGATCGACGACCTGGCGGTCGCGTGCGGGCTGGCCGCTGAGGAAATCCAAAACATCGAGCGAGGTCTGAGGTACAGCAAGGGCTATCGGGATCGGATAGCGAAATCGCTTTCCATACCTGTGGGAATTCTTGAGTCGGAGTTGGACATTTCGGACGCCGCCTGAACAGATCGGATGATCTGCAATGGGTGGACTAGCTGTTGTGATGTGAAGCTTGCGGCTGATGTCGACGCTTGATTCGATTGATGCGATGCCTTCTGGCGCAGCTCACCGAACAACAAAGCGATATAGCTGCCCGGAGTGCTACGAAACGTGCACGACGGCATCGGCTCGCGACGAAGGACTAACGGCGAACTCTTCCTAGTTCGGCAAGGCGATGCTGGCTTGAGCATCAACTCGGCCTACGAGAGTGGCTACTCCTAGGCTGAATCGTCCACCATGGCGAAGTCGCGCCGCTCTGAAAGTAACATGGCGGGCATCCTGACGTTTCCGGGTTGACTATGGGCGTTCGAACCAGGAAAAGGGGCCGCTCTTCGTGAGTGGCGTGCGCCGGCAGTCTGACCCCCAAGCCCCCCGCCCAGGCTGCCGGCGCGCTTCTAGAAAGATCGAAGTAGCCACTCGCTTGCGCTCTGCCCGCTGACACCTTGTGGTTCCTCCTGCGGGTCCAGCGGACCACCTTGGGTGTCGCCAGTTCTGGTGGTCACGCGCCTCCATTTGCGATCTCGTGTCAGTGAGTGCACCGCAAGCACCCTCTCTGCCAGCCTGAAAAATTCATGGGGGTTGGTGGATGTGGCGCAAGCCCGTTGAAATGACGTAGGATTTGGTTGCTTAAGCCGATCCGAAATTTCCCGGAGACCACACGCACCATGAACGATCTTGCGCTGCCGCTGAGCGGTTTGTCATCAGTCGGCGGCTAGTCCGTCGTCGCCCGTTTCGACGGCGGCATGCTGTCGTCCAACAGCGGCGTTCTGGCCTTGGCCGAGGTGGAAAAGCAGTTGCGGGTGGCCGAGCGTCTGGCGCGTTGCATCGACGATCCGTGCTGCCCGGACCAGGTCGTCCACAGCCTGGCGGACATGATCGACTTTCGCATGAAGGTGATCGCCGCCGGCTACGATGACGGCAACGACGCCAACCGGCTGCGCCGCGATCCGGTCTTCAAGATGGCCCAGGATGCGCTGCCGTCGGGTCGGGATCTGGCGTCGCAATCGACGCTGTGCCGGCTGGAGAACCTACCCGGGGTGCGGGAGCTGGTCGCGATGGGGCGGGCGATGGTCGATCTCTATTGCGCCTCGTTCCGGCAAGTGCCGAAGCGGATCGTACTCGACATTGACGACACCTTCGACGCTGTGCACG